>DHGT01000116.1:1471-15982 GCA_002402905.1 Desulfatitalea sp. UBA4791 | reverse complement strand
CATTTGTGGATGGGCACTATTTAAAAAAGGACGCCCGCGGACCACTGCAATGTGGCTGCGGGCGTTTTTTTGCCGGCATTGATTTCCAAACCTTGAACGGGTAAGTTGCCGTGACGCGATGGATGGGAGTTGGATATTGACCGTATTTTTCTACGATCATTTTTCTATTTTGTTGGCGGCCGCACTGGGCCTTCTGGGCGGTGGCCTGATCGTCGGATGGCTGGTGCGCAGCCGTGTCAAGCAGCACTACGAACAGCTGCTGGCGGATATCCATATGGAGCTGCGCCTCCTGCAGGAAAAGCAACTGACCCTGCAGGAGATGAATGATCAGTTGCGCATCCAGGTCACCGAATGCGAGGCCGAAACCCGCCGCCGGCAGCAGGAAAAAGAGGCGTTGCAGACCGCCAATGCGACGCTCGAGGCGCGTGTGCAACAAATGCCGGCGTTGGAAAAGGCGCTGGCCGAAGTGCGGAACCAGTCGGATCGATTCCAGGCGGAGCTGCGCCGGGAGTCGGCGGCATTGGCCAAAGCCCAGGAGAAGGGCGACCGGCTGGTCCGGGTCGAGGAAGATCTGGCCCGAAAAGAGAGCCAAATGGCGGCGCTTCAGCAGCAACTCTCCAATTCCAAGGCGCACATTTCCGAGCTCACTGCCATTCTCGATGAGGAACGCAAACAAGCGGCCGAAAAGATCGCCCTGATCCATCAGGCCCGCGACCAGCTCAAAAACGAGTTCGAAAACCTGGCCCAGCAGATATTCGAAGAAAAGAGCCATAAATTTGTCGATCAGAACCGCACCGCCATGGATCAACTCATTGGTCCCCTGCGCGATCAGATCGGCGAATTCAAACGGCGGGTCGAAGATGTCTACGACAAAGAGACCCGCGACCGCACGGCCCTCCAGTCGGAAATTCATCACCTCAAAGAGTTGAATCAGAAGATCAGCAAGGAGGCCGTCAACCTCACCCGAGCGCTCAAGGGGGACAGCAAGGCCCGCGGCAACTGGGGCGAGGTGGTCCTGGAGCGGGTGCTGGAGGCATCGGGACTGCAAAAAGGGCGCGAGTACGAGGTGCAGGTGGGGCTTCACGACCAGACCGGTCGCCGGTATCAGCCCGACGCCATCGTCAGGCTGCCCGAGGGCAAGGATGTGATCGTGGACGCCAAGGTATCGCTCAAGGCGTACGAGGCCTATTTCAATGCCGAGTCGCCCCAGGAGCGGGAGCAGTTCCTTGGCGCTCACATCGATGCGCTGCGCCATCACATCCGTTCCCTGGCCGGCAAACGCTACGATTCACTCGAAGGGGTGCGCAGCCCCGATTTCACACTCATGTTCGTCCCCGTCGAGGCGGCGTTCCTGGCCGCTGTCGAGCGCCAGGGGGACCTTTTTACCGAGGCATTCGAGCAGAATATCGTCCTGGTGAGCCCATCGACCTTGCTGGTCACCTTACGAACCATTCAGAACATCTGGCGCCATGAATATCAAAATCGTCATGCGCTGGAGATTGCCACCAAAGCCGGCGGCCTCTATGACAAATTCGTGGGGTTCGTGGCGGCGTTGGAGGAGGTCGGGCTCCAACTGGATCGCGCCCGCGGTGCCTACCAGTCCGCATATGACCGCCTGGTGAGCGGCCGGGGCAATCTGATCCGCCGGGCCGAGCAGCTCAAGATCCTGGGAGCAAAAGCCGCCAAGGCGTTGCCGGCCGGGATGGCGGCGGACGACGACACTCACATGGCTGATCTCGAAGACGACCAGCAGGGCTGACGCGTCTCGGTTTCAGCTGGTTGAGCGGTCTGCGATCTCCTCGGCGGCGGCTTCCCTGACGCTCGCCGCGTAATCGGCCGATACAATCTTCTGCAGACAGGCAACGGCCTCGTCGTTTCCGATTTGCCCGATCACCTGGACCACATCCCCTTGGATTGGCTCGCTGAGCCGGTCGAATCGATGCCATAACGGCGCGACCAGCTCGGCGGCCAGGTTGGGCGCCTCGTCGACCAGGTACTCGACCGTGACCATGGCGCCCAGCCGCACGGACCAGCGCTCGCTGGTGAGCAAATCGAGCATGGCCGGGAAACAGGCGCCGTGCGCCGCCATGGTGGCGGCGAGCCTTGCCGCTTCACCCGATTCGATGATCTGGCGCAGCGATGCGGCCGAAAGCCGGGACGGATCGCGCTGGATGCATTGNNCGAAGGACCTCGGCCGCCTGGATCTGGCCGGTCCAGCGAATGCGTTCGTCCAGGATCAGGGTCGGCACCGACCGAATGCCATGGGTTTCCGCCGGTTCGGTGAACAGCAGGGCATCGACCACCGTAAGCCGGAGACGGGGAGAGGCATCGGCCATCTCGATCAATTGAGCGGCCACCACTGGACAATGGGGACATTGCATGGAGATGAACAAGACGAGTTCGGCCGGCAATTCGATGCCGGCGGCTTGGGTGCGCAGTTCGGTCGAAATCCCCAATTCCGTTTCGCCGGCAACCCCCAGGGCCTTGAGGAAGGGGTCGATTTCAGGGCCTCCGGGCACGGCCTGATAGGCGATATTGGCATGACGCCCCAAGATCAGGGCCGGAGATCGGAAAGGCTCTTCGGGGGCAGGGCGCTTTTCGACGACCGGTGCAATGGACCGCAGCCGGTCCAAAAAGTCGGCCAATCGCAGGCCGGCTTGGTCCGATCCACCGGCCAGCGCAATTTGAACAGGCGATTTTTGTCCTTTCATCCGCTCGGCGATGCGCTGTTCGTCTTGGGGTGTCATGGGATGTACTCCTGTTTTGACATCTGTTCCAACAATTCATATGCTGCGTTATCTATTGTGACGCCGTGTCAGCCTTTAACATATTACATTTCGATGCTTCAATGAAAAGAGCTTCGTTCAGACCCCGGAGGCCCGCCGTGAAAAAATGCGTGTTGTCGTCCATCGTGATCCTGGCCCTGTTCATCTCATGGATCGCCGTGCCCCCAATGGTGTCGGCCGGCTTGAAAGAGCGTACCCTGATGACGGCCATCCAAATGCCGGCCGGCTTCGACATCCATCTTTACACCGACCAGGTGCCCAATGCCCGGTCCATGGCCCTGAGTCCGTCCGGCACGCTGTTTGTCGGCACGCGGATCGAAGGCAAGGTTTACGCGGTGGTCGACAGCGATGGCGATCTGCGGGCAGACCGGGTCTTCATCATCGCTGATGGACTCACCATGCCCAACGGCGTGGCGTTGTGGAATGGGGATCTTTACGTGGCAGAGGTCCATCGTATCTTGAGGTTCCGGCAGATCGAGGCGCATCTGGAAAAGCCGCTGCCGCCGGAGATCGTATTCGATGGCTATCCAACGGACGATCATCATGGCTGGAAGTTCATTCGCTTTGGACCGGATGGAAAACTCTATGTGCCGGTGGGCGCCCCCTGCAATGTGTGCCTGCGTGACGAACCCATTTATGCCAGTATCACCCGTATCAACCGCGATGGCAGCGGGCTGGAAATCTATGCCCGGGGCGTACGCAACACCGTCGGATTCGATTGGCATCCGGTCAGCGGGGATTTGTGGTTCACCGATAACGGCCGCGACTGGTTGGGTGACGACCAGCCCCCGGACGAACTGAACCGGGCGACCATGCCGGGGCTTCATTTCGGATTTCCCCACTGCCATGGCGGCACCCTGGCCGATCCGCAATTCGGCAGCAGTCAGTCCTGCGAGCAGTTCACCCCACCTGCCGCCGCTTTGGGACCGCACGTGGCGGCTTTGGGGATGCGTTTTTATGTCGGCCGGATGTTTCCCGAGAGCTATCGCGGCCAGATTTTCATCGCCGAGCATGGTTCGTGGAATCGCAGAGAAAAAATCGGCTACCGGGTGATGGTGGCTCGCTTGCGCGGCGATCGGGTGGTCTCCTACGAACCGTTTGCCACCGGGTGGCTGGTCGGCGGAGCGGCATGGGGCCGGCCAGTGGATGTGGAGATCATGCGCGATGGAAGCCTGTTGGTATCCGACGATAAAAACGGCGTGATCTATCGCATCTCGTATCGTCAGACCCAAAATCAGACCCAAAAATAGATGATTATCCGAAGGCCGTTTCAATGTCGGTCACGACCATACCATTTGCCTGGATTTCGAACTTGATATTCAGGTCCCAAAGACGCATGCCGAAAGCCGCTTGATCCCCGGTGCCCTTGTACGCCGGTCGCGGATCCTGGGAAAGCAGGCCGGTGATGAGCGCCTTCAGGTGGGGATACCTTGCCGCATCGAGGATCGCGATTCGTCGTTCGGCCCCTGACGAAAACGTGATGCGTCGGCGGTGCGCGGGTGCGTCGGATGCGTACCCGGCACGGGCATCGGGAATGCAATCGGCATAAGGTAAATAGGGTTTGATGTCCAGCACCGGGGTGCCGTCGAGCAGGTCGACGCCGCCGAGATGGAGCCGGAGCCGCCCTTTTTCCCGTTCGATCCGCCGCAAGGTCACCACCGATTGGCCGATGGCATTGGGACGGAATCCTGAACGGCTGGCAAAGACGCCCACCCGCCGGTTGCCGCCCAGACGAGGCGGCCGGACGGTGGCCTTCCATGGCCGCCCATAACAGCGATGGAAAACGAACACGATCCAGACGTGGGAAAAATCATCCAACTCCCGAAAGGCTTCCGCCTTCTGAAACACCGGTAGAATGTCGAGCGTCGCCCACGCTTCGGGAACCAGGTTGGGTTGCCGGGGAATGCCGAATTTTTCGGTGAAGCAGGAGTGAATCCGGCCGATGGGTTCGAAGTGATAGGCGGTCATCGATATCCCCCTTGACTTGCAGCGCTGTTCATTTAGAATCCCTGGCGCCGATCGAGCAGCAAAAAACGCGTCGGCCGAAGACACTGCCACTGCGATATGGCAGATGGCGGTAATTGTAAACCGTGAATGTGAAAAGCCGTCACCCCGATGGCTTGCGTATTGGAAAAGCGCTCGCCGACTCGGGGTTGCCGGGTGAACCTGCTGGGCGGGGAGACCGGCGAACGGCACGCCTCCGGGGGGNNGGGGGGTTAGCGTCGGTATAAGGAGCTGTCATGATCGATTTGGACATTCCAGGATTTGGAGAGTTGCACCTGGCCCATCTGGTGCTCGATTATAATGGTACCCTGGCGGTCGATGGAGAGCTGTTGCCGGGCGTGTTCGATCGGCTTTCGGCCCTGAGCCGGCAGCTCGGCATCCACGTCGTCACGGCCGACACCTTCGGACGTGTCCGCTCCGCCATGTCCGGTTTGAAGGCGACGGTGACCGTCTTGCCGGTGGCGCGGCAGGATGAGGCCAAATTGAACTATGTACGCCAATTGGGCGCCGACCAGACCGTGGCCGTGGGAAACGGTCGCAACGACCGTTTGATGCTCGAAGCGGCCGCCCTGGGTATCGGCGTCATTCTTGGCGAAGGCGCATCGAGCTTGACCCTGGCGGCCGCGGACGTGGTATGCACCTCGATCGGAGATGCATTGGACCTGTTGACCCACCCTTTGCGATTGACCGCCACCTTGCGCGCCTGACCCAAACGATGTTGATCCGTCTCACCATTCAAGCCAGAAAAGGAGGCGCTGATGGGATGCCTTGTCCTCATCGGCGCTCGATTATAGATCATATCCAGAGGTAGAAAGAATGAGATGAAAGAGAGCCCCCGTTACTTGATGGAGAACGAAGAAGAGATCGAGCGCCTCGAAAAGAAGACCGACATCCGGATCGTTCACGAACAGGCCCTGTGGGCCGGCATTCAGCCCGGTATGCGGGTAGCCGACATCGGTTGCGGTTCGGGTATCACCACCCGGGCGTTGTATGATCTCGTGCAGCCCGGGGGGGAGGCCGTGGGCGTCGATATGTCAGAAGATAGACTGGCGTTTGCCCGGTCCAAATACGGCCGGCCGGGGGTGACGTTCGAATGCCAGGATGCCCTGGCGCCGTTGAACGGCATGGGCCTCTTTGACTTTATCTGGGTGCGGTTCTTCCTGGAGTATCACCGCAGCCGGGCCTTCGATATCGTGCAGAACCTGGCCCGCATCACCAAACCGGGCGGCATCGTCTGCCTGGTGGACCTGGATTACAACTGCCTGAGTCACTTCAGTATGCCCGAGCGATTGGCCACGGCCCTGCAAGGGGTGATGCGGAAATTGGAACAGGAAGCCGATTTCGATCCCCACGTGGGTATCAAGCTCTATTCGTTTCTCTACGATCTGGGGTTTGAGGAGATCGACGCCATGCTCGCCTCCCACCACCTGATTTTCGGTCAATTGAAAGATGTCGACGCTTTTAACTGGACCAAGAAGATCGAGGTGGCTGGTCAGGGATCAGGTTACGCATTCAGTGAATACTCCGGCGGCTATGCCGAGTTTGCCGAAGAGTTTCATGCGTTTTTTTCCGATCCCCGCCGTTTCACCTATACTCCGCTGATCGCCTGCCGGGGACGAAAGCCTCTGAATAAAGAAGTGTAAAGTTTTAAGTGTGAAGTNNAAGTGTGAAGTTTTAAGTGAAGGTAGGGTGTCGATTGGATGCCGCGGCGCCGTAATCCGGCTTTGGATCAGCCGCCGTAGGCCATCTGGAAGATGCGGACTTGGGCACCGTCGTAGAGTGCATCTCCAGGTGCGGCCACCCGGCCGTCCAGGGCGACCACGCCGCTGTCCTGAGCCGTCAGGTTCAGGCGGGATCTCAGGTCCGCGACCCGGGCGCCCCGGGCGAATTCAAGCAGTAACCCCTTTTCAGGGTCATACTCTTGAAAACCCCAGGGCAGGGCGCCGTACAATTTGACAACGACCTGGATCGTTGGTGCGGAATCGGATCGGCCGGACATCGTCAGAAGTTGTAAAGTTGATCCAACGCCTCGTCGCTGACCACGAACACCTGGTTGTGGGGCGGCAAGGGCTCCTCACAGAAGAATCGTGGCAGCCGATCATCCTTGTTGGTAAACCCGGCCTTCTGATTGAAATCGCGTTCGAGTTTCAGGGTGCGCATGCCCATCTGGGCATACTCCTTGGGGCCGATGGCCTGACCCAGCTTGGCGGAGAGCATGGCGAACATGGCGCCCGATGCCTCTTTGGTGGCCATGCCCACGCCGGCCAGGATGCACATGCCCGTGCAATCCATGGCCGCCATGCCGATCTGGACCTTTCGCGATGCATCTACCTGCCCCTCGGCCGCCAGTGGCTTCAGCGCTCCGCTGAGATAGTGGCCGAGCATGTTGCCGGCGGTATGGTCCGCCCCCATGGTGGAGGTGGCGTAGGTGACGCCGTTGCCCTGCATGCCCCTGGGATCATAGGCCGCAATGCTCTGGCCCTTGACGGTAGGGACGCGATGGTGGTTGAAGTGTTTGCCCACCGCCTCCGGGCCGTTGCCGATCAATCGGCCCATCTCCGTTCCGCGGGCCACCTCCTCGACCATGTCGATGGCGGCCCGGCCATCGCCGAAGGATTTGTAGCCGGCGTCCATGGCCACGGCCACGGCCACGCCGGTGTTGATCGTATCCAGGCCGATGTCGTCGCATAGAAAGTCGAGCCGGGCGATGGTGTCCAGATCGTCGATACCGAGCATGCCGCCCATGGACCAGATGGTTTCGTATTCCAGCGACGAGGTGACATATTTTCCCTGCTCGTCCACAAATTCGTTGGAGCAATGCACGATGCACTGGGCGCAGCCCATGTGCTGGGTTTTGCCGCCGCGTGTTTTGATCAGTTTCGCCAGGGCCTCGCCGCTGATCTTTTCCCACCCGTCGAAAACGCCCTGGGTGGCGTTGTAGCAGGGAAACGCCCCCAGGGAGTTGACCGCGCTGACGGTGGATGCGGTCCCGAAGTTGGGCAGCACCTTGCCGGTGAACGGATTCTTGCGCAATTCCTGGGCGAATGTCCTGGCTGCCGCTTTGAAGGTCTCCGGGTCTGAGATGACATCCGGGTTGCTGCCCTCGGTGCTCACCACGATCGCCTTAAGGCCCTTGGCGCCCATGACCGCACCCAGGCCGCCCCGGCCGGCGGCACGGCATGGCCGATCATCGACATCCGTGGTCTGGATGCTGGCCGATTTGAGTTGATATTCACCGGCCGGACCGATGCAGGCGATGGTGTTTTTGGGACCGTAAGTCTCCAATAACCTGGCCGACAGGGCATAGGTGCGCATGCCTTTGTAGGGGTCAGCGGCTTCGAGCCGGGCATCCCCGTTGGCATCGACGCTCAGCAGATAGAGATGGCCTGCCGGCGCCCGGCCTTCTATGACAATGGCCGTGATACCCAATTTGCCCAGGCTGGCTGCGATCTTGCCGCCGGAATTGCTCTCTTTGATGGTGCCGGTCAACGGGCTCTTGGCGCCGATGGAGATGCGGCTGGTATTGACGAGGGGGGTGCCGCTGAGCAGCCCCGGGGCGATGACCAATTTGTTTTCAGGTCCCAACGCATCGCACGTGGGCGGCACCTCCGCATGGATGACCGCCGCGGTGAGGCCGCGCCCTCCAAGACCAGTATAGGCCTCGGGCACGGTTTCAACCTGGATGCTCTGATTGGCCATATTGACTCTGATCCATTTCATCGTGACGTCTCCTGGCCCGGCTTTGCCGGAAGTGGAATGAATTAACATAAGCGTGTTTTGTTTTCAGATAACACAAAACTCGATATTCACCAAGGTGAAGACGTGTCTATTTGTCGGGAAAGGTTATTTTTCGATAGTAGGAGCCGGACAGATAGACTGCGGCCAGGGGGTTGTGGCCGGTAACGCGGTCCTTGACCGCCAGCACGGTGGTCGGTGCGTGGGCATATTTGAAAAAGAGGGAATCGTGTCCCACGCACAAACCCAGCAAAACGTTGAGATCGGTCTTTTCGTGGTTGAACAGCTCGGCCTGGAATATGGGATTGCACATGGCTTCCTCGCGTCCCCGGATGACCTGCTCTTCGTCGGGNNATGCCGATGATGGCTTTGGATGTGCGTCCGGCCTTGCACGACACCGAAACGACTTCGAAGCCCCGAGCGTTCAGGATTTTTTCGACCATCATGGCCTCGTTGCTCAAGCCGACGCAAAAGGCCAGGCCCAACCGGTGATAGTTCATCTTGTCGGCAAATTCACATATCTCCACGATGCGCGTCTTGGTGGGTTGCAGGACATAAGGTTTCTGGTCGCGATTGGCATAGCACTCGGCTTCCTGGCGGGAAGCCTGCCGTGCGAATTCATGGATGTAGGGGTCCTGGAAGGCACGATTGGCATTTGCCAGCACGGCCTGGCG
Organism: Desulfatitalea sp. UBA4791; assembly: GCA_002402905.1. Lineage (GTDB taxonomy): Bacteria > Desulfobacterota > Desulfobacteria > Desulfobacterales > Desulfosarcinaceae > Desulfatitalea. The sequence goes on along the minus strand of DHGT01000116.1, from coordinate 6,783 downwards.
ATTCAAGGTGGGACACGTTTTGGGGCCTGTGCCCTTCGGATTCATGCAGATGCGTTTGGCAAGGGGCAGCTTGCAGGCTGCACAGGCTGGATGATCGTTCCCCGGGGTATCGTCTTGAAGACGGTCATTCATGATGTCGACTCCTTTTGTCCGAGAGTGGAACCCATCCCATAGCGCCAGGCTACACCCGCACCAACTTTCTGACCTTGCTCGGAGCGGCCATCCATATGAGCAGGCAACTGACCACCAGGGAGCTCAAAAAGACCAGAAACGGCACCGCATAGGTCTGGGAGAGGTCGTAGAGCAATCCGGCCATGAATGAACCCGCAGCGCCGCCGGCACCGCCGCCGATGGCGATCATGGCGAAGATCAATCCGAACGAACTGCCCTGGAAGATATCGGCGCTCAAAGAGGGCAGCAGCGGTGCGGCCGCACCGTATCCCAGGCCGAACAGGATGGCAAAGAGCAATGGCAACAGGGCTGGCGCATATCCGACGTGCATGAGAGAAAAAATGCCGACGGCGGCCACTGCCACGCCAAGCGTATGGATCCGTTCGCGTCCATACAGATCGGAGAGATACCCGAACAGGATCTTTCCGGCCGAGCCGGCTATTCCCAATATGCCGAAGAAATAAGCGGCGGTATCCTTTTTCAGGCCCTGATCCACCATGGCCGAAACGGCATGCAACAGGACGCCCTGGTAGGCAAATGAAAGGCAAAAAAAGGCGAATGCCAGCAGCCAGAAACGCGCCGTACGCATGGCCTTGACCAGTGTCCAGTGCTGTGCCGTCCACTGGGTGTCGATCAGCTTGACTCGAAACGCGCGTTGTTTGGGCGACGCGTGGTCAACTCTGTCGTCCCCGTCCGGACACAGGCCGATATCTTGAGGGCTGCGACGGGCAAAGATCAGATTCAAAGGGACCACCAGCACCAGAATCAAGCCGGCCAGGATCAGATAGGTGGTGCGCCACCCAAAGTGGCGGATGGCGGNNTTCCACCATGGGAATCAACAGGAGCATCCCGAATCCGATGCCCGCCATGGTGATCCCCACGGCCAATCCGCGTTGGCGTTCGAACCACTTGGGGATGAAGGCGGCATGGGAGGCGAATCCGATGAGGCTCACTCCTATGCCGGCAAACACCCCGTAGGCAACGGAAAATTGCCACAGGTTCCGGCACAGGCTGGTCATGGCCAGGGCTATTGCCAGCACCAGTGCCCCGGCCGGAACGACGATACGCGGGCCGCAGCGGTCCTGCAGGTAACCGGTCGCCAGGTTCATCAGGGCCTGGGTAATGATGAAGATAGAAAAAATGCTCGACGCCGCCGCACGACTCCAGCCGAATTCCTGGATCACGGCGATGATAAAGACTGAGTATGAGTACCACACCCCGAAGGCGGCCCCCAAGGTGATGAATCCGATCATGACGATGATCCAACCGTAAAAAAACAGGGGTTTTCGAGGCGGTTGCGGTATCGCCGGATTGGATGTCACGCAGGACTCCTTTTAAATTTAGAACGGATCATGTCGCTTGCAGTCACGGGAATCGGCAGTTCTTCAGTACTAGCATATCGATTCGGACCAAGGCAACAGAAAAGCCATATGATTCAGTGATGCAAAATAATGTATGATATTGTCGTACGACCGAGGATACTGGTTTTGTTTGATCCGTTTTACGGATTCTGCTAAACAATTCAAACCGCTCATGATTCGATCGGAAATCAAATGCGGCCCGGATAGACGGGGCCGACCTTGACTTCCGACCTCATCGACGATTGAACCCGCTGGGACAGGAGGAGATTCGGCCATGGACCATGATACCTGGCTGGCACAGGTCATCGAAGCCCCTATCGAACCGGAAATGCCCATCATCGATCCCCATCACCACCTGTGGGACTACCCCAAGAGTCGCTACATGGTGGACGATCTGCTGGCCGATACCGGCAGCGGCCACCGCATCGTTCAGACCGTATTCGTGGAATGCCTTTCCCAATATCGCCTGGACGGGCCGACCGAAATGCGGCCGGTCGGCGAAACCGAGTTCGTTCGCCGTATCACCGAGCCTCAGATTAAAAAGGGTCGCGGGGCGACCCGGGTGGCGGCCGGCATCGTGGGATTTGCCGATCTGACGTTGGGGACCGTGGTACGACCGGTGCTGGAAGCCCACCTCGATGCCGGCGGCGGTCGGTTCCGCGGCATCCGGCATGCGGTCAGTTGGGTCGATAGCGAACAGATCAACAACGCCCACACCCACCCGCCCCGCAGTCTGCTTCTGGACAGCCGCTTCAGGGAAGGATTTGCCTGCCTCAATAAGTACGATCTGAGCTTCGATGCCTGGTTGTACCATCCGCAGATTCCGGAGCTGACAGATCTGGCGCGCGCCTTTCCCGATACCCGGATCATCCTGGACCATGTCGGGGGCGTATTGGGCATCGGGCCGTTCGCCGGCCAACGCGAGCAAATCTTCGCCCAATGGCAGAAAGATATGGTGCAATTGGCGCAGTGTAAAAACGTGACGGTCAAGTTGGGCGGTCTGGGAATGAAATTGTGCGGTTTCGATTGGCACCGGCAGCCTAAACCCCCCACATCCGAAGACCTGGCCGGAGCTTTCGGGTCCTATATAAAATTTTGCATCGACACCTTTGGCGTGGGGCGCTGCATGTTTGAAAGCAATTTTCCGGTGGATAAACCGTCGTGTGCTTATGCCGTGCTTTGGAACGCCTTCAAGCGCATCACATCAGACCTGAGCATCGACGAGCGTACCGCGTTGTTTCATGACAACGCCGCACGGATCTATCGTCTGAATTAAACTGGGTGGTCTGCGTGAGTCGGCGTCAACATTTAACCGAGGGACATCATTTAACCGAGGGACATCGATGACAATGGATATTCGACCGGCCACTGCCGATGAAATGGATGATTTCAGGCGAGTGGCCCGCAATGCGCTGATGGCGCCGACAGGATTGTACCCCCCCGAAGCGATTCACGCCATTCGTCCGGAGATGACGCTGTGCGCCTTCGAAAAGGGACGCATCGCCACGACCCATGCCGCCTGGCCATTGAAGATGCGTTTCAACGGGGCCAGCCTGCCGGTGGCCGGCGTTACTTTCGTCGGTACCCGGCCGGAGTGCCGCCGCAAGGGCTACCTGAGCCAGGTGGTCACCCAACATTTTAAAGCACTGCATGAGACCGGCGGTCCGAGCATGGCCGTCCTATACGCCTCCCAGGCCGCCATATACCAGCGTTTTGGATTCGGCATCGTCTCGACGCACCACCGGTACAGCGTGGCGCCCCGCGATCTGGTGTTCGCCCATGCCGATCATGGAAACGGCCCGAATGGCAGCCTGAGGGAGCTGGCGGACGATGAGATGGACCTTTTCCAAACCCTTTACCGCGCCTTCAGCGAGCCGCGTACCGGATACCTCCATCGGGGCGCCGCCACCTGGAAGAGCGGGGTGTTGTGGCAACCATCTGCCGACGTGTCGCTGTACCGGATCGTCTACGAGGAAAACGGCACGCCGTTGGGCTATGTGATCTACGCCCTGACAGGTCGGAAGGTCCCCCATGGCCAACCCTGGCAGCACATCGAAATCAATGATCTGGCATGGATCACGCCCAAGGCCTACCGTGCCATCTGGCACCATCTCTCAGTCGCCGGCCTGGTCTTCGAGGTCGCCTGGCAGCGTGTACCCCAGGATGATCCGCTGCCGCACCTGCTGCTCGAGCCGAGACGGCTGAATATCGGCGCCGGCGATGGCCTGCTGGCACGGGTAGTGGATGTCGCCGGGGCCATGTCACAGCGGCGTTACGATGAAGCGGGCCGGTTTGTTTTCGATCTGAGCGATTCGCTTTGTCCCTGGAACGAGGGACGCTGGCAATTGGAAACCTCACCGGATGGGGCCCGGGTGACGCGCAGCTCCCGGCCGGCCGATCTGGTCATGCCGGTCGATACCCTCTCCATGCTGCTTTTCGGCCAGATCAGCCCCAGCGAAGCGGTCCGCATGGGACGCGCGGCGGCGGTCGGAACAGGCGACCTCACCCTTTGGGACCGTGTCATGCAGACTCGCCACAAGGCCTTCTGCCCCGATTTCTTCTAACGCTTCTCCTCCATTTGCCTATTCGGAGACGAACACACATTGCCTTTTTCGGCCGAAAACGTTAGAGATTCGGCATTTTCATGGATGCATAAGGTGCGCCAGGGTCGCACTTGAGTGACCGCCCCGCCATGCCGATAATATATTGGTCATCATGGCGTGGGACAAGGTCGCGTCGACACTTGGCACCGTGTTCGCCGATAGGAGGTTAGAGGACATGCAGAAGATCGGCTGTAAACGATGTTNNCTTTTGCTGGTTGTCGCCATCGCGTTTCTGTGGATCGGTTCGGACAAGTTGGTGGCGTCCGCAAGCCGCATTGCCGAAACCATCGGCGTTTCCGAACTGGTCATCGGCCTGACCATCGTCGCCTTCGGTACCTCGGCCCCGGAATTCGCCGTGACACTCACGGCGGCGCTCAAGGGCTATGCCAGTATTTCGGTGGGTAATATCGTCGGGTCCAACATCTTCAATCTCGGCTTTATCCTCGGCACCGTGGCCATCGTGCGCAGCGTTCATGTATCCCGTAAACTGGTACAGCGTGACGGCACCTCGATGATCGTATCCACCTTGATCCTGCTGCTTTTTTTCAGGGATCTCGTGTTGACCTTCGCTGAAGGACTCACTCTGGTTTCGCTGTTGGCCCTATATCTATGCTATTTGTTTATCAAAAAAGAACCGCCCGCGCTAGACCAGGATGCCGGTGCCGCCCAGCGGGCGACCTGGAAAGATTGGCTCCTGCTGCCGGCGAGCATCGCAGTGGTGGTCCTGGGCGGCCAGCTCCTGGTCGAGTCGGCCAGTGACATCGCCCGAGGGATCGGGATATCCGAGTGGGTCATCGGCGTGACCATCGTGGCCGCGGGCACATCGGCCCCCGAGATGGCCACTTCCCTGGCCGCCGTGATCAAGGGAAAGCATGGCATTTCGGCCGGCAACCTGGTCGGCAGCAACCTCTTCAACATCATGGGCGTGCTCGGCCTGGCCGGCATGCTCAGGCCGCTGACGATTTTACAGAGTTCTTATTATTCGCTGATGCTGCTGACGCTCATGGTGATGCTGGCCGTCGTCTTCATGCGCACCGGCTGGCGGGTATCNNCGCTCCGAAGGAGTCCTGCTCGTGTTGTTGGGACTCTCGCTCTGGACCTACGATTTTCTGAAGTAGTGCCTTTTAATGCTTGAAGCTGCGTTGCCCCGTGTAGACCATGGTGGCGCCCACTTCGT
>DHGT01000116.1:0-1428 GCA_002402905.1 Desulfatitalea sp. UBA4791 | reverse complement strand
GCCGTCGCGAAACGGGAAGAAGGCGTCGCTCACCATGGCGGCGCCGGGCAGGCCGCCTTTTTCTGCTGCCACGCGGGCATCTATGGATGTCCGAATGTCTTGGTCTTTGAGGTCGTTGTAAGCGATGCCGTGCTCCTCGAAGCAATAGCGATCGGCCAGTTTGCGATAGGCTTTATCGCGAGCGATTTGAGCCACCCCCACCCGGTCCTGCTCACCGGTGCCGATGCCCACGGTGGTTTCGTCTTTGACATAGATCACCGAATTGGATGTGACCCCCGATTCCACCAGCCAGCCGAACAGCAGGTCGCGGTATTCCGCTTCCGTGGGCTGCCGCTGTACTTTGTAGGTTGTGTCTTTGTAAACGCATTCGGCCAGTTTCAGATCCTTCTGGGTACGCGACGCAGGCACGAAGGACCATTGAGTGATGATCCCGCCGTCGATGAGACTTTTGAACTCCACGCAGCGCTCGCCCACGAAATTTTGCAATTTTTCCATGTTTTGAATGCGGATGACGCGCAAACTGGGTTTGGCCCCGAAGATGTCCATGACCCCATCCTCGAAATCGGGCGCCACGACCACCTCCGCATAGTGGGCGGCGATGGCTTCTGCGGTGGCCGTGTCCACCGGACGGTTCAGGGCGATGCAACCGCCGAAGGCCGCCACCCGGTCGGCCAGGTCGGCCTTGATATAAGCCTGCTCGAGTGAATCGGCGCGTGCCACGCCGCACGGGTTGTTGTGTTTGACGATGATGGCGGTGGGCCGGTCGGAAAAATAGCGCAGGATGTTCAAGGCGTTGTCGGCATCGGTCAAATTAGTTTTGCCGGGATGCTTGCCGGATTGGAGCAGTTCGATGTCCGATACCAGATAGCGTCCCGGTTGCAGGGTCTGGGTCTCTCCAAGAACGAGATTCCCGTTGACCAATTTGTAGAGAGCCGCTTCCTGTCCCGGATTCTCGCCGTATCGCAATCCTTTTTGCACCTGGTCGATGGTCCACAGCACTTTTTCATAAAAAAGGGTTTGTCGCCGGTTGCCTTCGACAAAACTGATTTCCATGTTGGATGGAAAGTGATCCTCGACGATGGTGCGATACATTTTTTTGAGATCTTCGGCCATGGCGCACTCCTTTCCTATTTTTGGGTATAGCACGCNNTTAACGGATTGAATGGATTGGGTGGCCAGAAATTCGGCGATGGTGCGATCGTATTCCGCCGTATGCCCGAATGCCTTGCCGGCCAGCTCGTAGCGCAGGTTCAGGGAGGTGCAACCCTCCCGAACCGCCAGTTCGTTGATGATGCGCTCATAATCGCCGGGATCCACGACGCTGGCCACACGGATGAAATTCTTGGCCGCCGCCCGGATCATGCGGGGGCCGCCGATATCGAGGTTGCCGCGGGCCTGCTCGACGGTCACCCCCGCCTGGGCGATGGT
>DHGT01000153.1 GCA_002402905.1 Desulfatitalea sp. UBA4791 | reverse complement strand
CCGCTCACCTTGCCGGTGGCCGGATCGACGTCGATGCGGCGGAAGGCCGGGTTGGAGCTGGTGCCTGGCATCAGGCTGATCGTGCCTGCGCAGGGGCACAGGAACTTGGCGCCCGAGTAGATGAGGACGTCGCGGATCGGCAGACGCCATCCCTTGGGCACGCCCTTTTTGACCGGGTCGTGGGTCAGGGAGAGGTGGGTCTTGACCATCATGGTGGCGAAGTCGGCGTACTTGGGATCGTTCTCGAGCATCTCGGCCTTGGCGGCGGCATCGGGCAGCCAGTCCACGCCGTCGGCGCCGTACACTTCCTTGGCGATCAGGTTCACGCGGTCGCGCAGCTTCATCTCCAGCGGGTAGAGGAATTTGAAGTCGTTGCCCTCTTCGCAGGCCTCGATGACCGCATCGGCGAATTCCAGTGCGCCTTCGCCGCCCTTTTCCCAGTGCTTGGACTCGGCGCAGCGGGCGCCGGCGGCTTCGGCCGCCTTACGCACGATGGCGCACTCGGCGTCGGTGTCCGTATAGAAGCGGTTGATGCAGACCACCGGGTTGATGCCGGATTTGCGGATCACGCCGATCATGTGCACCATGTTCTCGCAGCCCTTTTCCACCAGGGCCAGGTTCTCCTTGGTGTAGGCGTCGTCCAGGGCCTTGCCGGCCACGACCTTGGGGCCGCCGCCGTGCATCTTCAGGGCACGGACGGTGGAGGTCAGAACCGAAACATGGGGCTTCAGACCGGAGAAGCGGCACTTGACGTTCCAGAATTTCTCGAATCCGATGTCCGCGGCAAAGCCGGACTCGGTGACATGGTAATCCCAGAGTTTCAGGCCCACGCGGTCGGCGATGATCGAGCTCTGGCCCACGGCGATGTTGGCGAACGGGCCGGCATGCACCAGGCAGGGCTGATATTCGGCCGTGCTCATGAGGGTGGGGTTGATGGTGTTGCGCATGAAGGCGGCCATGGCGTTGCCCACTTCCAGGTCGCGGCAGGTGACCGGTTTGCCGCTCTTGTCGAAGGCCACGGTGATGTTGTTGATGCGCTCTTTCAGGTCGGCCAGATCGGTGGCCACGGCCAGGATGGCCATCAACTCGGAACCCACGGCGATGCCGAACTTGGACTGCATGGTGTAGCCGTCGGTGCGGCCGCCGAGGCCGATGACGATGTTGCGCAGCGCCTGGGCGCAGAAGTCGATGATCCAGCCCATCTCGACGCGGGTGGGGTCGATGTCCAGTCGGCGCATCTTGGTCAGGCGGGCCAGCTGCTCGTCGTTATAGTTGCGCTCGTGCTGCATGCGGGCGGTCATGGCCACCATGCCCAGGTTGTGGGCGTTCATGATGTCGTTGATGTCGCCGGTCAGACCCAGGGAGAACTCGGTCATGGGGATCAGCAGGGAGTTGCCGCCGCCGGCCGCCGTACCCTTGACGTTCATGGTGGGGCCGCCCGAAGGTTGACGCAGGGCGCCGCCCACGCTCTTGCCGCGGGCGCCCAGGCCTTCCATCAAGCCTAACGAGGTGGTGCTTTTGCCCTCGCCCAGCGGGGTCGGGGTGATGGCGGTCACTTCAATGTACTTGCCGTCCGGTTTGCCTTGCAGGCGCTTGATGATTTTCAGAAAGTCCAATTTGGACAGGCGGCCCATGGGCAGCATCTCGTCCGCTTCAAGACCCAGCTTGGCCCGCCACTCCTCGGGCATGGGCATGTTCTTTTCCGCTTCTTCGGAAATCTGCCAGTCGGCCATCTTTGTCGCATCGTAAGCCATCGATCCAACCTCCTTTTAAGGGTTTCGTTATGAGAATGACGGGCGCATGGTCCTGAGTGCGCCGGGTGATTGCGTGGTTGCGAGCCGCATGGAAACCTTTGAAGTTGTGCAGCAGGAAACACCGGCGGTTTAGACTTTTTACATGGTGCAAACAGTGCGCTCCTTAGCATGCGACCGTAAATTTGGCAAGCGCAAACGGGAGGAACCGGCGATTCCAACTGAATGCCGTTCATTGGATCCGGCCCGGGTGGGACAGGTGGCCGATGCCACACGCCAAGCGGTCAAGTGCCGGTAAAATGCACGGCGGGCGGCCCAGAAACTCGCTGCGCTCAAACAGTCTGGGCCGCTTGTCCGCCGTTTGCATTAAACCGGCACTATTGACCGCTGGCTCACGTGGCCCTGGCCACCTGCCCCACCCGGTCCTGCCGGTGAAGGCGGGTGTAGAGCCCTCCGGAGGCCAGGAGTTGCTCATGGGCGCCCTCTTCGACGATGCGGCCCTCCTGGAGCACGACGATCCGGTCGGCCATGCGGGCGGTGGAGAGCCGGTGGGCCACGATGATGCAGGTGCGCCCGGCCATCAGGTTGTCCAATGCGCCGTATATAGCGGCTTCGGTCTGGGAGTCGATGTAAGAGGTGGCTTCGTCCAGCAGGATCAATTGCGCGTCGCGCGCCAGGGCACGGGCAATGGTGATCAGTTGACGTTCGCCGCTGGAGAGCCCGCCGCCGCCCTTCTCGAGGAAGGTGTCGAGGCCCTGGGGCAACCTTGCCACCAGCTCTTCGCAATGGGCCGCGGCGATCACACGGCCTTCGGTGGCTGTATCGACCTTGTCCGAATCGGGGAAGATGTTCCGGCGCAAGGTGGCGGAAAAAAGAATCGGCTCCTGGGTGACAAGAGCCGTCATCCCCCTAAGGCGGCTCGGATCGATGCGGCGCACATCGAAACCGTTGATACTCACCTGCCCGGCGGTCGGGTCGTAAAAGCGCTGCACCAGATTGAGCACGCTGGTCTTGCCCGCGCCGGTGGGGCCGACCAGGGCCACGCGCTGGCCTTGACGAAGCTCGAGGCTCACGTCGCGCAGCACCCATTCGCCCGGCGTATAGGCGAACGAGACGCGGTCGAGGGTCAGCCGTTCGAGGACCAGGGGCGTCGATGGGGAGGCGGCCTCGGCGTCCGCGTCCTGGGGCAGCCGTTCGTCGGTATCCAACAATCCGAAAATGCGTTCGGCCGAGGCCATGGCGTTTTGCAGGACATTGTAATTTTCGGCCAGGTCCCTCATGGGACGGAAAAACATCCGGATGTAGGAGATGGACAGGACCAGGACGCCCAGGCTGATGTGGCCGCCCAGCACCTGCTGTCCGCCGAAAAGCACCAGCACGGCCACCGAGGCGATGCCCAGGGCCTCGATCATGGGCATGAAGACGGCAAACACATGGATCTCCTGCATGCCCAGCCGAAAATTCTCCTCGTTGAGGCGCTCGAAGCGTTGCCGGTTGCGCGCCTCCTGCACAAAGCACTGGATGGTCTTGATGCCGTCGATGGACTCGGCCATGCGGGTATTGATCTCGGCCACCTTGACGCGCAGGGCGCGAAACACTCCCCGGGCACGGGCCGAAAAACGCATGGCCAGCCACACGACGATGGGCAGGGCGGCGAAGGCCACCAGGGTCAGTTGCCAATCGAGCGCCAGCAGCACGATGGAGATGCCCGCCAGCAGGAAAACGTCCTTGAACACCATGGAGACGAAGGTGGTGAACAGTTCGTGCATGTTCTGCACGTCGTTGGTGGCCCGCGTGACCAGGCTGGCCACCGGCCGGCGGGCGAAAAAGGCCATGCTCTGCTGCTGGACGTGCGCATACAGCCGCATGCGCAGGTCGTGCATGATGGTGTGGCCGGCCCGTTCCATGATGACGCGCTGGAAGAAGGTGAGTCCGAACTCGGCCGCCACAAGGGCGAGAAAAACGATCACCGCCCATCCCAACCCCCGGATGTCGTCCTGCCGCAAGGTGGCGATCTCCTCCGGCGATAGATGCGCCAGATCGTCATAGGCGATGCGGGCCGTATGGCCGTCGGTCACGAACAGATCGGCGTGCGCGGATAGGATGGCGCGCGCCTCGGGCGTGGTCAACGGCACGGTGAGATAACGGCTCGCCTCTGTTTCGCTGGCACCGCCATTCTCACCCGGGCCGGCATCGCCGCTGTTGGCCGGCGGCACGATGTAGCGGTCGATGGCGATTTTGCCGAAATAGGGCAAGGCCAGCTCGATGAGGGTCAGGACCACGACCAGGGCCACGGACCCCAGGAGCATGCGCCGATGGGGCCGCACAAGAGGCCACAGCCGACGGATCAGGGCCGGATCGTAGGGCTTGCCGCTGTGCCCCTCTTCCACATAGCCGTAATCAGCGCGCATGTTCCAGCTCCTGCAGGCCATGGACCCGGGCGTAATACCCCCCCGTGGAAAGCATCTGCGCATGGGTGCCGGACTCGACCAGGCGGCCGTT
>DHGT01000164.1 GCA_002402905.1 Desulfatitalea sp. UBA4791 | reverse complement strand
TCTTCCATGCCGCAGCCGTCGTCATCGACCGTCAGCACAATACAGTCGCTTTTTTGTTGGAGCTGGATGCTGATATTACGGGCTTTGCCATGGCGGATGGCGTTGTTTACAGCCTCCTGGGCGATATAAAAAAGCTGGGTGGCGGTCGTATTGTCCTGCGTACCGGCACCGGGGTCGGCGCTGAACCGGCAGTGGGCACCGAAAAAGGATTCGGTTTTCATGGCCAGTTCGCGCAGCGCGAAAATCAGGCCGCGATCCACCAGATAGACCGGGCACAGCCCTCGGGCCAAGCCCCGGCTCTTGGTGGTGGCTTCCCGGATCAGGTCGGTGATCTGCTCGGCCAGCGGCAGGACCTCGGTGCAAGACCTGGCCAGCCTGGTACAGAGCACCTTGGCCAGGCCCTCGATGCCGATCAGGTGGGGGCACAGGTCGTCGTGCAGATCCTGACCGATCTTCTGCCGTTCGCGATCCCCGATTTCCATGAGCTGCTTTTCCATCCGCTTCAATTCGGAGACATCCCGGTGGATGATGACGCTGCCCGCCAGCTGACCGTCCAGATCGCGGTAGACGGCCCCCCGGACGCTGACATGGATGACCTTGCCGGATTTGGTGAGACGCCGGGTTTCGACCGTGGAGAGCATCTTGCCGGCGGCGATCAAGGCCAATCCCCGTCGGGTTTCCTCCCAGGTGTCGGAGGGGACGAAATGATCCATTTTTCGGCCCAGGCACTCTTCCGACGTCCACCCGAACACCCGTGTGAAGGTCGCGTTCATGTAGGTTACACGTCCCTTCATGTCGTAAACGATGATCGGGTCTGGCGCAGCCTCCATGACCGACCGATAGCGCCCCTCGCTGATGCGCAGCGCTTCTTCGGCCTGGCGGCGTTCGGCGATTTCCGATTCCAGGTTGCGACTGTAGATTTCCAATCGTTCCATGAAATGGTTGAAGTAATCGGCCAATTGTCCGATTTCGTCCCGGGACGGCTGGCGCACGCGCACCGAAAAATCCCCTTCGGCTCCCCTTTCCAGCCGATCCACCAGATCGCGCAGCGGATTAGTGATGGACAATCCGATCAAGAACGACATGGGCAGCACCAAGAGCAGCGAAGCGAGGGCCGAGAACAGGATCACCCGGTTCAACGTGTTCAGCGGCCGGTAAAATTCGTCCATGTAGCTGGAACTGGCCACGATCCAGTCATATTCGGGAATCGCATTGAAGATGACGAGCTTGCGGCGCGGCCGCTGTTCGCCGGGGTTCTGCCAGTCGTAGATGATCTTGCCGTTCTTTTGGGTCAGCATCTGGCGCAGCGGCTCGTGGGGAAAACTCTCGTCCCGGAAGATGTTGATGCCCTGGAGTTGGGGATGGATCACGATATTGCCGCGGCTGTCGGTCACGAAGGAGTAGCCGGTGCGGCCGAAATGCATGCCCAGTACGCTCTCGCGGAAATCGTTGACATTCACCAGGGTGTGGAATTCGTCGCGGTAGGAGGATACGTCGATGATCCAGTCCCAGGGCTCGAAATAGGTCATATAGAGGGCCTTGGGCCGCGGCCGGGCATCGCCTGGATTCTGCCACTCGTATTCCAGATAGCCCTCCTTATGGGCGATCATCTCCTTGACAAAGGCCTGGTCTGAAATGTCCACACCGACCCAGGCGGGCTGGGGGTGGAGCACCATGGTGCCGGCACTGTTGACACAGGCGATATAACCGGTGGTGCCGATTTTCTGGGTCAGCAGGACCGCTTCCGCCATGGCTTTGGCCTCGGTCTCGGTCATCAGCCCCTGGCGGTAGCGGTCATAGAAATACGTTATGATCTCGCGGTTTTTTTCGGCAACGGCCCGAAGATGGTTTTTGATGGAGGCGGAAACCGACGTGCGCACCATGTTCAGGATGGCCGAGGTGGAATTTTTCAGTTCGCTCTCGATATTGGCTTCCACGGTTTTGCGCAGGATGGAAAATGCCACCAGCCCGCTGAGGACGACGATCAGGGCAAAGACCGCGGAATAGGTATAAAGGAGTTTATGCCGGATCGGCAGGTTGCGGTAAGTTTGCAGAAGATTCATGTCGCCTTTCGTGGCGGGTGGCAACGGACCGCCACCCCCTTGCTTATGAAAAGAAGTTCAGCCAGGACATCCCGTAGCGTTTGCCCACCAGCTTCTGCATGCGGGCACCGCCGTAAAGGGCGTCTTTGAGCAGGGATTGCTCGTTACGTGAAAGGGACTCGGGATCCAGATAATGATCGGGACGGCCCCCCCGTCGGATACTGTCCAGGTCGGCCCGGATCATGAAGAGCATCAAGGTTTCGAAGCAGGTGCGGAAAAAAGCGGCGTCCTCCATGGACAGCACGCCCTGTTCCCCGAGGCGTGCGAGCCGGTCGAGGGAGGAGGCCTCTCTGACCCGATGGTTCACGGCCAACACCCGCAGCCCGTTGACGAGGTGCACCAGGCCGGCGGTCTTGAGATTCAGCCGGTTTTTGTGGGGGCCTCGCTTTTCGGTGGCGATCGTCCCGAGAAACGACACGGGCGCAGCGGACTGGCGATCGTCTCTGACCAGCAGGTGGCTGGCGCTGCCGGACGCCTCGAAGGCGGCGAAGATGCGATCACGCACCCTGTTCCCGAGGTCCTCGCGGCCCCAGACGACCTGGAAATCGAGCAGAATCGTCAATACACGGGTGTCTTCCGGGGCGGGTGAGGCCACCCAGCCATCCACCGCCCGAAGCCAATCGGCCACAGAACGGCGCCACTGGGCATGGCTGGCCATGACACCGCCCGGACAGAGTGCGAAGCCGCAGGCGGCCAAGGCCTCGACGGCCGTTTCGGCCAGCCGCGCGAAATAGCCGGCGGCCGCTTCGGCCTTTTCCGGCGGGGGCGTATCGTAGATCAAGGCGTTGTCCTGATCCGTGCGGAACACCTGTTCGCGGCGGGCGGCGCTGCCCATGTTGATCCAGCAATAATCCACCGGCGGCGCCCCCCAGCCTTCCCGCTGCAACCGGTCTTCGCAAAGCTGCAAGACCTGACGCGTCAGCCGTTCGTACAGGGAGGCCATGATGCTGAGCACCT
>DHGT01000165.1:2226-8581 GCA_002402905.1 Desulfatitalea sp. UBA4791 | reverse complement strand
TCAAGGGCCCCACCGGCTGCGGCAAAACCCGCTTCGTGCAGCACATGGCCTGGCGCCTCAAACGGCCGCTGATCACAGTGGCCTGTCACGAAGATCTATTCGCGTCCGACCTGCTGGGGCGCTACCTGCTGCAACGCGATGAGACCATCTGGGTGGACGGCCCGCTGACCCGCGCCGTTCGCATGGGGGCCATCTGCTACCTCGATGAAATCGTCGAGGCACGCAAGGACACCACGGTCGTGATCCATCCGCTGACCGACGACCGCCGTATGCTCAGCATCGACAAAAAGGGCGAGGTGCTCCATGCCCACGAAGACTTCATGCTGGTGATCTCGTACAATCCGGGTTACCAATCCGTGCTCAAAGATCTCAAGCAAAGCACGCGCCAGCGGTTCGTGGGCATCCAGTTCGACTATCCGCCTGCGGAACAGGAGGCCGGCATCGTGGCCACCGAGGGCGGCATCGCACCGGAAATGGCCGAACGCCTGGTCGACCTGGCCGGCAAGATCCGCAATGTCCGGGAACAGGGGTTGACCGAAGGTGCCAGCACGCGTCTGCTGATCTATGCCGCCCAGCTGATCCGACGGGGTATCCCGCCGGCCCAGGCCTGCCAAACGGCCGTTTGCCTGCCGCTGACCGACGATGACCGCCTGCAGGAGACCTTGGCCGATCTGATCGCCGATCTGTTTTAGCACCCATCCATAAATGCTGGACGGGCCCTTTTCCGGCTTTCAAAAGCCGGTCAGGCATCGCACGGCATCGGCCTCGACATCGTGAAGCGTGGCAAAACGCATCACACCCACCATCTCGAAAATCGCCTTGAAGTTTTCGGACAATCCGACGATCGCCACGGGCAGTTTTTCCCGGTTGATGATCGCCAGATGGTTGATCAACTCTGCGATCCCGGTCCCATTGACGGCGGCATTGTCCGCAAATACGAACAAGACCCCTCGCGAGGCCTCCCGCAAGGCGTGTTGGCAACAAGAGTTGAGATCTTCGCGGTTTTCCCGTCGCAAGGTTCCCTGTATAAGGATGCGGGCACGACCTTCTTCAACGTCTACGGACAAGCGGCAGCCCATGGAAAGCGGATTTTTCAACCGGTCGAGTGCGCGCCGCAGCGCAGATTCCAGGGCGCTGCGCTTGATCGGCTTATTGATAAAATCGGTGGCGTCCAGGTTCAGCGCCTGAATGGCGAGATCCATATCGCCATGACCGGTAATGACGATCACCTCGGTCTGCGGTGACAGGTGCTTGATCTGTTTGAGGACTTGAAAACCATCCATCTCAGGCATCTTGAGGTCGGTGAAGACGATGGACGGGACTTCTTGTTCAAACATATCCAATGCCGATCGGCCGTTTTCCGCCAGCAGCACGTTGTATCCAAAGGCCGTAAGGAAAAGATTGAACATGGTGAGCGTGGCACGTTCATCATCGACGACCAGCACGGTGGGCAGTTTTTCTTCCATGGCGTTCAGCATCCTTTTCCAGGGGGGCAAACCGGCGGCCACAGCAAAAATAGGCCGATATACGCGACCGACGGGCCCCTGGGCGATTGGCATCCAGCATACACCATTTCAAGCGATCAAATCAGTATTTTTGTCGTAATATGTTCAGATGAATGTTCAAGGGGCGGGCGATAGTCCACAATTGGATGTTTTCAGGCCAACAGGGATCTGTTAGAATTAAATCGATTTTTTTGATGCCTAACGTACGGATGAACCTTTCCGGCAGAGCCGGATGACAACCATGCAACCCATATCTGTCTGCCTGGCCACCATCAACCCATTGCGATGGCCTTGCCTGGTCCCCAGACCCCGCCTGTTGGAAGGGTTGCGGTCTCAGCCGGCAACGGGTCCTATTTTTATTCAGGGTCAAGCAGCCCAGGGCAAAACAAGCCTGGTCGCCGATTTTCTCAAGTCGCAAAAGGCCAACATCGTATGGATCAATCTCGAAGAGGGCCGTAACGCTGCCGAGGCCTTCGCCACGCAGTGTCTTAACGCATTGGCCCATGTCTCGCCCGCAGCGCTCAGGCCCCACGCGCCCCCTCCGCAGCAAGCGCTGGAACGCGTCGATGACGAACTGCTCGAAGGGCTGGAAATCGTCATCGACGGCCTCGACCGTCTGGCAAACGGTTCACCGGCCTACGATCAGATCAATGAGTTGTGCCGCCGGAGCGCAGGCCGCTGGCGCTTGTGGCTCCTGTCTCGGCGGACAGAAGCTTTCTCGGCCCTCGGAGAATGCATGGTCGCTGGTCGATGGGCGTTGAACAACGAGGATTTGGCCTTCACACCGGCCGAGACAGACCAATACTTCCGGCACCTCCATGGACTCGAACCGGATCCGAATTGGATCGACCGACTGCACCGTCTGACCGATGGCTGGGCTGGCGCCTTGGCACTGATAACCCGCGCCCTGGCGCAACGGTCCCAGATGCCGGGCGACGGTTCCCTGGAATTTCTCCGGGAGAAGCTTTCCGTGGACGCCGCGCCGTTTTTCGATGCCGAGGTGTTCGGCCGGATCTCCGATCATCAGAGACGCCTCCTGTTGCAACTCTCTTTGCCGGACCTCATCGATCCCGAACTGCTCCGAAAGATGCCGGAAATGGCTGCCGGACCGACCCTGATCCGTCATTTTTCCGAAAATTCGGGATTTCTTCAAATTGTAGGTCATGGTCAGGACGCCCCCCTCCGCTATCGCTTCACCCCCCTGTTCCGGGACTATTTGCACACCCGGATGGCCATGGATCTCACGCCCGAAGAGCGACAGAGATACTACCATGACCTGGGACTGGCTTACGACACCCAGGGTGAGCTCAAGGCGGCCATCCCCTGGTACCTCAAATCGGGCAATCCCCAAAGCGCCGCCGAGGCGATCAAGGGGGCCGGCATCGACATGATCATCGAAGGACGGCTGGCCCGACTCGAGTCCTGGCTGACCCAACTCCCCCCGCAACAGATCCAATCCGACCCCTGGCTCTTTCTGCTCCTCACGCTGGCGCGCCGCCTCAAAGGCCAGGCCAGATCCGTGGCGGATTACCGCGCGGTTTGGGAGACGTTTCAAGCTCAAAAGGACATGCGCGGGTCCATGTTGACCGCGGCCTTTTCCATAGAGGCGCTAGTTTTTCAAGGACGCGCACCCGATGATATCCTCTCCTGGATCCGCAGGGGGGAAGCGCTGCTCTCCGTGCAAGGCGAGGTGCCCTATCATGCCTGGGCCAAGTTGCTCCTCTGGCTGCAGATCGCTTTTGGATATATCGCCGGCGGCCTGGATCTGGCCAGGGGAATGTCCGCTGCCCGCAATGCATCGCTGCTGGCCGGCAAGATGGGCAACGCCGGATTGATCGCCCAAGCCAGCATCATATTCAGCCTGGGCTTGATCGATGAGGGCCGATTCGACCAGGCCCGGGCTCGGCTGGCCAAGGCCGTGCCCGAATCCGAATCGCTATCCGAATGCCTGCCCGCCTTGACCTACGATATCCTCAAGCGCCTGGCCACCGTGGATATGGATCGACGCCAGGGCGATCTGAACGGCGCGGAGAGGGTTCTGCCATCGGTGCGCAACGACATCGAGGCCAACGGTCTCGTCTTTCTCTATCCGCGCTTTGTGGAAGCCGCCGGCATGATCCAGACCACCCGGAAGGCCTGGACCCCGGCCCGGTTGACGGCCCTCCATCTTCTGGATGTGGCGGTACTGTCCGGCAGCACGCACTTCAAGGCTCTCGCCCATCGATTGAACGCTCTGGTGGAATACCATTGCGGGAATTATTCCCCATCAGCCGCCGCAGCCGACCGCGCTCTTAAGATGATGGAGGCGACAGGCGTCGATATCCTGCCGGCCATGCAAACCCGGCAATTGCGGGCCATGGCTGCCCTCCATCTGGGCGACCATTCCCAGGCCCTGATGATGCTGAATCGCGCCAGGGGCTATTTCGAAGCCACGGCCAACGCCCCGGGCCTGGCCGAAACCCACCTGATGTTGGCGCTGGCCCAACATCGGGCCAACCATCTGCAGGCTGTTCAGCTCCATCTGGATCAGGGGTTCAACATGGCGGCCGGGGAACGGATCTTGCCCTTTGTCGTCCTGAGTCCCGGTGACCGAGAAGCGGTTTGTGTGATGGCGGATCGAACCTATGAAACCCTGGGCGGGCCGTCGCCATCGAGGACGCCGAGCCAGGAGCGCACCGAGGTCAACCAAGAAGGCCTTCATACCACCGTCGCAGAGCTCATTGCCGCTGACGACCGGCCCCAAGCGCCACCGGGTTGGCTGGACATCCGCACCTTCGGCGGCTTCGCGGTGCTGCGCGACGGCCGGCAGCCCATCACCGAACGCCAGTGGGGCGGCAATCGCCCCAAGTTGTTGTTCAAGGCCCTGCTCGTCCATGGATTGCGTGAGATCCCCAGGGACATCATCATGGACAACCTCTGGCCCGAAAGCTCCCCTTCCTCCGCCCGACAAAATTTCAAGGTCACGCTGCATCGGCTGCGCAAAACCCTTGAGCCAGACCTGAACAGCCACCAGAGTTCAGCTTTCGTCCAACTCAAAGACAACCTGATCTCCCTGGACAAGTCGCGATGCCGAGTGGATCTGGAAGAGTTTCTCGTCTGCTGCAAAGAGATTAAGCGTCATCTGGCCGACGGAACGGTGGAGCAGATCCCGTCCCTCGGCCGTCACCTCATGGCCCTCTACCAGGGCGATTTCATGCCCGAAGAGCCCTATGCCCCCTGGATGGAGATGAAAAGATGGGCGCTGAGGGACACCTATTTCGAAACGGTTCTGACAGTCAGCACAGTGTACCGCGACGAGGGCCAACTGGAGGCGGCCGCCGATTGTTGCCGGACCGCCATCCAGATGGACCCGTTCCAAGAAAGGGTCATCCGGGAGTTGATCATGCTCTACACCCGCCTGGGGCGCCACAAAGACGCCAGAGATGTGTTCGAGCAGTTCCGATCCGCCTTGAAGATGGAATTGGGCATGGAGCCGGACAGCGAGATGCTCGCCCTGATCAAAAATGGCCCGGTCGACGCCTAAGCGGCTCGGCTCACTTGTTCATGGCGGCCAATTGGGCGGCGATCAGGTCCAGCTTGGGGCGGGTATTGATATCGTTGACGTGCGTGTAGGTGATGATTCCCTTCTTGTCGATAAAGACGAGTGCCCGTTCGGTCATGCCGTCGCCGCGCAGCAGGCCGTATTGATCGGCCACAGCGCCATGGGGCCAGAAATCGGACAGCACCGGAAACCACAAATCCCCCATTTGCCGGACCCAGGCGAATTGACTGGGCGTATTGTCGGTGCTGATCCCTAAAACGACGGCGTCATGGTCATCAAACAAGCCGCGCGCCAGGTGGTATCCCGGCCATTGATCCGAACAGACCGGTGTCCAGGCAGCCGGTACGAAGGAAAGCACGACATTCTTTTGGCCTTGATAATCGCTCAGGCGAATCGTGCGGCCGTCGATGGCCGGCAAGGTGAAGTCCGGTGCGATCTGACCGACCTTTACCTTCAGGCGGCTGTCGATGCTCTTGAGTGGACCGGGGTCAAAAATCTTCTCCTTGTAGGCCGTCGACTGCGCCAACGCCGCACCCCAGAAAAACAAGAGCAGCAGAACAAGAGAAAGAGACAGACGCTTCATCACTATTTTCCTCCTTTCATTCCGCTGGCCGCGATGATTTCCGCCAAAAAGCCCTCGACCGATTCAAAAACCCCCAAGTGCGTAAAAAATACGATGGCTTGACCGTCGGCACCCCGTTTAACACCGACGAAAAATTTGGTTTTTTTTGCATCCACCCCCAGATAGGCGAGCCTGGCCGGGTCCTGGGGGGTGGATAATTCAAAGAACGGTAACGGGTTCGGAGGAGAAATCACGTCAGACGCTGCCTGACCCATCGGGACGACTATGACGAAACCCAACACCACCCAAGCCAATACCTTTTTAAGCATACTCCCCCCTTTCTTTATGGTTTGTTGCTTTTATCTCAATGCCGTTGCCGGGAATAATCAAGCAAAAAAACGGCATTTCCCCTAACACTACAGCGCAAATTAAGGTNNAATTGATCTCTTTTAATCGTAAAACCTTCAAGATTAACCCGATCCGTAACCTTTCCGTAACTTCCAGTTGGTATGGAAGCTATGTCCACCATTCTTTCCTGCCGCGCCTCTCTGTGCAGAGGCCGCATCGTTCCTTGCGCAGAGATGTTTGTGCCACGTAGTGTTTAACCATTCAAGGAGGTGCCGTCCATGAAGCTTGACCGAAGGCAGTTTATTCAAATTTCAGGTGTCACCGCAGCAGGGGTGGCCGTCAGCCGGTTCGGTTTTGATCTGGGGCCGGTCAAGGCTCATGCCAGCCTGCTCAAAACCC
>DHGT01000165.1:0-2191 GCA_002402905.1 Desulfatitalea sp. UBA4791 | reverse complement strand
TCATCAACATCGAAGGCGATCCGGAGCATGTGATCAGTCGTGGGTCCCTTTGCAGCAAGGGGGCCAACTTGCGCCAACTGGTGGAAAACGAAAAGCGGCTGATCCAACCGCTCTATCGCGCCCCCAACAGCGATAGATGGCAGGAGGTCTCCTGGGACTGGGCGCTGGATGCCATCGCCCAGCGCGTCAAGGCGACCCGCGATGCATCCTTCATCACCCAGAATGCCCAGGGACAAACTCTCAATCACACCACCGCCATCGCCTCTGTGGGCAGTGCGGCCCTGGACAACGAGGAGTGCTGGATCTANNNNCGGCTCTGGCAGAGTCGTTCGGACGCGGCGCGATGACCAATCACTGGATCGACCTCAAAAACAGTGATTGCATTTTAATCATGGGCAGCAACGCTGCCGAAAACCACCCCGTCTCTTTCAAGTATGTCACCGAAGCCCAGAGCAACGGTGCCAAACTGATCAATGTGGACCCCAGGTTTACGAGGACCTCCTCCCGGGCCGACATCTATGCCTCCCTGAGATCCGGCACTGACATCGCCTTTCTGGGCGGCATGATCAAATACATCCTGGAGAAAAAACTCTTCGACGAAGCCTATGTCACCGCTTACACCAATGCGGCGTTCATCGTGGGCAAAGCCTATGGCTTCAAAGACGGATTGTTCAGCGGCTATAAAAAGAGCGATCAGAAAAAGGACGCGGCCCTGGGCAGCTATGACAAGAGCACATGGGCCTTTGAAATGGACGACCAGGGCGTTCCCAAGATGGATCGCACGCTCAAACATGAACGCTGTGTCTTCCAGTTGCTGAAAAAGCACTTCAGCCGCTACGACATGGACACCGTGTCCAAAATCACCGGCACGCCCAAGGCGGACCTGCTCGAGGTCTACCAGACCTACGCGGCCACCGGAGCCACCGGCAAGGCCGGCACCATCATGTATGCCATGGGCTGGACCCAACACACGGTCGGCACACAGATCATCCGCACCATGTCGATCATCCAACTGCTGCTGGGCAACATGGGGGTGGCCGGGGGCGGCGTCAACGCCCTGCGCGGCGAGTCCAATGTGCAAGGCTCGACCGATCATGCGCTGCTCTTTCACATTCTGCCGGGATACCTGCAGACGCCGGCCGCCGCGGATGCGACCCTGCAAGCCTACCTGGATCGCGCCACGCCCGTCAGCAAGGATCCCCTCTCGGCCAACTGGTGGCAGAACTACCCCAAATATGCGGTCAGCCTGCTCAAGGCCTACTTCGGCGACAAGGCGGTCAAGGCGAACGATTTCGGCTTCGGATGGATGCCCAAACTGGAAAAAGGGGTCTCCTATTCCTGGCTCGACCTATTCGATGCCATGTACAAGGACCAGATCAAAGGCCTGTTTGCCTGGGGCATGAACCCGGCTTGCAGCGGCGCCAATTCCAACAAGACCCGCGAGAGCCTCACCAAGCTGGACTGGCTGGTCAACGTCAATATCTTCGACAATGAAACCGGGTCGTTCTGGAAAGGTCCGGGCATGGATCCCGCCAAGATCAAGACCGAAGTGTTCATGCTGCCGGCCGCCGTTTCGGTGGAAAAGGAGGGCAGCATCACCAACAGCGGACGCTGGATGCAGTGGCGCTACCGGGGCCCCAAACCCATGGGCAACAGCAGGCCCGACGGCGATATCATCATGGCGCTGGGCCACCGTCTCAAACAAGCCTATGCTTCGGGGGGCAAATTCCCCGATCCGATCCTCAACCTCAAATGGGACTACGAAACCGACGGCGAGTTCGATGCCCACAAGGTGGCCAAGGAGATCAATGGCTATTTCCTGGAAGACGTGACCGTCAACAACACGGTCTACAAGAAGGGCACCCTGGTACCCAGTTTTCTTTTCCTGCAAGCCGACGGCAGCACCAGTTCGGGCAACTGGCTCTACTGCGCCAGCTATACCGAAAAGGGCAACATGGCTGCCCGTCGCGGTCAGAAGGACGCGGAAAACGGCATCGGCCTCTATCCCGAATTCGCCTGGTCCTGGCCGGTCAACCGTCGTATCATCTACAACCGCGCCTCGGTGGACCTGAAGGGCAATCCTTGGAACGACAAACGCTGGGTCGTCCGCTGGGACGGCACCAAATGGCTGGGAGACGTCCCCGACGGCGGTTGGCCGCCGCTGGACGACATGAGCAAACCCAACCCGGCC
>DHGT01000068.1 GCA_002402905.1 Desulfatitalea sp. UBA4791 | reverse complement strand
ATACCGAGATCGCCGCGGACCGGGTGCTGGAAGCCCTGCAGAACGAAGAGTTTTTCATCTTTACCCATCCCCATTTCCGTGAATTGCACGACATGCGCGTCAAGGCCATCGACGAAGGATTTGACCGGGCCGACGCCAGCCCGGCCCTGGCAAGCGTGCCGCGCAAAAGTCTCATCTTGACCTGATCGGACCCGTATGCGAATTAGCGTTGAGAACAGAAGGCCAAACGCCGGTCACCTGTCCGATGTGCAGATCGCCGGTTTTCTGGTGGCCCTGCTCAGCAAAGGCCCCAGCATCAAGGAAATGGCTTACATCGCCTATTCCATGCGCAACAATTGCGTGCCGATCCACGTCTCGCTCACGTCGGATCTGACCGATACCTGCGGCACAGGCGATGGGTCGACCACCTTCAACGTGAGTACCGCTAACGCCATCCTGGCCGGCGGTCTGAATGCCGGCAACGTCAACCGGGCCGTCGCCGTGCAGCCATATGGTGTGGACGTGATCAGCGGCGTCGAAAACCCGGTCGGCCGAAAAGATACGGCCAGGGTGCTCGCCTTCGTCCAGGCCGTCACGGGGCAGGCCGGATAAGGGTCGATCCTGGTATTACTTCCTTTTTTAAACCGGCCGTTGACCAGGCCTTCTTCCATCATCCGGACTCGATCTGCATATCTGCTTCATCATCTTCACGCTCTCCCGCGGCATGCTCACATTTGCGCGATTTTCTTCTGTCATTGGATCGGGCGATTTGCATTTTTTACATTTTGTCGGTATGACTATGGGCAGGCCGAGGTTTTTCTCCCATGATATGCTTCCTTTCGATTTCATGATCAAAAGCCTTTTACCGTTCTTCTACAATCGTGGGTTTACGGACAAGGTCGTTAGTCGAATTTTAACAGAAAGAAGAATTATGTGTGGCATATGCGGTATCGTAGTATTTGATGGTGGCAACGTACCTGTTGGCGATCTGGAACCGATGCTCGACAGTTTGTCGTCGCGGGGCCCGGATTCGGCCGGTGTGTATTGCCATGCCCGAACCGGGTTGGGGCATCGACGTCTCAAGATTATCGATCTGACGGAACAGGCGCATCAGCCCATGGGGATGCCTTTCTGGGCCTTGCCATCGTTTACAATGGCGCGATATACAACTACAAGGAGTTGCGCGAGGAGCTGACACAGAAAGGATATCGTTTTTTTTCCAACGGGGATACGGAGGTGATCCTCAAGGCCTATCATGCCTGGGAGAGGCCTGTGTCGAACGCATGAACGGCATGTTCGCCTTCTGCATTCTCGAACGGGACAGCGGCAGGCTTTTTCTGGCCCGGGACCGGTTGGGTATCAAGCCGCTTTACTACCTGGCCGAAAACGAACAGCACAAGCGTTTTTGTTTTGCTTCGACCCTGCCCGCCCTGTTGACCCAACCGTCGGTGGACACCCGGATCGATCCCGTGGCGCTCAACCATTACCTGTCGTTTCATGCCGTCGTGCCCGCGCCCCATACCCTCATCCAGGGGGTGCGCAAATTGCCTCCGGCCACCACACTGACCGTGGCACCCGACGGTTCCCAGCGAACCCGGGTCTATTGGGAACTCTCTTTTGGCAGAAGCACATCAGAAGAAAAGTATGTCCAGGAAGAGTGGGAAGCATTGCTGCTGGAGGCGTTGCGGCAATCGGTCGAGCGTCGCTTGACCGCCGACGTGCCGGTGGGGCTGCTGCTCTCCGGCGGGCTGGATTCCAGTCTGCTGGTCGCTCTGCTGGCCGAAGCCGGACAGCACGAGTTGAACACCTTCTCGATCGGTTTTGAGTCGGTCGGTGGAGAGGCGGGCGACGAGTTTCGCTATTCGGATTTGATCGCCGCCCATTTCGGCACCCGCCATCATCAGATCCGGGCCGCCTCGGACGAATTGCTCGGCACCCTGGACGCCTGTATCGACGCCATGAGCGAGCCCATGGTGAGCCATGATTGCATCGGCTTTTATCTGTTGAGCCGCGAGGTGGCCAAACATGTCAAGGTTGTCCAGAGCGGCCAGGGGGCGGACGAGGTGTTTGCCGGGTATCATTGGTATCCCCCCCTGATGGCGAGTACGGATCCGGTGGCCGATTATTCCAAGGTGTTCATGGATCGTGATTTCGCCGAGTACCGGAGGGTGGTGCGGTCCGAGTGGGTCGATCGGGACTGGAGCCGTGCATTCGTGGCCGACATGTTCGGCGCCCAGTCGGACATGGCGGCCATCGACCGGGCCCTCAAGCTCGACACCACCATCATGCCGGTCGACGATCCGGTCATGCGGGTGGACAACATGACCATGGCCTGGGGGCTGGAGGCGCGCGTTCCGTTTCTCGACCACGAACTGGTAGAGCTGGCGGCCCGTATTCCGCCGGAGCTGAAGGTGCGGCAGGGCGGCAAATACATCCTCAAGGAGGTGGCCCGCAAGCTGATTCCCGCCGAGGTGATCGATCGACCCAAGGGCTATTTTCCGGTACCGGCGTTGAAATACCTGCAAGGCGATTATCTCGAATTGGTGCGTGAGACTGTGACCAGCCGCGCCGTCCGGGAGCGGAAATTGTTCAACACAGACTACGTAGAAGCATTGCTGGCGGACCCGAAGCCCACTTGACGCCGCTCAATGGGTCCAAACTGTGGCAAATCGCCTTGCTCGAACGGTGGTTGGCCCGGCATCACCTGTAACCCGAAATGGAGCGCAGCGGGGAGGTCCCATGGAGAAACGGCAAAAGAAGAGCGGCGGTCATCGCGAACGAATGGATCGCAGGCACACGCCGACCTTGCGCAACTGGGAAAAGCCCAACAAGCCGGCCTTTCGCCGGCTCAAAGCCAACGCCAGCATCGAGATGGGATGGGGGCGCTTGATCTTCGGGCACACCTTCGACAGCAATCAGGCCCTGTTCGACACCATGATCAAGGAGGCGCCCGGTCACCGGGATATCACGCTCTATCTGCGCGATCCCCACGTCATCCTTTCCATGGCGCCGG
>DHGT01000081.1:4085-4262 GCA_002402905.1 Desulfatitalea sp. UBA4791 | reverse complement strand
CGTGCGTGGAGCAGGTGGCCAGGGCCACCTGCTCCACGCACGCCTGCCATGTCGATTGGCATGCGAATATTTTTTTCAAACGCCTTCTGTCATGCATGTCCTTGAAGGTGAACCACATTCAGTTTGAATTGCTCGTCGAATTACGCCGTAAATTGGACGGCGCCGTAAGAAGTTCAA
>DHGT01000081.1:0-4062 GCA_002402905.1 Desulfatitalea sp. UBA4791 | reverse complement strand
TATTGGGCTTCTTACGGCGCCGTCACCGTTTGGGAATGATCATGTAGGTGGCCAACCCCTTGGCAATACGCTCGCCGATTTCGGTGGTCACATCCACCTCGCCCAGTGCGGTCCTGGTGCCCTTCTGGACGATCCGGGCTTCGGCCTGGAGCGCACCTTGTACAAACGGCCTGAGATAATTGAGCTTCATCTCTATGGTCACCATGGTCTCGTCGCGTTCGATCAACCCGATCAAGGCCATGGCCACGGCCGCATCGGCGGCTGAAAAAATGGCGCCGCCGTGGGCGATGCCGTCGGCGTGGGTCAATTTCTTTTCGAAGGGCAACCGAACGAGAGCCCATCCCTTTTTGACATCGGCCAGGGTCATGCCCAACAGATGCCAGTAGGGATTGACCGTCCGGGCCTTTTCCATCAGAGCCCGTTTAAAGTTGGGCGTCAATTCTTCAAATGACATGGATTCCATCAACGGCAAACCTCACGCGTGACATCGAAATAAAAAACAGAAGCATCGGCGCACCATAGCGAAACTGGATCGTCCTGTCGAGGGCTTGAAAATTAAGCGTCCAATCACAAATCCTTGAATTGACCCACGCTCCGCTCTGTTATACCTTCCCGTCGACCAATCGATAAAACCATTTAACCGGATCGATGCCAAGATCAAATGAGCACCTCAGCTACCACCATCGCGCCGACATTCGGCCGCCTGAATCGCTTCTTCTGGCCGCTGGCCCTGCAATCCGCCTCACAAGGGTTGACCTATCCCCTGGTCGCCATGGTGGCCTCCCGTTCCGAAGGCGGCCCATTGAACCTGGCCGGGCTGGCCCAATCCAACACCCTCATGTTTCTCCTGGGCACCCTGGGCTTCGGGCTGGTGGCCACGGGCCTGGTGTTTGGCAAGGACCGAGAAGGATTTATGCAATTTCGAGGCATTACCCTGCGCCTGGGGTGGGTGGTGGTGATACTGCAATCGGCGCTGTGCCTGCCGCNNACCATCGCGCATCCGGCCCATGTCACCCTGCTGGCCAGTGTGCCGCTGCAGTTTCTCTTCTTTATGCGGATCCCCTATCAGGTGAGCATGTACAACGGGCTGGCATCGATACGGGCCAGCTCGGCGACGATCATGCGCATTGCCATAACGGCCTTGCTGGCGCCGCTCTTCTGCCGCTGGGGGGCGGTGGGCCCGATCTGGGCCGTGGTGTGCCTCACCCTGCCGGTGGCCCTGGAGGTGGCGGCCTCGGCCGTTCTGGCCGCNNCCATTCATAAAACAGCTCCGATCGTCGGACGAAAAGCCGCCGACCAAACGGACGCTGTTCTTGTTCAATTTACCCCTCTCCATCAGCGGCTACCTCTTGACCGTCTCGGCCATCCTGGTGGGCGCTTTCATCGCACGCGCCGCCGAACCTGAGCGCATGCTGCCGGTCTACTATCTGGCCCTCGGCCTGGCCGCACCGGCCGCTTTCGGGGCCACGCGCCTGCAAGAGGTGGTGCTCAGTTTTCATCCGGCCGACGGCAAGGACCGCCGCACCCTGCCGTTTGCCTTGGGGGCCGGCCTGTTCCTCGGGCTGATGCCGTTGATCTTCACCCTGCCCGGCCTGGCGCAGTGGTACTATGTCGACCTGCAGAAACTCGATCCGGCCGACCTGTCCATCGTTCGCACGGCCGCATACGGCCTGGCCCTGTTTCCGCTCTGCGTGGCCCTGCGCGCCCAGGGGGAGGGGCTGGCTGGATTCGCGCGCAAGCCCAAGATCATCATCGTCGCCCAGGGCGCCTATCTCCTGACCATCATGGCGGTTGGCGCCGCGGCCCTGTGGGCGGCGGTACCGGGCAATCTCATCGGCGCCATGGGCCTGTGCATCGCCAACATCGTCTCGACCTTGACCGTCCGGCTGTTGCTCAACAGAACCGGCAAGCACGAGCTGCCCGTGCCGCCGACCATCACCGCCGTGGGCCAGATCCGATAAATNNCCCCGCCTCGTCTGTTACTGATGATCGTTGGCACGGGTGCCGAATTTTCTGACGTAGAATCGATGGCCCTGGTAGAGCGTCTCCATCAGATCGCCTCTTGCGATCATTTTATCGACGATGTCCCAGGAAGCTTCCGCCCTCGATAAAAGGCGCCGCACCGCCTCTTCCCGCATCGGATGGACGGCGGTAATGCTCAGGAGGTCTTTTTCGACATCACCGCTGAAAGCGAAAGCGTTGCCCTCATAACCGATCAGGTACTCGGCCCATTTGACGCTTTCCGCAAACATACGGTAGGCGCGATGGAGGGTCTCCTCGTCCGGTCCGCGAACCCAATCGACCGCCGGAGGCCGCGTCGGTACCCCCAGGTAGGCGGTCCAGGGCTGCAGGCGCTTGAGAAAACCGGCGATGCCCGCCAGGCTTTCGTCGTGATCGTTGACGCCATGTACCAGCATGGTCTCGGTCACCAGCTTGCCGGCAAAATTGGCCGCAAAGGTCTGCATGCCGTCGAGAATGTCCGAAAGACGCAACGCCTTGTGGGGACGATCGATCCGCCGCCAGATCTTCTCTTCCACGGCATCGACTTTCATCGACACCCAATCGGCCTTGGCCAGATCCCGGCGCACGTCGTCGCGCCAGAGAAGCGAGCTGTTGGTGATGACACCGATGGAGATTCCCAAAGGCCTGAGCAGGTCGATGGTCTTTCCCAGCGCCTCGTCCAGACTCGGCTCGCCGTCCGGGACAAAGGCGAGATAATCGATCTTCTCGGAGACCGCCACGGCATGGGACACCTTTTCTTGAACTTCCCGAAAGATGTCGTCGGGTTTGAAAAAGGCTTGACGCTCGATCTGCATCCGGCTGGTGACCCCTACCTGGCAGTAGATACAAGCATAACTGCAAGTCTTGGCGGGGATGTTGTTGATCCCCAGGCTTCGTCCCAGCCGCCGGGAGGGAACCGGGCCATAAGCATAGTGGTAAGCCGGCATCATGCACCACCTTTCTCTTGAGTCGCCGTTGGACGGGATTCGGTCCTGGGGGTTGTCAGCACATGTGTGCCCACGGGAAACCCCACGTGGGACGCGATGACGGGGCACTTTACCTTGAACAGGAAAAAGAGGGTGTGGGCCTCCCGGCTCAAGGTCTCGAAATTGCCCTGCCCCTTGGCAACGATCAAATCCGCTGATTCAAAGTGGCGCCGAAACGTTTCACTGCAATCGTGCAGGAGCGTACCCGGCGCATCCGATCCGTTGTCGATCACGCGGACCATCTGATCGAGACCGGCCGCCTCTGCGTCGGCAAGCGTCGCATCGTTGATGACAGGGCCGCCTCGCACGGCCACCGTCATTCTTTCAGGACCCAACTGGGCGATCAACAGGCGATCGAAGACAATCTCCCCCGCGTTGTCGGCCAGATAAAGAATCGTGTGGGCCTCGGCAGCCGTCTTCCTGAATTCTTCCAAGGGCCCCTGAATCGACGCGGTCATGGCCTGCCCAACCGCCGCCGACAGGTCGGCCGGGCTGACGCTGCTGTTCACTCCCATATCGATGACATTGCCGGCCAAGGCCAGGCGAAGGGCCATGTCCAGGGGGTCCCGGGCCTTTGCGACCGATGCCTCGAGATCCGGCAGCAACGCCAGCGCCATTCGATTGCCCTGATCCTTGACCGCCTGGTAGGGGTCTTTTACGCCGGTCAATTCCCGCAGCCGCCGGTGGATCCGCTGCCCGACCACCGGCGGTGGCGCCCCCAAATCCATGCGGGCGGTCCATGCCATCACCTCGCGCATGATCTGCTCTTGCACCATGACATCGCTTGAAATCATCCGGGCCGCATCAAGAGCCTGTCGAAGAAAACAGACCAAACAATCCAGAGATGTATTCATTCAGATGGCTTTCCATTCATTTCTATAAAACCCGGCGCAACCGGAGCGTTGAGTGGCATATAGGTCTCATGTTCTCATGTGTTTAAGCACAGCCCGTGCCATGATAAATTGCGACCCATGGCCGAGCAAACCATGTTTGAATCGGGGAAAACCGATTCCCAGCGCATACCCTATCGTCGCAAATATGAAACGCCCTGCTGTTAGCAACAAATAGATTTGTC
>DHGT01000054.1 GCA_002402905.1 Desulfatitalea sp. UBA4791 | reverse complement strand
CGATATCGCGTTTGAGTTCTTTGAATAAGGCTTCGATCTTCCAGCTTTTAGGGCATTTTGGCGCCGCCGCTGGCAATTAAAGGCCCTTGCCGCATTTGCGCTCCATTCCGCACCCGGCGACACTCTGTTGTTGAGGCTCCTTGACGGGCTTACTTGGGGTGGTACGATGTCTCACTGTTGCTCATCCACAGGTGGCCGAGTTGCCCGACAACTGTCTTGTGCGCCAAATTTTGTCTTCATAAAGCGCTCGTTACCCAGCGTCATTTACACCCTCTTAAATGCTGCGCGTATTGCCACATACGGGCGAATACCTCGATGCCTGTTTCGGGGTAATTAAAGAAGGGAATTTCTTGTTCCATGAGAAAGGATCGGCAGCGATCCTCCTGGCCGGGATCTCCCAACAACGAAATAAAGACGGGTTTGTTGGCCTTTTCCCTGATCATCCGTGTCAGCGGCCGAAGCGTGTCAGCGCCATAGGCAGCGAAGGAGATAAAGAAAATGCCGTCCACGCCGTCATCCTCAAAGAGGGCTTCCAGAATTGAAAGCGATGTTTTCTCGAAGCCGTGGACGTTCATGTCCGGGTAGGTATCCACAGGGTTTTTGCGTTTCGGCACAGTGGAGATCACCCTGCCTATCCGATCCAGGGTTTGAGGACTGAAACGAGCCAGTTCCAAACCGACTTCAGAAGCACGGTCAATGGACATGATGGCCTGCGCCCCGCTGAAGGTGACCAGGGCGATCCGGTTGCCCAGAGGAAGGGGCGACCATTGGAAGCCCATGATCATGGAAAGCATTTGGTCTATCGTCTTTGCCCGCAAGATACCGGCCTGACGCAGAATTCCATCGAGAACGACATCGTTTACGGCCATGCTCGCCGTGTGGGACGCGGTGGCCATGCCCCCCGCTTCACTTCTTCCACCCTTGACCAGGATCACGGGCTTGCGCCTGACCGCATGGCGAGCCACTTCGAAAAAACGCTGACCGTCGTGAATATCTTCCAGGTACATCCCTATGATTCGGGTTTGCTCGTCATCGGCGAGATATTCCAAGGCGTCGCTTTCATCCACATCCACCTTGTTTCCCAATCCCAGTCCTTTGGAAATCCGGTAGACAGGAAATGCGCTCATATGCATCAGCAAGGCGCCCACGAAGATGCCCGACTGGGCGGCAAATCCCACGGAACCGGGCGTCAGCATGTTCCGGTTGGCAAAATAGGAGGTCGTCATCCCTGTTTCGGTGTTCACCAGGCCCAGGGTGTTGGGGCCAAATCCGCGCATATCGGCTTCCCGCAGGA
Organism: Desulfatitalea sp. UBA4791; assembly: GCA_002402905.1. Taxonomy (GTDB): domain Bacteria; phylum Desulfobacterota; class Desulfobacteria; order Desulfobacterales; family Desulfosarcinaceae; genus Desulfatitalea. Next base: position 35,707 of record DHGT01000054.1, on the reverse strand, counting down.
TGGTCCGGATTTCTTCCTGGATGGCACGGCCGGCATCACCGGATTCTGAGAAACCCTCCGAGGAAATGACCACGCCTTTGACGCCTTTTCGGGCGCAGGACCGGAGGGCATCGGGAACCGCCGCAGGTGGAATGATCATTGAAACCAGGTCCACGTCAAAGGGGACCTCCTCGATGGTGCGATAAAGCGCAACGCCCTGGAAATCTCCTCCTTTGGGATTGATGCCGGCGATGCGCCCTTTAAAACCGTTCTGTTGAAGGGTGGCGATCAGCAGGGAACCGGGCTTGGCGGCGTCCCGGGACGCACCGAAAATAGCGATGCTTTTTGATTCCAGCACCTCTCTTATGGATCTCATGAAGCAGATCTCCTTGTTGTAGGGGGGGTGAAGAAGGGGAGTGCCGATCCGGACAGAGGCCGGCCCTGCTATCCGATGGTGTCGATGGCTGCAAAACGCGGCTCGTGCAGCGGGATCAGCAGGTCCGCGTTGGCCTTGACATCCATGAGGATGTCATAGGCCTCGTAGGCATTGACATGGGTTCCAGGAGGGATGACCTCCATTTCCATCGCCCTGATCTCCTTGGGCGGATTGAAATTTTCATCGATAATGCAGAAACCGGTAATGACCGCTTTGCCCTGTGCCGTCTCGATCTCGACGGAGAGCCCGCCGGGGGTGTGCGCCGGGGTGTGCAGGACGCGAATCCCCGGGCAGATCTGGGTGCCGTCGTCGACGGTGATGATCTGACCATTCTCCTCCACATCCAGGATGTAGTCCTCGAGGTAGCGGAAATCCAGGGGGTGCGGATTGTGAATTTGATGCAATTCCAGTTCATGCACGTAAAATTTGGCGCGGCTGCATTTATAGTCGTTTTCGCAATGGTCGTTATGCAGGTGGGTGTGGATGACGATGTCGATATCGTCAGGGGTGAGGCCCCACCGGGAAAGGCCCTCTTCGAAAGTGTAAATGCGCCCGTTGATGGCCTTCTGGCGATCTTCGGATTGAATGGGATTCATCTCACCGGTATCCACCAGAACGATTTGGTCCGGGCCCTCGATATACCAACTATAGATCGGTATCGTATAGGGGGTTCCGGCGCCATATTGATAGGTCATCATGCTCTTGTCGAATTGTTTGGTTCCCATGACCATGGGATGAATTTTATAGGATTTCATGGCATGCCTCGCGATGGTGGGTTGCATGGATCGGCGATCGATCTCTCAATCTTCATACCATATTACACCTTCTGCGGCAAAGCGGCTGTGGCGTTAAACGTCAAAAGTAGTTTCATGCGCTGAAAAGGGTTGCAATATAAGCACCATAAGATCTAAATTCCCTGGGAACCGGGACGATATCGCGCACGGCCCCGGATTCCACAATGTGGAAATGCAGAAAAAAAATGGCGGCCCGACAGATGACTGCCGTTTCGCCCCAAGGGTAATCGATGTGAATTTTCTATCCCACCTGTTTCTGGCCGACAGGAACAACGACTCCTTGAGCGGTCAATTGCTGGGAGACATTGTCAAAGGCAGGGCCATAGAGGGTTTTGAGCCGGATATCAGACATGGAATCGCGTTTCATCGAAAGATAGACGCTTATTCGGATGCCCATGCAACGACCCGTGCCAGTCGGCGCCGGATCAGTCCCCGGCGCCGGCGATTTGCAGGCGTGATCATCGATGTCTGCTATGATCATTTTCTGGCGCGCCATTGGCATCGGTACAGCGGGGAACCCCTGGCCGTTTTTTGTCAAAGGGTATATGGCCAACTGTCATCCGAACGAGGGCGATCCATGGAGGTGATTCGACCGCTGTTGAAACGGATGGTCGCTTACGATTGGCTCGGGGGATACCGGCACATAGACAACATCGCCATTGTGCTCGACCGCATTGCCGGACGTCTTACGCGCGGTGACCGTTTTCTGGGGGCCGTCACGGACATACAGGCCAATTACAACGATCTGGAAAGGGATTTTCTATTCTTCTTTCCGGACCTGATGGACTATTCTAGTGAATACATCTCTGCACGCAATGCTTCTGAAGAAAGGAGAACACAGCACAATGTATGCGTACCAAATGGATGACAACGTGGCCGTATTGACCATGAACAACGGTGAGAACCGTTTTAATCTGGATTCGGTCCAGGCGTTCCGCGAAGTATTGGATGACATTGTCGACCACAGCGGCGCCAATGCCCTGGTCGTCACCAGCGCACACGCCAAGATCTGGTGCAATGGCATCGACTTGGATTGGCTGCTGCCGGAGGTTCAAACCGGCGGCGAAACGTCCATGAATCGTTTTCTTTGCGAAATGTACAAGTTGTTCAAACGCCTGCTCACCATGCCGATGCCCACCGTTGCCGCCATCAACGGCCACGCTTTCGCCGGCGGTGCATTTCTGGCTTTTGCCCATGATTTTCGATTCATGCGGGCGGACCGGGGCTGGATATCGCTGCCCGAGGTCGACTTGGGGATGACGCTGGGACCGGTCTTCATGGCCATATCGAAAAAGGTGATGCCCATCCCCTTGCTGGAAGAGATGCAGTATTGCGCGCGACGCATGACGGCCCAGGAGTGTGCGGAGCGGCACATCATCACGCGTGTCTGCACTCTGGAGACATTGATCGGAGAGGCGGTCGCCTTCGCTAAAGCATTGAACAAGCCGCGCGACATTATCCATCGAATGAAGATGGAGACCCTGAAGCCTGTATTGACGGTCGTCGACGAAACCATTTCGTCGCTGCAAAAGTAGCGCCTGCGGGCCGTGATCGAATGCTGTGCCGGCGGTCGCCGCACGGAGGCCCGCTTGTTTTGGTAAATGACTTGACAGTAGCTTAGATTTCCAATTATTTGGCATACAAACGAACCGGGAAGGCAGTACCCATTTCCAATGCCAGCCATGAGGTAAAAAAGGGGGAAGATATGCGGGATCCGTTATTTGAGCCGATTGTCATCAACCATCTTGAAGTAAAGAACAGGATTTATATGCCGGCCATGCACATGAACATGGCCGTGAATTTCGAAGTGACCGATCAGTTGGTCGATTTTTATGCCGAGCGGGCAAAGGGCGGTGCCGGCATGATTGTCGTCGGCTATGCCACGGTGGATGAATTCTCCGGAAATACTCAAAACATCGGTGCCCACAAAGATGAATTCATACCGGGTCTCGCCCGGCTTGCGTCGGCCATCAAGGAGAATGGCGCCCGGGCGGCCGTTCAGATCAACCATGCCGGGCGGTACAATTCTTCTTTCTTTTTGGATGGCAAGCAACCGGTGGCGCCATCGGCCATTGCATCGCGAATGACCCGGGAGACGCCCAGGGCCTTGACGCTTGAAGAGATCGAGCAGGTCATCGACAACTTCGCCCAGGCCGCACTGCGCGTCAAACAGGCCGGATATGACGGCGTGGAGATCCTCAGCGGCACCGGATATCTGATCAGTGAATTTCTTTCGCCGCTGACCAATACCCGCGACGATCGATATGGCGGCGACCTGGAGAACCGGATGCGTTTCGGTATAGAGGTGATGCAGGCCATTCGCCGGGCAGTGGGGGATGATTTCCCGGTGATCGTCCGGATGAATGGGAACGATTTCATGCCGAAAGGGCAGGGGCGGCTGGAACTGCAGGCCTATGCCCAGGCACTGGTGGAGAACGCCGGTGTCGACGCCCTATGTATCAACGTTGGATGGCACGAGGCGCGTGTCCCGCAAATCATCACCGAAGTGCCCAGGGGCGTCTTCGGCTATCTGGCCAGGGGGATCAAAGAGCGGGTGTCGGTGCCGGTTATCGCCAGCCATCGCATCAACGATCCCTATACGGCCAGGGACATGATCGGCGACGGCATGTGTGACATGGTCGCCATGGGGCGCAGCCTGATTGCGGATCCCTACCTGCCGGAAAAATCGCGTACCGGAAAAGAGGACCAGATCATTCATTGCATCGCCTGCGCCCAGGGATGCTTCGATAATCTGTTTAAACTTAAGCCGGTAGAGTGCCTGTGCAACCCCAGGGCCGGCCGGGAGGCCGAAACACGCCCTGTCCCGGTCAAAACGCCGCGCAAGATCATGGTCGTCGGCGGCGGCCCTGCTGGCATGAGTGCGGCCCTGGCCGCCGCAGAACGCGGTCACCAGGTGACTCTCTACGAGCGCAGCAATCGGCTGGGTGGCCAGCTTTACCTCGCAGCGGCACCTCCGGGACGCGATGAATTCGGCGAATTGGCGAAAGATTTGGCCCGGCAGGTGGCGGTGAGTTCGGTGACGGTGCGTCTCGGGCAGGTGGTCGACGAAGCCCTCATCGACGCCGAACGACCGGATGCCGTGATCGTGGCCACGGGTGCCGAGCCCATCCATCCGCCCATACCCGGGGCCGACCTTCCCCACGTGGTTCAGGCCTGGGATGTCCTGCAGAACAAGGTCTATGTCGGCCGGCGGGTCGTGGTGGTCGGCGGTGGGGCTGTGGGTGTCGAAACCGCATTGTTTCTCGCCGAAAAGGGGACCTTGTCAGGCGATGCCGTCAAGTTTCTTCTGGTCAATCGTGCAGAGGACCCGCAAACCCTGTACGAGTTGGCCATCAAGGGCACGAAAGAGATCTTGTTGATTGAAATGCTCGATAAGATTGGAAAGGATATCGGGCGATCGACCAAGTGGTGCATGTTTCAGGAGATGGATCGCACGGGCTTGAAAAAATTGACCGTGACCAAAGCGGTTGAAATCACACCCGAGGGCATCCTGATCGAGGGGCCCGAAGGCAGACAGATGGTGACCGCCGATAGCGTGGTACTGGCCATCGGCTCCAAGTCGGTCAACGCCTTGGCCGACGTCGTCACCAAAAAAGGGATCGATTGTATCAGCGTCGGTGATGCCCGTCGGGTGGCCCAGGCCATCGACGCCATTCACCAGGGATTTCGCGCGGGGCAGGACGTGTAGCGCTGAAGAGTGGCATATTATTGACCTTTTTGGTGGAAGCACACATGAAAATTCTCCTTTACATTGAAGAACGGCCCCATGTTCGCGAAAATGTGATCAAGTTGCTCGGCGGTGCCGGTGGATTCTTCAAAGTCATCGCAGCAGGGACGGTGCTGGAGGCCATCGACCTGCTGGAGAGGATCAAGGTCGACATCGTGATCGCCGGGACCAAAATCACCACCAAGGAGGTGGATCTTCTCGATCAAGGGTTGAGGCAATACAAGGCGACCAAGCTCATCGTGATGGCGGAACGGAAATCCAAGATCGCCAGTTTGTTCAAAGCCTTTGAATACAAGGTCCAGTTCGAATTGCCGGTGGATGTCAATTTGCTGCTCGACATGCTATTGACCGAGTTCGACATCGAGAGCGGCGGTCAATTGCGCGGCATCAGCATCCCTGCATTTCTTCAGATGGTCGAACTCGAGGACAAGACCTGCACCATCGAAGTGTTGTCGGGCGGCAGGAAAGGCTATCTTTACTGCCGCCAGGGGGAGTTGATCGATGCCGAAATAGGGGACCTCTGCGGCAAGGAGGGCGCCTTTGAAATTCTTGGTATGGAAAACCCGCTGATCATCTTCGAATATCATCTGCCCGAACGGCCTAAACGCATCGACGCCCCTCTGATGAGTCTGCTGCTCGAAAGCGGGCGAATCAAGGATGAAAGTCCTGAAAAGAAAAATGAGAAGCGGAGATACAGAAGATTCAAATGTGCCTTGCCGGCCTCTTTCGTCTATGATGAATGGACCCACCAGGGTGAGATCTGGAACATCAGCTTGAGTGGCGCCTATCTGGCGACCAAGGGACCCTTTTCCGTGGGCAAGGATATCCAGATATCCTTTTACAGCCAGAGCCTGGGCAAGGGATGCCAGATCAGAGGGCAAATTGTCCGAAGAGACGCCGATGGGCTCGGCATTGAATTCGGAAGGGCCTCGATCAATGAGATGGCCATCCTGAGGACCGTCATTCATGAGGTGGCAACGAACTGAATCAGCCCCCTATCGTTGTCGGCGCCTCGATATGGAAGCAACAGCCGATTTTCGAGACGGCGGGAAGACATAAAAACCGGGCAGGCCAAATGGCCCGCCCGGTTGTGTGCGATGTGTTGGATAGCAGTCTGCGGCTATAGCTCCCAGGCGGCCCTGGCGCCTTCTTCGGTCGCTTCCATGATTCTTCTGACCTTCAGGGCATCTCCGACCACAACATGGCGGATGTTTTTTTCTGCCAGGAATGCTTTCAGCTCGTTTCGAGGTTTCATGCCCACTGCGATGACCACCTGATCAAAGCTCGAAAGCCTTTCCTCCTGGCCGTCACATTCTATGACGACGCCATCGGGGGTGATGCTTTTCAGCGTGCAGCCGAAACGCAGCAGCGCGCCGGCTTGGCGCAGGTACTTATGCAAGCTGTAGCCATGGGAAGTAAATTTCGGCACCGGAGATGAGGGGAGCTGTTCGATGAGGGTGACGTCACTCCCGCGGGCAGCGGCAAAACAGGCGGTCTCCATGCCAATCAACCCGCCGCCTACCACGAGGATGGCTTTTGCGGGGTTTACGGTTTCCCCGAGGATTTGCCAGGCATCGAACACATGGGGCTGATCCATGCCATCGATTCGGGGCACGAGTTTTTCTCCTCCGGTCGCAACGATGACCACATCGGGACGATCCTCGGTCAGCATGGGTTCAGTCACCGGGGTCTTCATTTGTATAGGAACCCCGGCGTCCTTGACCTGTTTCGCCAAAAATTCAATCCAATCCAGATAGATTTCCTTGTGCGGTGCTTTGCATGCGTAACGGATGTTGCCACCGGTTTGGGCCTCTTTTTCGAAAACGGTGACGTCATGTCCGAGACGTTTGGCTTCGAATGCGGCCGTCAGGCCGGCCGGCCCGGACCCAACGATCCAAACTTTGCGCGGATTCGCCGCCGGACCTGCGGGACGGACGATCTCCATACCGGTTTCCGGGTTGATGGCACAGCGGACCGATTTCCCCTCGAACATCTCTCTTTCGATGCACCCCTGGTTGCATGCGATGCAGCGTCGGATATCTTCGTACCGCCCTTGTCTGGCCTTCAACAGATAATCGGGATCGCACAGCGCCTGGCGGCCGAATGCCACCAGGTCCGCCTCTCCCCGGGCAATCACGTCGTTGGCCGGGCGCGGATCGTTGAAGCGGCCGACCGCGATGACGGGGATCGGGCCGGCCTTCTTGATTTTTTCGGCACGCCACACATTGAACCCCACATCGAACTCCGGTGGCGCGCTGGTGATGCCCGCCGGACTGCCATGGGTGCCTACGGATGCGTGGACGATGTCGACCCCGCTGCCGATCAAATCGGGAAGAATGGTGAGAACATCATCCACCGTGTATCCGTTTTTGATATACTCTTCGGCTGAAATTCGAAGTAGAACGGGAAAATCATCTCCCACGCTTTTTCTCACCGAACGGACCACCTCGAAAAGGAAGCGTGCGCGGCTCTTGAAATCACCGCCAAATTCGTCGGACCGCTGATTGGAAATTGCGGAAAGAAACTGGGTGATCAGGTATCCATGTGCGCCGTGAATTTCAACGGCGTCGAAGCCGGCGGCCCTGGCCCTGGCGGCTGCAGAACCATAAGCGGCCACAATTTCGTCAATGTCTTGAAGCGTCATCTCCCGGGGGGGGTGTCCATAGATCAAACTGGGCAGGGGAGACGGACCGATGGCCATGCCCTTTTTCAGCATGTAGGCACTCTCGCGTCCGCCATGGTGCAGTTGCATGGCCGCCTTGCCCCCGCCTGAGTGCATAACGGCGGCCAGTTGTTTCAATCCCGGAAGAAATGCGTCATCCCAGGCGGCGAGTTGCTTTTTGAGCACCAGACCATTGGTCGCTATAGCCGTTATTTCAGAGATCAACAGGCCCACGCCGCCTTGGGCCTGGCGCTTCATGTAGGCCAGGAGGGCATCGCTGGCCGTTCCGTCTGGATTGGCCAGACCGGTGCCCATGGGGGGAAGGACCGCACGATTGGGTACGGTCATGCTTTTGATGCTAAACGGCGATAACAATGCGTCCAATTCACCCATGATCTCTCCTTTATGCATTTGTGCCAGATCCTGCCATCACTGGATGATGAATCCAAGCAGACGGTATCGAAATACTTATCATAGAGACAATGCCGGTGAGCTGTCAATTAGAAAAAACGAGCGTTCGCTCAAAAAAAGTGCTATCGTCAATGATCCTGAAAGCGGAGAAAATCGATCCGAATTTTTGCCACCACCCCTAAAATCTCAAGGAGGAGGACAATGCCCAGCATGGAAGGTACATTCGATCATGGCTATGCCGTTTCCAAAGACATCAAAATCCATTATGCCGCCAAGGGGCAAGGAAAACTCATCCTTTTTCTGCATGGTTTTCCCGAATTCTGGGCCGCCTGGGAACATCAGTTAACCACCTTCGGCGCCAAATACCAGGCAGTGGCACCGGACTTGAGGGGATTCAATCTTTCCGACAAACCATCTCTGCCCCAACAGTATCATGTCAAGCTGCTTGTCGAGGATATCCGCAACCTCGTTCACCATTTTGGCAAAAAGCAGATGATATTGGTCGCACATGATTGGGGGGGAGGGGTCGCCTGGGCTTTTGCCAACCGGTATCCGGAGATGGTCGAAAAGCTAGTTATCATCAATTCGCCCCATCCCGGTGTTTTTGCGCGCGAGCTGTTGCAAAATCCAGCCCAGCAGAACGCCAGCGCCTACATGAACCTGTTTCGATCACCGGAAGCAGAAGAGATCCTGTCCAGTAATGATTATCAGTACTTGAAGGTTGCGCTAACCAAAGGTCAATCCCGGTGGCGTCCCTCCGATGCGCTGATGCAAGACTATGTGTCGGCCTGGTCGCAGCCGGGTGCCTTGACCGGTGGTCTGAACTACTATCGCATTTCACCGCTGCATCCTCCAACCACTGAAGCGGAAAAGGCGATCATCCGACAAATCGTGGAGGCGCCTCGTGCCATGTTTGCCGTTCGCGTGCCGACACTGGTGATTTGGGGTGAACTGGACGAGGCCCTGTTGCCTGGAAACCTTGAAGGATTGGCGTCGTATGTGGAGCGGCTGGATGTCAAACGCATACCTGACGGCACCCACTGGGTGATCCATGAACAGCCGGATTTGGTGAACAGCTGCATCCTCTCTTTCATCGAAGAGGTCAGTGCCTGAGCTATTTGTAAGCTTTTGGTTGTAAGCTTCTGGCTGTAAGCTTCTGGTTGTATACTTTTGGTTGTATGCCTTGGGTGTTTCCTTTTTGCGGATCCCTTATTGCGTCCGTTTTTTGTTGTCAATAATGGTCGAACAACCTTATAATGCTTTTAAAATTAGCAGAGGACGATGCCGACGCAAGCTTCAACGAATCTCATCAAGGAGGATCGGATGGAGGAAAGGGACGACAGCAGGCAAGGGTTGAGAATTCTCATTGCATTTGATGGATCTGATTTGGCGCTGGAAGCAGTCAAATATGTGGCAAACCTCATGCCCGCCAAGTACACGCAAGTCGTTTTGTTTCACATCGAGACCCGGATGACCAGCTCCTTTTGGCAAGTCGAGCATGATATGGATTTCAGGTTCAGCGGCGGCAACATCAGGGCCTGTATTGCTGCCCAGCACAAGCGCATCAATGCCGCAATGGAAAAAGCCCAATCCATACTGACCGAGGCAGGTTTTGATCCGGATTCCATTTCAAAGAAAATCCAGGCCAAGAACCTGGGAATCGTCAATGATATCTTTCGCGAATCTCATGAAGGCTATCATGCCGTCGTGCTCGGGCGAAAAGGTGAGAGCAAAATTAAAGACATGCTTCTCGGAAGCGTTCCGAATAAGCTGCTCAAGAAAATTCAGGGCATTCCGATGATCATCGTCGGCGGCGCGGTGCGTCAGAATCGTATATTGGTCTCATTCGACGGATCCAAGGAGGTCATGCGGGCGGTAAGGTCCATGAGCGCCTTGATCGGCGCATCGGACTGCAAGATCGCTTTTTATCATGTCCTTCAGGGGAAGCGATCGCCCGTCGAGGAAGATGATGCGCGCAAACAGATCGAGCCGTTGATCAACAAGGCCAAGGAGTGTCTGGTGGATGCAGGCTTTTCCTTCAATCAGATCAGTTTCGAAATGATCGACGCCCCGCAGGATCTGTCGACCCGAATCGTCGAGAAGGCCAATCAAGATGGATATGACACGATTGTGATCGGAAGAAGGGGACTCAGCGTTTACCAGGACTTTGTTTCGCGGCGCGTCGGAGAGAAGATTTTTCAGCAGGCACAACATCTCACGGTCTGGGTGCTGAGCTGACCCGCCTTGGGCGCACTTGAACAGGTGCGCCGCAACTTTTGACGTCACCGTAAAAAGCCCAATATCTGCGTTTTGCTCATCCCGTCGTCCTTGCGGCGTACGACAAGTACGCCTCAGGACACGGAATTTCGCACGCCTTGATCTTGAACTTTTTACGGCGCCGTCCGACAACGACTTTTTACATAGGCATCAACTTTTGAAATTGCCGAATCGGCGCTCCGCTTCATCCGCAGGTGCCGTTTCGGTATGTTGTCTATCCAAATGACGAACCATCCCTGCAAGTTCAGCTTTTTTCAGCTTCGATTTTGCCTTGACGCCCCCTCGGTTTGCGTAATATAAACCCTGTCTTTTTGAAGCGGGAGCATTAGCGCGGCACCATTGGTAAGATACTCAGAGGATAGCGTTGTGATCATATGGAATTGTTACAAAGCAAGGACCTACCAGGTAAAGGCAGTTTTTCGCACGGAATCCACCCTCCTGACAACAAATCGCTATCGCGCGATGCGGCCATAGAGGTCGTTCCAACTCCGAAAAGGGTCGTTTTACCCCTGTTGCAGAACATCGGCGTACCGTCTAAACCCACCGTCCAGCCCAAACAACAGGTCGTGGCGGGTGAAACGATCGGTGTGGGGGAAGCTTTCATCTCTACCAACCTGCACAGCCCGATTACTGGTGTTGTTGAAAAAATCGGTGTGTGCACGCTGCCCAACGGGCGGCATTTGCCGGCCATATATATCAAAGCCGAGGGCGAGCAGGTGTCCGGGCAGGCGCTGTATGAGGACGTGTTGGGCGGGCATTGGCCCAAGGACTGCCACGCAATCTACTACCCTTCGACCATTTCCAAAGCGATTCATGAAGCCGGCATCGTGGGTTTGGGAGGGGCGGCTTTTCCGACACATGTCAAAGTCAGACCCGACGACACCAAGATGATCGATACCCTCATGATCAACGGGTGCGAATGCGAGCCTTACTTGACCAACGATTATCGCGTCATGTTAGAGGCGCCGGGTGCGATAATCGCCGGAGCATTGCTTGGGGCCCGCGCCGTTTCCGCCCGGGAGATTATCATTGGTGTCGAGGACAATAAGCCCGCGGCCATCGAACGGCTGAAAAAAGAGGCCGAAGGCACGGTCATCAAGATTGCGGTACTCAAAACCAAGTATCCGCAGGGCAGTGAAAAGCAGTTGATAAAAGCAGCACTGGGGCTGGAAGTACCTTTGGGGGGGCTGCCCTCGGATGTCGGGGTGGCCATGAGCAATGTGGGTACCATGGCGGCCATCGCCAGGGGGGTCATCCGGGAAAAGCCTTTGACCCATCGGGTGATCACTGTGACGGGGCGGGGCGTGCGCAATCCCAAAAATCTTCTTGTTCCCATTGGCTTGAGCATGCAGGATGCCATCGATTACTGCGGTGGTTTGACCAAGGATGCCGCCCGCATCATTGCCGGCGGCCCGATGATGGGATTTGCTTTTTCCAACCTGAGCATGCCCGTCACAAAAGGTACAAGCGGTATTACCGTTTTGACCCATGACGATGTTCGGAAAGAAAACGAAACATCGTGCGTGCGCTGCGGCCGTTGCGTGGACGTTTGTCCAATGCAACTGGTGCCTACCAAACTGGCTATGGCCTCCCGCCACGGAAATCTCTCCCTGGCACACCAATACAATATCATGGCGTGTTTTGAGTGTGGGTGTTGTACATACGTTTGTCCGGCCCATATCAAACTGGTACAGCTCATCCGAATGGGCAAGGCAATGGTTGTCGCAAGCAGGAAGTAAAAGGAAAAGGGCCCACGCGAAACACAAGATCATATCATTCGATTTGCCCGGGCTGCGGTGGATTGCCAAACAGGGCATGACAGGACTCTACTATTGGCGAACATGATGAATGCGAAAGTTGATCTAACGGAGACAAATCGTGTGGAGGATGCGGCACCGGCCGTTCATGTGTCCCCTTCACCCCATATCGGCAGCACATCCAACTCCACCAGAAGAATGATGATCGATGTGCTGATCGCGTTGACGCCTGCGGTGGCCATGGCCATTTACATGTTTCGGGTGTATGCGCTGATTCATTTGGGGCTGTGCGTTGCCACCTGCCTGGCCGCGGAATATCTATTCGTCCGCATGCGCGGCAAATCGATTTCCCTGAACGATTTTTCGGCTGCGGTGACCGGTGTTATTCTGGCACTCTCCATGCCCGCCACGGCGCCCTGGTATGCCTCGGTCATCGCTTCGGCTGTCGCCATCGGCTTGGGGAAGATCATTTTCGGCGGGTTGGGCATGAATATTTTTAACCCGGCGATGGTCGGTCGTGCCTTTGTCATGATTTCGTTCGCCGGCGCCATGGGCGCCGCAGCCTATGAGAGCGGTGCCGGTTGGGTCGATGCCATCTCCCAGGCCACACCCATGAACGCACTTAAACAGTCCGGCACGTGGACGCCGATCGGCGACATGTTTTTGGGATTTACCAACGGCTCCCTGGGTGAGACCAGCGCATTGGCCTGCCTGTTGGGAGGGCTTTACCTGTGTTACCGGCGGACCGCTTCATGGGAAATACCCGCGGGCATGATTGCCACCGTTCTGGTGATTGCGGGTATCGTCGATCTGGTCGGCGGTCACGGCGGCCGGTTGATACTGCACCACCTGTTTGGCGGCGCACTGCTGTTTGGCGCTTTTTTTATCGCCACCGACCCTGTGTCCAGCCCTTTAACACCCCGCGGAAAAGCGATATTCGGAATCGGCATTGGTGCATTGGTGATGCTGTTGCGTTTCCTGAGCGGTTACCCGGAAGGCGTCATGTTTGCCGTGTTATTGATGAATGCCGTGACGCCGTTGATCAATAGATGGACGATTCCAAGAACATTCGGTGAATTCTAAACGTTAACGCGCCCATTTCCGGCGAAGCCGATTCAGGATAAAGAGACATGGCGGAAACAGAAAAAGATCCAGCGGAAAAGAAAAACCGGTTTCAAAACAACTATATTCTACAGGCCTGGCTGTGCATTTCCCTGGCCCTGATCTTCGGTATCTCATTGGCAGCGGTTCAAGCGGCGCTTGGCCCGGTCATCATCGAAAACAAGCTCAATGAAACCAAAGAGAAGGTCCCGGAACTACTGCTCGGCAGTGAGACCGCACAGAAAATGGCGGCAGACAACAAGGCCTTCAAGATTACGCCAAGATCCATCGCCGTGGAAAAAAACGGGATCAAAAAATTTTATAGTGTTTTCGAGGCGAGATTCGAAGACGGTCGTCTCGGCGGATGGGTGACAAAGGTCGACGGTCAGGGTTACGCGGATAAAATCGAGCTGCTGATAGGTTTGGATCCAGCTATCGAAAGCATCACCGGCCTCTTCATCCTCGACCAGAAAGAGACCCCCGGCCTGGGCAACAAAATCATCGAAACCAAATGGCGAGGCCAGTTCGCCGGAAAATCCACTGGGGATCATCTCAAGGTAGTCAAAAGCGGCGCGAAGGTGGCGAATGAAATTGACGCAGTGACCGGTGCGACCATCTCTTCAGACAGTGTGGTGACCATCATCAATAAGACCATCACGGACTTGCGGCAGCCGCTAAAGGATGCCGGCCGAATGAAAAAGGAATAACGCTTTGGCTGATCAACCTACTCCACTGGAAAGATTTATTCGGGGGATCCTGCCGGAGAACCCTGTTTATCGTCAATTGCTGGGTCTATGCCCGACGCTGGCCGTGACCAACAGCATGAAGGCGGCCATCACCATGGCGGCAGCCGTCGCCTTCGTGCTCGTGTGCGCCAACACAGTGACGAGTCTGATTCGCAATCTGCTCAAGCCCCATCTGCGCATCGTCGTCTTCACCTTGACCATCGCGACGTTTGTCACCATTGCGGATCGGCTGTTGGCCGCATACATGTACCAGATGAGCAAGACGCTGGGGCCTTATATCCCACTGATCATCGTCAACTGCCTGATCATCTGCCGTTGTGAGGTGTGCGCATCCAAACAGCCTGTTTTTACCGCCATTTCCGATGCGGCAGGCCAATCCCTGGGATACGGCCTCGCTTTGGCGAGCGTCGCCGGGGTGCGTGAAATATTGGGGACTGGTATGTTTTTTGGTTTTCGAGTACTTCCTGCCACTTGGCCCGACTGGGCTGTCATGGTCCTGCCGCCAGGTGCCTTTATCACGCTGGGTCTGCTTCTCGGGGCTGTGAACTGGTATTCAGGCCGAGGGGCCAAATAACGCGGCCGTAAAGGTTGAAAACATCGAGTCGGGCAATCATTAGATCGGTTGGGTAGTATTTTGAGAAGAAACGGATACACGTTATGAACTATGTCATAGACATCATGTTGATCGCCATCGGCGCCGCTCTCATCAACAATTTTATCTTCTATTATTTCGTCGGCATCTGCCCGTTCATCGGCGTCTCCCGGAACGTGGACATGGCCTTTGGTATGGGATGTGCCGTCACTTTCGTCATGAGCATCGCCGCTTTTGTCAGTTGGACCATCACTAGCCTGGTCCTTATTCCCGGGGCGCCGATTTCGGCCTATATCGGTGCATTTTTTATGACCGCGGAAGCCGCTCAAAAGATCGATCTGACGATTCTCAGCTACATTATCTACATCTTTGTCATTGCCTCATCGGTGCAATTCGTGGAGATGTATGTGCGTAAGTTCTTCCCTTCGCTATACAAATCGTTCGGCGTGTTTCTGCCCTTGATTACCACCAATTGTGCGATTCTGTTTGCATGTTTGACCATCATGAGCCACGTGAGCGGCGTCGAAAATCCGGCCGATGCCTGGGACCTGGGGCGCGCTTTGTCTCTCGCATTTTTCGGCGGGGTAGGTTTCACGATTGCCATCGTCGTGATGGCAGGCATTCGGGAAGAGCTCGATTTGTGTGATATCCCCAAACCGTTCAGAGGAGCGGCCATCACGCTGGTCGTCGGAGGTATCCTGGCCTTCGCTTTCATGGGGTTTACCGGTGTCAACTCAGGGCTTCGCAAAGTTCTTACATTCGACGAACCGGCCGCCCAGGTGGAACAGAACGCATCGGCGGAAAATCGAAATTTGCACAGTCGGATCGATGAGACGCCGGCAGAACTGATCGTGGGAGAAAAAGTGCTGACGCTGAACGCGAGAACGAGCGTTCGATAAGGGGCTATGATGGGTTAAAGGGGTGCGAATTGTCAACACCACACCACCGCCGATTGATATGAACGGGAGCAGATAGGAGTTTAAGGTTGTCATGATTGAAGTGACTATAGGCCTTGCCGCTGGAACCATGCTGGCAATGGCATTCATCGTATCCTACGTGCTTGGATGGGCGAACAGGAAGTTTGCCGTCGAAGTCGACCCCAAAGTAGAGGCGGTGCTCGAAGCCCTGCCCGGTGCCAATTGCGGTGGGTGCGGATTTTTAGGTTGCAGCGATTACGCTGTCGCGGTGGTTGCTGACAATGCCCCGGTCAATAAATGTCCCGTGGGCGGAGAAGCGTGTGCCGCCAAGGTGGCCGCGATCATGGGGGTCGAGATCGGCGAAGCCCTGCCGTTCCGTCCCGTCGTGCATTGCGGCGCCCACCTGGAGGATCGGCTGGGACGTACCGAATATGTCGGTGAACAACGCTGTCGTGCGGCCAATCTTGTGGCCGACGTTCAGGGATGCACCTATGGTTGCCTCGGTTTCGGTGATTGCACGCGTGCTTGCAAATACGATGCAATTCATATTGTGGACGGTCTGGCGGTTGTCGACTATGACAAATGCATCGGTTGCGGCGCATGTGCCAAGGTTTGCCCGAGAAACATCATCACCATGACGCCGTTCCGTTCCGAAAGAATCATGGCCGTAACCTGCTCGAACAAGGACAAGGGCAAGGATGTCATGGCCGTATGCAATGTCGGCTGTATCGGCTGCAAGGCATGCGCACGAATTTCAAATGTGATTTCTGTTAAAGACAACCTTTCGACGATCGATTATGACCATTATACGCCCGAATGTATGCCCGATTTGATGAAAGCATGTGAAAAATGCCCGCGGCATCGTCTCGTTTTTGTCGGCAAACCCACGCCGGAAGAGGCGGCCGCTGCCGAAGAATTCGAAGCACCGGACATCGTCAAACCCGACTTCAAAACCACGGTAGATGATACCGAGTGGCGCGGATAGGCGCGCAGGTATTCACACGGGTGGGGATAAACCCCATAATCGCTAAGTTATTCCAGAACCATGGTCGGCGATAACAAAATCTTGCGCTTACCGCTATGCTGTTTTTCGCGTACTCGTACACGTACTCGTTCTCGTACTCGATGGTTGTGCTTTCGAGGCCTGAAAGTGCAAGCTTCGGCACGTTTTTTCGATGACGAGTACGATTACCGCAGCGCTGAGTACGAGTACGATGTGGACTTATCGGGCATAGAATTATCTTAGCGCTTATGGGGATAAACCCCGCCCATACGCTGCCGGTGTATGGCTACTTCCCGTATTACATTCCAAATATCGTAATTGTAGAAAAAGCCCTATTATTGCTGTTGAGAGGGCGCCAACGGCTCTTCTGAAATTGTCTTGGATCGATCCGCATTGCCTTCGCCCGAGGGAACGGCCGCAGGCGTGGCGGCCTCTTGATTTTGTGCACCACTTTCGGGTTGCGGTGATGGGGGTTCGGCATTGCCTGAAGTGGAGGGCTGAGTCATAATGGGCAGGGGCGATGGTCGAGGTTGTGGCGTTGTCGCCTCTGCATCGGGTTTTAGAGCGGGCGCCGATTGCGCCTCGTTTGCTGGGGCAACGGGCTGCGGAGGCTGTGATGCCGGCGGCTGAACTTCGGTTTCCCGGATGGTTTTCGGTTCGGTGTCGTTCAATGTGCCGGCGCCTGGCGTTAGCCGGGGTTCTTGTGGTAAAGGGGCCGTCGGTGTGCCCGTCGGTGGTGTGGCGATACCCTTTGCGCTGGTGTCGCTTTTCGGTGGCGCTGGCTTGGCCACTTCTGCTTCCAGGGCGCGTGCCTTTGCGGTGATGGCCGCCAATTGCCGTTTCAAATCGTCGACGGTCTTCTGCTGGGTGGCAGCAGCCTCTTTTTCTTTTGCCAGTTCATTTTGAGTCTTTGTGAGTATCGCCTTGAGGCTTTCAATCTCCTTTTCCATCCAGACCTTGAGGACCTTTTCAGAGTTGGGCGACGTATCGGCACTCTTCTGGGACCGGGCCTTTTGAAGCTTGTTCACCTGCAGTCCCGAGAATGCGGCCAGCAGCGCTGCCGCCACGGTGACCACCGCACATGTAAATGCGATCAGTTGGTATTTGCGATAGCGTTCTTTTATATATTTGGCCGTATGAACAATGCGTGTCATTCGTCCTCCCACATCGGCACCCGCTGGATGGCGTCGTGCCTTTTTGACGTTGATGGAATTTGAATCGTTTGCTGTCTCATTTTACCGATGTGTTCAGTCGTTTTGAATGGCCGAAGGTTGTGTGATCAGGTATCCTGATGTCATTGATCGATTTGGCCGACGATAAGGGAAATGGACCATTCACGGTATTTGGTATTGACCTGGGCAGACACGGGCAGGCCAATGGTGGTCAAACTCCGTTGAAGGAATTTGGCATAGGATGGAGCGGTCTGTTTGCTATGGATCACCAGTACAAAACCTTCCGGTGGATGGGTAAAGGCGCTCTGTATAATTTCCGACGTGGACCATCCATGGCTGTCAAACAGTTCCTTCAGCTCGATGGCGGTCTCATGTGAGGTGGCGTCTTCCAATACCGAAATGATATCCATTTCTCCCTTGGGACCGGAATTGAGCAGCTTGGCCAACATTTTTTTCTGCTCACTGTCGAGCGCGCCCTTTTGAGCCACCACCTCTATGTTTTGGGTTGTTGTGCCGCTGCTGGTGATGTTCATATCCTTCAGTTCGTCAATGCGATCTTTTAAGGCGCTTTCCGCTGAGGCATATCGGTTGCGAATTTTTTCCATCTCTTTGCGCAATGAACCGGCATCCATTTCGGCCAGGCGTCTGCGTTGATCGGCAATGTCCTGGTTCTGCTGGGTTGCCAGAAGTTCTTTGCGAATCTCTTCGGCCGCTTTTTCAACGGCCTTGATCTTTTTGCTCGCACTTTGTTCCCGTTCGATGAGGTATCGGGACATCCGATTGCCATTGATCCATAGAAGCAGGATGCTGATGGTGGTCAGTGCGGCACCGATCATGGTAATCAATTGCAGCCAACTGTTGAAGACAATGACTGAATCTAAATTTTGCCACCATGTAAACATCGATTTCCCTTTCAAACAGGTTAACCATAGTCAGTCGTAACAAATTTAATTTGTCAATAATACCGATGAATTGAATGTTTATCAAGGAATAAATTGAAACAATCGATCTTGGGAATCGATCTTGGCGCCGGCAGCCCGGAAAAAGATTCCTGGCCGGAAGAACGGTTACGAGGTGCCCGGGTTAGCGCTTTATCAAAGCAGGTCAAGTATGATAGGTACATTTTTTCAATATACGCCTTACATTGGCTCGGAGTACGATATGGGAATTGTGGGTAAATTGTTGGGGGGTACGATTGGTTTCGCCTTGGGCGGACCGTTGGGTGCTATCGCAGGTGCTGTTTTCGGACACGCCTTCGATAGCAGTACCAGGGATTTGCAGGAGGACCAGATTCCTCACTTTTCCGGACTGGAGGCATCTCAACTCGCTTTTTTCGTAGGCGCATTTTCAATGCTGGCCAAGTTAACGCAATCCGACGGCCGGGTGAGCCCCGAGGAGATGGATACCATTGAGGCGTTTGCGGTCAGAGATTTGCGTCTGTCTCCCGAAGCCAAGTCCGTTGCCCTGAACATTTTTCGCACGGCGCTCGAATCGCCCGCCAGCTTTAACGACTTTGCCCTTCAGTTTTACAACCATTTTCAAGGGCAACCCCATCTTATCGAAATGATGGTCGATATTCTATTGCGGGTCAGCGTTGCCGACGGCGCTCTCAATGCCACCGAGGAGAGCCTGATTCTCGGTGCGGTGCGCATATTCCGAATGAGCGAACAGCGATATCAGCAGGTACGGGCTGCTTATGCCGGAACCGGCGACGCCCCCTACCAGGTTCTCGGCTGTCGGCCGGATGACAGCGATGACGTGATCAAGCAGCGATACCGGAAACTGGTCCAGGAATACCACCCGGATAAAATTGCCAGCAAGGGATTGCCGGATGAATTTATTCAGCTGGCTCATGAAAAGTTCCGAGAAATTCAAAACGCATACGAAACCATCAAAAAAGAAAGAACCATCAAGTAACCGCGGGATAGAAATCGGATCGGGTATCTCATCAAGAGGATGAATATGTCCTTTGGGCATGGTACCCAATTGGTTTTATTGACAATCGAGAGAAATTGGGTTGCCACCCATAATGTTAATCCACCCTGTAAAATTAGTGCGTTAGACATGGCCGATTCAACCGTTGAGCGAGATGACGCAAGGCGTGCCCGTTTCTGAAGAAGGAAGGCGATATGATTTTTCTGGTCAAGCGCGAGATGTTTGTACTTTTTAGGATCGTGGCCAGCTGCGCGACGGCCATTGCACTCATTTTTTTCATTTCATCCCTTTCCGGGGAAGATCTGTTGAAAAACAACACGGAAATCAAGAACAGCGAACTGCTGATTCAACAGATCAACGCGGAGCTGGAAGGCGGCATTGCTCAGAGACTCGCCAAGCTCGGGGAGGTGCCGGAAAAGAATCCATTTCGAAAGTTTTATGCCATCGAGTTGGCCAAGGAGATTCACGACTTATCGGGTCTCACCGAAAAGCAACGCATGTTGTTTGATGCCTATAATGTGCGAAGTTTTGAAACTCAGCTGAAACGCATGATGGGCTATACGGAAAATTCTGACGTCAAAAGCCTGATGGATGAATTGGAAGTGGTCAAGCGAGAGCTGAAAAACTCGGCCAACCTGATCGAGAAAAAACGCCAGAAGCTGGTTCGGCAACGTACCGCCTATATCGTTCTATTTATCGTTTTCTGGATCATGATCTATCTTTATTACAGTCGGGGAATTATATTTAAAAAATCAGATCAGGATTAAATACCCAAACAAACGGACTCGCCATGTACCTGGACCATTATCAGCTTAAAACCAAACCATTTCAGATCACTGCCGATCCAAAATTTTTGTGGTTGGGGGAAAAGCACAAGGAAGCATTGGCGACGCTTCGTTACGGGATTCTCGACAATCGGGGTTTTTTGCTTCTCACCGGTGAGGTGGGCACAGGCAAAACACTGCTCATCAACCGCCTGATCACCATGCTCGACATGGACACGGCAGTGGCCACGTTACCCGATCCCGATCTGACGAGCATGGACTTTTATAACATTCTCGCCGACGGGTTGAAGATGAATCGCACCTTTGACAGCAAGGGGGCGTTTTTACTTCACCTGCGTGATTTTTTACACAAAAGCTATGCAGAACATAAACAAGTCCTGTTGATCATCGATGAGAGCCAGCGATTAAACCATCGGCTCATGGAAGATATCCGTGTGCTTTCCAATATCGAGCTGCAAGACCGTAAACTGATCAATATCTTCTTTGTCGGCCAGCAGGAGTTTAATACGATTCTTACGGCGCCACAGAACAGGGCCCTGGCGCAGCGCATTACGGTGCGTTACCATATCACCCCACTCGATAAAAAGGAGGTCGGTGAATATGTTCAGCATCGTTTAAATGTCGCGGGTACGACCCAGAAGATTTTTAATGCATCGGCGATAGATGGCATTTATCAATTTTCCGGAGGCATTCCCCGACTGATCAATATTCTTTGCGACCACGCGCTGCTGACGGGATATGCGCGCAACACCAAGACAATCGATGCCCGAATCATTGAAGAGTGCGCCCAAGAGCTGCGCATTCCGATAAAATCGAGTGTCAAAGGGATGGTCGCCACCATGAACACGACCGAGTCTAAAGCGATTGCCAATGCAGCCTCCAGACAATCAGGTGGACAGGTGGCGCCACCTGCTCCGGCAGATATGGCAGAGATAACGGATGCACCAGCATCCACACAAGACGGAGAGGGGGAGGCGAATACGACGACAAGATCGCCTCTGTGGAAGATTTTTTATTCGTGTATCGTCATCGCGCTGGTGTTGCTGGGAGGATATGCAATCACCCAGATTACCAGCAAGGAAAGCCCAAAATACGATGCCGAAGATCTCACCCCGCAACAATACCGATCGACCCTGGAAAAGGAGCAGGCGTTGTTGAGCCAGAGCATGGAAAACATGTCGGCTACCGGTGGGGCAGGGGCCGAGAAACCATCGTCATCTGCGGCCAGAAGCGTTGCCGCCACCCCAGGTCAAAGCAATGTGGCCGGAGCGAGCGGGGACCAGACCGCTAAAGACAGCCAAGCGCCTAAAAATAAAGATAAAGCTAAAGACAAGCCGACGAATAGTGTTGGGGAGATCGAACCCCTCCCCCTGATGAACGAGACGATTATGGTCCATTTTACGATTAATTCCAATGAGATTGAAGATGGTGCCTATGCCATCCTGAACCGTATCGCCAACTACCTGGTGCAGCAACCCGACAAAGTGGTACATGTTCGCGGTTACACCGACGCAAGCGGTTCTGCGGGCTATAATGAGAGCGTATCGCGTTTTCGTGCCAGCGTCGTTAAATCCTACCTTGTGGGAAAAGGTGCGCCACCGGAAAATATCGAGATTTTTGCCATGGGCGCCGACAATCCTGTCGCTTCAAACGAAACGGCCGAAGGCAGGCGACTGAACCGACGGGTAGAGATTGACTTTCAGACTGGAAATGAAACCACGAACTGAAGACGATTTACCATTCACTTAATCCCAATATGCCCGACTATTTTCGAAGTAAATCCATTATGATATGGGCCTGCTGGGTGGCTCTGCTCCCATGTGATGTCGGCAGCGATCGGATCGTTTTGAAAGATGGAACGATCGAGATTTCCGAGCGGGTCTGGGAATCTGAAAAATATGTGCATTTTATTCTCGACGGCACGAAAACCGTTGAAGTGCGTTATGCCAAAGAGATTGTGGCCCGCATAGAAAAGAGCGGGACCAAACCTGGCCCGGATCCGATTCCGCCCAATGACACCACAACCGCTGGAAATAGAGCGTCGGCGCCGAAACCTGTAACCCCCATTCCGCAAGAGCCCTCATCGGACATCGAAACGCCGTCCAAGCGGACGGATGCGCCAATCGCCATCGATCGCGGTATCGTTGAAAAAAACAGGAAATTGACCTTTTACGATCCCCATCGGCCTCAAAAGTATTGGGCAAGCCGTAATTCCCGCCACAAGGCCTTAAAAGATGCCGTCTCGGCGCTGGCCGGCATCTATGGCCAATCGAACGAATGGGTCGAGGCCAATATGGGAGAAGAAAACGACTTGGGTCTTATTCATTCACGCCTGCTGACCGCGTTGGATTCAGAAAACACATCATCCATCGATTCGAAAGACAATCCGTCGTCCGGCGCGCCGGGCGCGGCAGAGAAAGAACCGGTTCCCAGCGGCACAAAGGCACCGGAAAGACCGGAAAATTTCACACCGCTCGATGAATGGCCGCCCCTGAATATTGCGGCCGACCTGCAATTCTATGACCCCCGCCGTGAAAAGAGATACTGGATCGACCCTGGAAATCAATTCGGTACACTGAAGGAAGCGCTCGACGCCCTGGCCGATCAATACGCTGTGCCTGTGGAATGGGTTGAATCCCACATGGGGGATACCAACACGCTGCTTCAGATTCATAAAAACATCCGGTCGAGCCTCGGCGGCAAACCGGACCGCGAATATCAGTGAAACTTTGATTTCAAAATTGGGCGGTGTGGAGGGAGAGCCACCAGACGGCCATCAAGAGCGATATGAATCCCAATGTCGCGGCCACCCATACCGATTTGGAAGGGTAGTCATTCGATGGGTCTGCGCCTGCATGGCACTGCGATAGGGCCTGCAGCGCAGGGATGTCATCGGTGAAAATTCGATCCCCGTTCGAGAGTTTGATACAGCGCCTTCTTTTGGTGAACGATCCTGCGATTTGAAATACATCGCACGATACGATGCGGTAAAATGGATCAGATTGATGCCAGACATGCAGCAACACCCCGTCAAACTGCACCAGGACGACCATCGACCTATCGTCCGCCCCCTGGTAATAGGTGCCTTTGAATTCGATTATCCGGCTCTCATTTTTTTCGCTGGTCTGCTTCACCGTCTCATCCATAGATTCAATGTTCACGTTTTTTTAACAATCCCGGCATAGTATCGGCTAATCGGCACTGCTTTCGTCTGCCACTGCACTATCTGTGCCTGATTTTATTTTTATGGTAAAACGTTAATATTATAGATGGTTATAAGTGCTTTCGGATGCCGTTCGTCTCACAAATTGCCGAGAATTGGCAAAAGGTGGCTTCTTTTCGGCAGGATATGCGGTTCAGAGAATCATCGGCCCCTCGCCAGTGGCGGAGCGATCTGTTTGCGGGGATTCGCTTGGAAATAGTTGACAGGTCGGCGGCAGGCATATCAATATAGCTGCAATCGATAAATCAAAGCTTGACCAGTATCACTTCCGGATAACGGCCTGAAGGGCCGGCATCCATATTTAGTGCCCGCCCACAAATAGGCAAATTTGGTCGAGATCAAGGCGCACGAAGAATTTAACCGCAGGCATATAGTTGATATTCCGAGGATTGAATTGTTCGCGCAACGCAGATATCGGGTAAATTTGTCATTTGTGGGTGGGCACTATTGAACAGGCAGTCCAGCGACAGCTGTATCCCAGGAGGAAATACGGCCTCTATGACACAGTGTGTTTTATTGAACGCAGACTACTCGTTTATGAACGTGGTGCACTGGAAGCGTGCCATGCGTCTGGTGGTCAACAACAAGGTCACCGTATTGCGCTATTCCGAGCAGATCGTCCAAGCGGCCGGTGGGATGGTCATGCGGATTCCGTCTGTCTTGAAGTTGATTAAATTGATCCGGTCCGTTTACCGATCCAGGGTCCCCTTCAGTAAACGCAATGTGCTCATTCGGGATGGCTTTCGATGCTGCTATTGTGGGGAGCCTAAAGGTAAGATGACCATCGACCACATCATTCCCCGGTCGAGAGGCGGTTCGACCACGTTCGAAAATTGTGTTTGCAGTTGTCGCACCTGTAATACACGCAAAGGCAACCGGCTGCCGTCGGAGGCCGGTATGTTTCTGAAGCGCCCACCCCACCAGCCCACCATTTCGGAGTTCCTGCGGCTTCGGCTCAAAAGGGTGGGGATCGAAGATCTCTGGCAGCATTTGGGATTCATCGATTGATTTGCTGCTGGTGACCTGCGGCCACCCGTTCAACCGGCAGGTCACAGGCTCCATTGGATGATCGATGCTCCCCAGGTCAGACCTGCGCCAAAGGCGACCACCAGGACATAATCGCCCTTTTTGATCCGACCTTCCTGATAGGCCTCGTCCAACGCAATGGGTATGGAAGCGGACGAAGTGTTGCCATATTTATGGAGGTTGGTAAAGACCTTCTCCATCGGTATCTGGAGCCGCTCGGCCACCGCCTGCAAAATGCGCACATTGGCCTGGTGGGGCACCATCAGTTGGATATCCTCACGGCTCAATTTGTTATGTTCGATGGCCTGCTCGGCAATTTTTACCATGGAAGGCACGGCCTGCTTGAAGAGCCGGTTGCCCTCCATCTTCAAATGGTGCGGAAGGTATGCCAGACTTTCGAGCATGGCAGGCGGAAGATTGTTGCCCGCCTCGGCGTAAAGCAAGTCCCAGAGGCGACCGTCCGATTTGATGTGCGTGGATAGAATGCCCCCCGGCTCGTCCGAGCCGCGTAGCAGCACGGCGCCGGCGCCATCGCCCAGCAAGACGCATGTGCTGCGGTCCTCCCAATTCAAAACCGATGACAAGCGCTCGGTGCCCACGACCAGCACCGTTTTGGAGACCCCCATTCGGATACTGTTATTGGCCTGTTCCAATCCATACACAAAGCCCGAACAACCGGCAGAAATGTCATAGGCGGCGGCATTGTCGGCGCCAAGCTCTTTTTGAATCATGCAGGCGGTCGACGGAAAAAGACGATCGCCGGTTACGGTGGCCGCGATGATACCATCGATTTGATCGGCAGTGACACCCGCGGTTTGCATCGCCCGGCGCACTGCGGAGAGTCCGAGCTCCGTCGTGGATTCGTTCTTGTCTTGCCTGGCAATGCGTCTCTCTTTGATACCGGAGCGTCGAACGATCCACTCGTCGGTCGTATCAACAATTTGTTCTAAATCTTGATTGGTCAGGACACGTTCCGGAACGGCCGATCCGGTTCCGATAATATGTGCAAAAGGCATGGTAAGTACGTACTCCAGAGATAAAATTTAACAAATGCAAAACACCCAAGCAAACGAGCGCGTGGCCCCCGGAGGGCACGTGCATTGCTCAACCAAAGCTTTCCTATAAAACACAATATGATTACAGAGTCAAAGCGATTTGGCATTGAATGGCCATCGAACGCTTGGATGAGAATTTTCAATGAATCGGGATAATTTCTATTTTCCACATCTTTTAAGTGGGTTAGGACTCTTGCCGACCCAATTGAGTACCGGACATGGTACACGCTGACACGTTTCGAAATGAGGTTTCGGGTCGTTATGTTTCATGGGCCGGGGCGATGGAAACCAGATGGTCTCTCGATGCCAGCCGGCTTCTATGAATTCAGAATGGCAGCGATCAGCTCCTCCTTTTCACGATCGGTGATATAGGGGCGGGTGCGTACATCCCAAATCTTGCTTTCACGCTCCCTTTTGCGCTTGGCGGCAGCCTCTACCTTGGCGGTCAGTTGCTCAAGATCACACGGCTTTTCCAGAAAATCGCGCGCGCCGATGCGCATCGCCTCCACACCCGTGGGAATGGTGCCATGCGCGGTGAGCATGATGGTTTCGATAAGAGGGTCCATGGCCTTGATGCGCCGGAGGGTCTCGACGCCATCCAGGCCCGGCATCTTGAGATCCAGCAGAACGACGTCGATCTCATCCTTGTATGTTTCCAGGTATCGGAGGGCCTCCTCTCCGTTCAGCACAAAGTCGGCTTGATACCCTCGTCCCACCAAACGCTGGGCCAGGGTTTCGATGAAATCCTTTTCATCATCCACCAAAAGCATACGAACCGGCAGCATGGCAGCCTCCTATCTTTCTCTCACTTGCGTCATGACCAAGCGTTTACTCGAACAACATCTCCAGGTAGTCTTCGGAAATGGGGTCGATGCCAGTGAAGCGGTGGTCCGGATCGTCGTTTCTCAAGGCGATCTGAGCGCGCAGGCTGTCGGCCACCTTTTTGCCCAACTCCACGCCGAACTGGTCGAACGAGTTGATGCCCCAGATAAAGCCTTCGTAGACCGTGCGCGCCTCGTAAAAGGCGAGCAGACGTCCCACGTTGAGCGGCCCGAGATCGTCGAGCAGCAGAATCGATGATGGTCGATTGCCGTCAAAATGACGCGCCCGGTCGGGATTGTCCTGCCCCTCGGCCAGGGCCCGGGCTTGGGCCAGCAGGTTGGCCCACAACTCCTGGTGATTGGTCACCCCCTTGGAGCGGACCGTGTACTGGGTGTATTGGGGCTGGCGAACACCGATGAAATCGATGGGAAAGGCCTTGCCCTGGTGGGCGAGCTGGAAGAACGAGTGCTGGGCATTGGTGCCCGGTTCGCCGAAGATGACCACGCCGGCCGGCTCCGGTAACGTTCTGCCTTGAGTATCCACCGCCTTGCCGTTGCTTTCCATGTTGAGCTGCTGGACGTGCGGCGCCAGTTTGGCCAGGGGAGAGGCATAAGGGATGATGCCCTGCTGGCCGTAACCCAGGTAGGTGGTGTTCCACACCGAGATGAGGGCCGCGAGCAGGGGCAGGTTCTCTTCGGGGGGGGCGGTGCGGGCATGGGCATCCATCTCGGCCGCGCCTCTTAAAAATGCCTCGAAGCGATCGTATCCGAGGTAGAGACTCAACGGTACGCCGCCCACGGCCGACGTCACGCTGTAGCGCCCGCCGATATAGTCGAACATGTGGAACGTTCGCAGGACTGGCCGATCGGGATCGTCGCCGGGACTTCCCTTGGCCGTGACCGTGACCATGTGGCGCGCGGGTTCGATGCCGTTGTCGAGCATGAACTCTTCGGCCAAGTGGGTGTTGGCCGATGTTTCGGCCGTGGTGTAGCTCTTGGAAATGACGACCCAGAGTGTGCTTTGGGGGTCGATGGCCCGGGTCACGGCACCGAAGTTGTGGATGTCCACGTTGGCCAGATAGTGGAGTCGGATCTTCTTGTCGGCAAAGGCGGCCAAGGCCGTGGAGACGAACTCGGTGCCCAGATAGGAGCCGCCGATGCCGATGACCACGACATCCGTGAACGGCCGGCCGCCGGCGCTGCGCAGCTCTCCCTGGTGAATCTGCTCGCTGAAGATCCGGATCTGTTCGCGGACGTCGCGGATTTCGGGCATCACATCGCGACCATCCACGTGGATGGAAACGTTGCCGAACTCCCGCGTGGCGGTGTGCAGCACGGCCCGGTTTTCGGTCACGTTGAGTTTGGCGCCGTCGCACATCCGGGTGAAGCGTTGACGCAGACCCAGGCGGCCATCCAGGCTGACCAGATCTTTGACGGTCTCCTGATCGAGCCGCTGTCGGGCATAATCGAAAAACAGGCCGCCGCCGTTGGCGGAAAAGTACTCGAAGCGATCCGGCTCGGCCAACAGCCGTTTCAAATGGTTTTCCGGCCGCTGCATGGCGGCGGCGCGCGCCTTCAGGGTGTTGTGAAGATCCAGTTGATCCAATCGCTTGGTTTGGATGGGGGCTGTCATGGTCTGCGTCCTGTCTGGTTGATGGTTTTTTTCAGCTGTCCGAGGGCGTCATAAATGTCTTGTACCAGCCGCGCCGAAACGCTGGAGGCGGCCCGGCTCATGGCCTCGGCCAGGGCTGCCGGCGTCTTGGCGGTGCAGTCGGTTTTGGCGGTATACGATTGTTGAAAGAGGATGCGGCGGGTGGCGTCGGTCTCGCGGGCATCGATCAGAATGATGCTCAGCGTCAGGCTGGCCTGGCCGGTGGCCGTAAAATCCTCCTCCAGGAAGGTATCGATCCAGCCCTGGATCACGTGAGTAGGTGGTGCGGCGGCGTCGGGCGGCAACACGGCATCGAATGCCTGGCTCTCACGCAAATCGCGTCCCAGAAAAAAAGCCAGCATCTCCCCGGGGGCGGCCACCCACTGGAAATGGGCGTAGGCGTTACGATGCAGGCCTTTGTCCGCATAGATCATGCGCCGCGTGTCAAACGGCGGCGTGACGGCAAAGCGGTCGACGCGAAGCACAAAAGCAAGCCTAGTGGTCGCAGCGATGCCTGGCGGCGGGTAATCGAGGGTGTAGTAATAGGTCGGTTTGGACGTCCTGCTGCCGGCGCAGCCGGTGAGCATGGCCATGGCGATCAGCAGGCAGGGCCAGCACTTCAGGCGGGTTGGCCGTTTCATCGCAGCGTCTCTTCCTTTCCAATGCCGGTCGTTACGGGGCAGATGGTTTCTCCTCCACCGAACCACCGAACACGAGCCGGGAAGGTTCGGCGGCAAGCCGTTCGAGGAGCAGGTTCAGGGTATCGCTGGCGCGTACGATGCGCTCCAGCGTCTGGTTGATATTTCGCTGAACGCTGTCCACATGGCGGTCTGTGTTCCCCAGCATGACCGCGGCGTTCTGAAGGGTATGGCTGACGTCACGGGCCGATGCTTTCAGTTCCCCGGCAGCCTCCTGAAGATCGCTGCCTCCGGTGGCCACCAGCGCGTCGATCCGGCCGACCGTCCGGCGGATCTCATCGATGCCACCGTCCGCGTTGCCCGCCATCTGGTTCAGGGTGTCGGAGGTTCGTTCAAAGGAGCGCAGCAGGCGCTCGAGCTTTTCGGCCGCCAGCAACCGTTGAAGACTCTGCAGCGTACCGCGCACATCGGCCACCATGGCATCCAGTTGGGCCTCGTCGATGGCGCGGTTGATTTTCTTGAGGGCCTGGGTCAGCTCATCGGAGATGGTCCGCGTGTCCAGGGCCCTGAAAATGGCGAACACGTCTTCCAGCCCCTTGAAGAATTTGCTGATCTCCGACGGCCGGGTGGGAAACACGGGATAGGGCGGGGTCACGCCGGGAGGAGGGAAAATCAGCGGTTCGTAATCTTTGTTTTGTTCCAGCTCGATGAACATCAGGCCGGTGATCCCCACGGATTTGAGCTGGGCCACGATCTGGCGGCCGTCCGGGCCGTTGGGTCTCAAATCCGACTCGATTTTCATGACCACCTCGATGAGCCGTTCGTCGTCGGCTACGCCGATGTGATGAACCCGGCCGATGTAAACCCCCCGGTATTTGACCGGAGAATCCTTGTCCAGCCCCTGCACCGACTCGTCGAAGTAGGCGACGAACATGCGCCCCTTTTCCAGGTAGTTGGACATGCCCAGCCAGACCACGCCGACGATGATGATCGCCATCCCTATGATCAGGAACAAACCGACGCTGAATTTCGTCTTTAACGTGGCCATGCGCTTCGTTGCGAGATCGTCGCCTGAGGGTTGAAGAACCGGCGCACCGCCGGATTCGGGCTCTTGTCTTTGAGTACCTTGGGATCGCCCTCGGCCAGGATGCCTTTCACCGATTTATCGAGCATTATGATGCGATGCGCAACCTTAAAGATGATATTGAGCGAGTGGGTGATGATCACCATGGTGGTGCCGATGCTGTGGTTGATGCGCATGATCAACTCTTCGATTTCGGCCGAAATGACCGGGTCCAGTCCGGCCGTGGGCTCGTCCAGAAAGAGGATCTCGGGATTGAGGGCCAGCGCCCTGGCCAGCGCCGCGCGCTTGATCATGCCGCTGCTCAGTTCCGAAGGCAGGTGGTTTTCATAACCGGCAAGATCCACGCTGCTCAACTTCATGCGCACCAGTGCGGAGACGGCCTGTGGTGACAGATCGGTGTACTCCTGGATCGGCAGGGCCACGTTCTCGGCAATGGTCATGGAGCCGAACAGGGCACCGCCCTGGAACAGGATCCCGATGTTGCGCTGCGCTTCGCCGAACCTTTCTTCATCGGCTTGGGTGATATCGTGGCCGGCGATGACGATGTGCCCGCTTTGGGGCCGTCTCAGTCCCACGAGGTGACGCAGCAAGGTGGTCTTGCCACAGCCGCTGCCACCGATGATGGCCAGAATTTCGCTGCCATGAACATCGAAACTGACGTCCTCGAGAATAGGCGTGTCGCCATAGCGCGCCTCGAGGTTGCGGACCTGAATCATGGCTGGGGGCGTGTGTTCTTTCATGTTACCAATAGCTGCGGATGACCGCGAAAATCGAGTCGAACAGAATGATTAAAAAAATGCCGCTGACCACCGCCGATGTGGCCGCATTGCCCACCTCGGCCGAACCACCGCGCACCTGGAAACCGCGCCGGCAGCCGATCCAGGCGACCATGGCGGCAAAGACCATGCTTTTGGCCAATCCCCAAAAAAAATCGAAGAGCGACAAGGCCTTGATGGTCTGGTCCACATAGGTGCTCACCGTCAAATCCATCATCGAGACGCTGATCACCATGCCGCCCATTATGGCGAAAAAGTCGGAAAAAAGCGTCAGCAGGGGCACCACCAGCATGGCGGCGACCATCCGGGGAATCACCAGGAACAACGTGGGCGAAAACCCCATGGTAAAGAGCGCGTCGACTTCCTCGGATATTTTCATGGTGCCGATTTCGGCCGCGAAGGCTGATCCGGATCGGCCGGCCACGATGATGGCGGTCATGATCGGCCCCAACTCCGACACCATGGCCAGCGCCACCAGACGTGCCACATAGACGCTGGCGCCGAATTGTTCGAGCTGAAGGCTGGACACGAAGGCCATGATCAGTCCCAGCAGAAAACTGATCATGCCCACGATGGGAATCGCGTCCACGCCGGTTTTCTGCATCAACACGATGGTGTCGCCCAGGCGCAGTTTACGGGGATGGCGTACCACCTGAATCGAACACAGGGCCACGGACCCGAGAAAGGAGACGAGAAAGCGCAGATTGTCGGCCATCTTGAGTGCCGCATCGCCCAGGCGGAGGATCAGGTTGTCCGATCCCTTGGGGACCAGCGCCGCATATCGCTCGGGATGGTCGAAATGGGTCATGGCCAGGATTTCGGCCACCTTGGGCGGCGGCTGGACGATGCGGACGGGAACCTGGTCGGCATGGAGGCGGTCCCGCAGCTCAGACAGCACCAGCACGCCGAAATCGTCGAAATAGGTGACTCGGTTCAGGTCGAAGGTCACCTGCCGGGGATCCCTGGAGGTGATGTCGGCAAGCAGGCGCTTGAGCAACTGGGCGGCCACCCGATGATCGATGCGGCCCAGCAGTTGAATGCCGATGGCGCCTTCCGGACCGGCCATCAGATGGTATAGATCGGCATCGGGTGGGTAGGAATCGGGCATTGATCCTCCGGTGCCTTTTAGAGATGATGAATGGATTCGTCCAAAGATATAGCCGTGATAGTAACAGATTTGAGAACCGCTTGCCAAACCAATAAATGAGGACCAATCAATGAGGTGGCCTATTTCGACGGCCGTTCTCATCCAGTTGAATCAAATAAGGTTCCAGGGCAGAAAATGAGCGGCAGCTGGAGATGCTTTGCGATAGATAGGTCTGGACGCGGTCGAGGATGTCGCAGGTCGCGCTGCAGCCCGGAAACTGGTGGCGGGTGGCGCAGTCCCGGCACGGGCTTTTGACCAGGTGGCCGATGTCGTAGTCCATGACGCGCCGGGTATGAAATTTGCGGTGGTTCATAGGTTCCCTTTTCGATGTCACTTTTACGTTGCCGTCCGGCAACGACCTCTCACGAATCTGTCATCTTTGAGCAAGGGAAAGATCGATGACAAGCCTTTTGTCTATCCCGTTCGATAGCGATGGTAGGCCACCATCTTGGCCAGGGCCAACACGGCCCGTTCGGGTGTCTGGTAGTAAACCCCCTTGTAACGGGCGCCGGGCATCCCCATCACGGTCTGGTAATCCGAATCGGCGCGGAGGCTGACGCCGATGACCGGCTTTTCCAGCTCAGTCATCAATTCGATGATGCGAACCATGAATTTCTTTTCGAACTGGATGAGCAGCTGCCCGACCGGTTCCAGAAAATCCCTGGGATAGTCGGGGTCGGCCGCGGAAACCGCGTCGGTCAATCGCTCGATCAGCATGCGACGGCCCATGATGCCCAGGTTGATGACCGCATCGCAGCCTTCCCAGCGCATGAGCATGTCCAACACCTTGAGGGTCATGTCCGGGTTGAAATCGCCCACCAGGTCCACGGGGTTGGCCCGGCTCCAGTACGGGGGCAGCAGGCGGTCGATTTCGGCCACGATGCCGGGGTCCAGATCCGGAATGGTCAGCCCCAGCCGCCGCCGAAGGTCATGATGGCGACCCGCGGGCCGCGGGGCAGCGGCACCGAATCGAAGGCCGCCGCCAGATCGAGCAGGTCCATGGGGCGGTAGACACGGGTGATGCCCGCCTGACGGCACAGGGCGTCGAAGACCCGGCTGTCCGTGGTCATGGCGCCACTGTGGCTGCCCATATTGCCAGATTGCGCCACGATGGCGCTGTAGCCGGGGGTTGGGGTCACCGTGGCGCCGGTGGCGAACAAGCGGATGTGGGGATTGGCGATGCCCATGGTATTGGGCCCCAGCACCAGGATGCCGGCCTCCCGGGCGGCTTCGACCAGACGCCTTTCGAGGATCTTGCCATCGGCGCCGGTCTCGGCGAACCCCGATCTGATCAGCACCAT
Organism: Desulfatitalea sp. UBA4791; assembly: GCA_002402905.1. Classification (GTDB taxonomy): domain Bacteria; phylum Desulfobacterota; class Desulfobacteria; order Desulfobacterales; family Desulfosarcinaceae; genus Desulfatitalea. Next base: position 2,670 of record DHGT01000054.1, on the reverse strand, counting down.
GTAGCGGATTCCCTTGTCCCGGCATTCGGGGATCAGGTCGATCACTGCCGCCGCCGACACCGTGACCACGGCCAGGTCCACGGTCTCGGGGATGTCACCGACCCGCGTGTAGACCGGCCGGCCGAACATGGTGCCGCCCTTGGGATTGACCAGGAAAATTTTGCCCGCATAACCGCCGGCAATGGTGTTGCTCACCAGCATGTTGCCCCATTTGCCCAGCTGGTTCGATGCGCCGATGAAGGCGATGGATTGGGGATGGAACAGGGCCCCGATCTCCCGGGAGCGCCAGGGTCACGTCGCCGATGGCCTCGGTCAGGGTGCCGCCCAGGCCGAACAAGACCACCGGTCCGAATTGGGGATCGCGGAACAGACCGGCCATCAATTCACGTTGGCCGGTGATCTGGGGCTGGAGCAGCAGCCCTTCAAGGGCCGCTCCGGCCGCTTCGGCGATCTGTGCGGCCGCCGCTCGCACGGCCATTGCATTGTGAAGATGCAGGCGCACCAGGCCCATCTCGGTCTTGTGCTGCAGCGATTTCCCCAACCCCTTGAGCACCACCGGGTAGCCGAGACGATCGGCGGCGGAAACGGCCTGGTCAGCATGGTCGACGGCCACCTCTTCGACCACCGGGATGTCGAATCGGCACAGGAGTTGTTTGGCCTCATGCTCGTTCAGCGGGCCGGGGGGCAGGGGAGTGGTGGCGATATGGGGGTTCACAGGAAAAGCCTCTCTCGCGTCGATTTGAACTGGAATATCGAAATCCAGAATCAAAAACAGGTCCAAAACCGAATGATCCAATGGCAACAACCGGGTCGATGTCTTAGCATAAACTGGCTGGGGATGAAACGGGAATGGGAGGCGGACGGCGATTCTAACCCGAAGGAATAAGCATAAGAAGCCACAGGCATGCCAGCGGAAGGAACTGACTGCCGCTCATTAAACCCGGCGTGGGTGGAACAGGTGGCCGATGCCACACGCCAAGCGGTCAAGTGTCGCTAAAATGCACGGCGGGCGGCCCAGAAACTCGCTGCGCTCAAACAGTCTGGGCCGCTTGTCCGCCGTTTGCATTCAAGCGACACTAAACCGCATGGCTCACGTGGCCCTGGCCACCTGCCCCACCCACGCCTGCCATCTCCGTTGCGATGAAAATTTTTCTACCAGACAATCTGCGGAAAGCATACTTTCAGGGTAAATTACATTCGGTAAGAACTGCTGGGAGGCAGGCGGGCATTCTATATAGAGGTGATTAAAAAGGAGACGACGTTTTTTGCACTGGTTTGATGTAATTGCCGATGAAAAAGAGACCCACTACTGTTGTAGCGGTGTGGCATAAAACCAGAGCGGCGGCAGGACTAGTTGGTACCCGAAATCGTCGAAATAGATATTGCTGGCGGAGCCGTAGGCGTGCAGGCCGAGTTCCGACACCCCGCCGGATGTGTATGCTTGTGACTGAAGGTTGGCATTGTAATGACGAATTATGTAATCGGTTAAACGTTCGACTCGGTTTTCGGGGCTCGAATCTTCGTTAACAGCATCCCACTGGATGAGTTGAAAGTAGTCCTGCCCTTCCGTCCATTCTGCACCTTCCTTCACAGGCCATTGCAGGTTTTGATTAATTTCACGGCGTGGGTAGGCGAGTGTGATTGCATCCAATGGATCTATGTTCCCATTTTCGGTGTTTTCAGGCGGCGACCCGTCTTGGCTGGCATAGTAGACTTTGATAATATTCGTTTTGGCATCGGTGGCGTCAACATAGTCGGCAACGTCGGCGGCACTGTCGCTGCCTAAAGAACGTATACGATCCCCTGCAGAAAATACTGGAGGCACAGGAGTGACTTGATTGAGCAACAGGATGCCGGTGGTCGTTGTATCCCAGGTTTCATTACTCAAAACAGGTATTGAAATGACCGTTCCCAATGTCCCACTGTCGCCATAGATTCTGTCTCCAACATTGAACGGTCCTGTGCCGCTGACATTATGGAAGCGTACCATCGTCGCCTCCTGCAGTCGAACTGCAAGCGTGGAATTGTGCACCGGCCATTGATGGAAAAGCTCCACATTATCGATACTCAGCTCTTCACCGGAGTTGGGCGCAAATCGAAGTTGAATTTTTTCCGCCCCGACATCTCTGATTTCATTTGTGATATCTATAATGACCAGGTGCCAGCCATCCATTTCATATACACGGTCGGGAGTAACGGTGACTGTATCAATGTGCTCACCCGATTCCAGAAGCAATGTTAATTTAATTAGATCAGGGTTCGGCGCTGGTTGAGTCCAGAACCTCAAAGTAATGCGAGGGCCCTCTTGGCATGGACTTTCTTCTGCTATACAACGCAATGAGATTTGCGGGGTTATAAGCTCATCGTTTGAAGTACCATTGTACCGCCAAGCTAGCGCTCCTTCCTCTATCAGTGATTCAACAGGTAACCACGATGGTGGGATGGTCCAAACCCCATTGATCTCAATAGGTCTGTCAAGTCGTTTGTAGGCTAACCATTGGCGCGTATCTGCATTTCCAGTTTGATACCAAAGCATAATGAGGGGCTGCCCATGTTCTTCTGCAGGAATGATACCGCTTAAGGTACTTATGCCCCCTCGCACGAAAGATAGGCCGTAACCGTTGTAACTTGTGCTGTCAATTATATTCAGTAATTTCCGGTTAGGTTATT
>DHGT01000076.1 GCA_002402905.1 Desulfatitalea sp. UBA4791 | reverse complement strand
ATGTCAACTAAATGGTGACATTACCCGATATCTGCGTTGCGCGAAAAATTTAATCCTCGGAATAAGAGAGTATTTTGAAAAGATGGCAGCGATTGACCTGACAAGCGAAAGGAGCGACACCCATGCCCGTCATCATCGTGAAAGCACGCGAAACCGAAATCGATACCCGAGAGAAAAAGAGCGCCCTCATCGAGGCCCTCTCCGATGCGTATGCCAGGGTCGCCGGCGACACGGAATACAAGGACCAGGCCATGGTCGTGATCGAAACGTTCCCAGATGAAAACTGGGGCCGCGGCGGCGGAAAGCCGCTACCGTAGGGGGTGCCCCTGCAGGGGAACTTCCTTGAGCCAGAAATTGATGAGCCATGCCCCGGCAACGACCACAAGGGCGACAAGAAAAACCTGGGACAAAGCCGCCTGAAGCGCCTGCCGAAGGCTCACCATGGTTGCGTCGAAAAGGGCCGTGGTCTGCGGCCCCAGCTCGGAGAAGAGGTCGCGCAGCACCTGACGCTGCTCGGCACTGACCAGCGCCTGGGGGTTGCGGGCCAGTGCCGAAAGCCGCGGCGCGTCGATGACGGTCTGCAATGCCTGGGGCAGGTGATCATGGAAACCGGCGCTCAAGCGACCGTTCATCACCGAGCCCAATACGGCGAGGCCGATGGCGCCGCCGAGGGAGCGGACAAAAGCGGTGGATGAGGTCGCCGCACCGAGAAATTTGTGAGAGACCGCATTCTGCACCGCGATGGTGTAGATCGGCAATGTCGCGCCCAGACCGATGCCGGCGACCGAAATATACATGACGGCACGGGCATAACCGGTGTTCATGTCCAGAGTTGCGAGCATCGCCAACCCTGCGGCCATCAGGCCGAGGCCCATCATCCCCTGGATCTTGTAATGCCCGCCCATGCGCGAGAGCGACTGCCCTGAAAAAAAGCTGCCCAAGACCATGCCCAGCATCATGGGGGTTAAAAAGCTCCCGCTGATCGTGGCCGTGACTCCCAGCACCCCCTGGAAAAATAGGGGAATGAAAATTATGCTGCCGAACATGCCGAAACCGATCAGAAAAGTGACGATCAACGCTACCGCCACGATACGGTTCCGGAACATCGCCAGGGGCACGATAGGGGCCTTGCTCCGGCTCTCGATCCATAAGAAACAAACCAGCATGGCCGCGGAAAAACCGAACATGCCGAGGATGCGGACCGACCGCCAGGAATGGTCGCTCCACCAGGTCAGCGCCAGCATGGCCGGCACGATGGCCAGCACCAGGGTCGTCATACCCCCCAAATCGATGCGATGGCGTTCACGCTTGGGGCGAACGTCCGGAAAGTACAGCGCAAAAAGCGCAATGATGGTGAAACAGAGCGGGATATTGATGAAAAAGACCCAGTTCCAGGAAAGGGTGTCGGTGATGTAGCCGCCCAGGGTCGGTCCGATGATGGACGACAGGCCATATACGGCGCTGCCCGTGCCGATGTATTTGCCGCGTTCGGCCGGCGGGAAGAGATCTCCGATCACCGTAAAACCGGTCGCCATCATGATGCCGGCGCCCAGCCCTTTCGCGGCGCGGCTGACGATCAACTGCCACATGGTCTGGCTCAGGCCGCAGGCGATCGACGTGATCAGGAACAGGCTCAAACCGATCATATAAAAGGGTTTGCGTCCATACCTGTCGGTCAGGCTTCCGGTAATGGGCATGATCACCGCCGAGGAGATGATGTAGGCGGATGAGATCCAGGTGTAATGGCTGAAGCCCCCCAGGTCGGCGATGATGCGCGGCATGGCGGTCCCGATGATGGTCTGATCCAGGGAGCCGAGAAACATGGCCATCAGCACACCGGCGAAGGTCATCGCTTTCTTGCGGCGCGGCAGGACGTGAAGGCCGGAACGGGCGGCATGGAAATCATCGGAAGGCATGTGGTGTCTTTTTTAATCCCTTGAATCCCTCACGAGATTCTTATTCAGCCCCTTTCACTATCCACGACCCTTTCGCGAACCATCTCTCCCGTTGAAAAAGGCGTTGACGGAAAAGTCCCGGAGACGTAAACAAAGCAGGTTTCCAGACGGTTAATGTTTATCCACTTTTAAGGGGTTTTCCATGAGAGTTCTGTCCGGCATTCAACCTTCCGGTTCACTGCACCTCGGCAACTACTTCGGCATGATGAAAAAAATGATCGAATACCAGGAGAGAGCCGATCTTTTCTGCTTCATCGCCAACTATCATGCCATGACCAGCCTGCGCAACGGCAAGATGCTCGCCCAGGGAACCCTGGAGGCGGCCGCCAACTTCCTGGCCATGGGCATGGACCCCGAAAAATCGACGTTCTGGGTGCAATCGGACCTGCCGGAAGTACAGGAGCTCACCTGGGTGCTTTCCAATTTCACCCCTATGGGCCTGCTCGAGCGCTGCCACAGCTACAAGGACAAGGTCGCCAAGGGCATCGCGGCCAATCACGGTCTGTTCGCCTACCCGGTCCTGATGAGCGCCGACATTCTGATGTTCCAGAGCAATATCGTACCGGTGGGCAAGGACCAGAAGCAGCATGTGGAGGTCACCCGGGACATCGCCATCCGGTTCAACAACGAATACGGCGAGGTTTTCACCCTGCCCGATCCGGAAATCGACGAAGAGGTGGCCACCGTACCCGGCCTCGACGGCCAGAAGATGAGCAAGAGCTACGGCAACACCATCGATCTGTTTCTCGACGACAAAGCGCTGCGCAAACAGATCATGCGCATCGTCACCGACGCCACGCCGGTGGCCGAACCCAAGGATCCGGACCGCTGCAATGTCTTCCAGATCTATCGGCTGTTTCTCGACAAGGAGCAACAGGACGCTCTGCGCCGACGCTACCTGGCCGGCGGCATGGGCTACGCCGAGGTCAAGGAAGAGCTGTATGAGACCGTGCGCGCCTTCTTCGCGCCCTTCACGGAAAGACGACGGGAGCTGCTGGCCGACAAGGAGGGTATCCGCCGCATTTTGGCACAGGGCGTCGAAAAGGCCCGCTACGTGGCCCGCAAAACCATGGGCAGGGTCAAAAAGAAGGTGGGGGTGATTTACTGAGTGCCCATCCACAAACGGCCAATTGGCCCGATATCGGCGTTGCGCGAAAAATTCAATCCTCGGAATATCAACCATATGCCTGCGGTTAAATTTTTCGTGCGCCTTGATCTCGACCCAATTTGCCTGTTTGTGAACGGACACGACTGAATATCGCCATTATTTCGATCGGACTTCTTGACACCGGACGACAAGCGTTTATCGTCTTTCTCAAGTGTGACAATTCCCCGTATGAGCATCTGCTGCTGCGGTAGCAGATAAATTCAGGACATCCAAAAAACGAACATTTTGTATCCCCACTTCCGTTTTTAACCGGTGAATTCAAACCGGTACGAGCATTCGTTCTGGAAGGATCAGAAGCCCGCCCTTCCCGCCTATCCCGCCTTATAAACATTGCCAACCCATCAATTTCAAAGGAGATTGGCCATGAATAAGTCTAACACCACTATCCGTGCATTCCTGCTGTTGGCCGCGCTTGCCGCTATCGGAGCTGGTGTCGCCATGTGGAAACATGCCGCCACCGTGGAGGCCAATGCCGCCACCGCCAATCCGCCAGAGCCGATGGAGACGGTGATGGCAGCCGTCGCGAAACCCTTGGAACACCGCCAGACCGCCACCGCCATCGGGACGGTTCTGGCGCTGCGTTCGATCACCTTGCGCAACGAACTCGCCGGCACCGTGCAAGCGGTGATGCTCACACCCGGACAGATCGTCGAGCCAGGTACTGTCCTGGTCAAACTCGATGTCTCCGTCGAACAGGCCGAGTTGAAAGCCCAGGAAGCCCAGGCCGCACTGGCGCGAACCACCCTCAGGCGCATGCAGCAGGCCCACCGGAATCGTGCCGCGTCCGAGATCGAAGTCGATCGCGCGGCTGCCGAACTGGACATCGCCCTGGCCCAGATCGCCCGCAAGACCATCCGCGCACCGTTTCGCGCGCGGGTGGGCCTGGCCGATGTGCACGTGGGCCAATATCTGAACGAAGGGACCCGATTGACCACGTTGCAAGGCGTGGACGACGCCGTGCATGTGGACTTCAGGGTGGCGCAGCAGATAGCCGAGGGATTGACGGTCGATCAGTGGGTGGATGTGTTTCCCGCCAGCGACGCGCCGCCGACCAAAGCCAGGGTCGTTGCCCTCGATGCGCGCATCGATCCGGAGACCCGCAATGCGATGGTGCGCGCCAGGATGGATGGCGCCGGCCAATCGCCGGCACCGGGCGCCTCGGTGCGCATCCGTATTCCCATCGGCCCGCTTCGGAAGGATGTGGCCGTTCCGGTGAACGCCCTGCGCAAAGGGCCGGACGGGGACTTCGTGTTCGTCATTGAACCGGACCAGCACGGCCGGTTCCGCGCCCGGTTGCGGCCGGTGTGAAGCGGGGCGGTACTGGGCGACGAGGTCGCGATCTACGAAGGGCTCTCCCCGGGCGACCGAATTGCGGCGGCAGGCTCGTTCAAGCTGCGCGAAAATGCGCTCGTGGCACTTGCCAACGGGAGCGGTGAACAGAGGAGGTGATCTATGGAGACAACATCTGGGGAGCCACCATCTGGGGAGACACCATCTGGGGACACACCATCAGGGGACACACCATCAGGGGCAAAACCGGGCAATCCGGATAATACCCGGCGTTCCTTTACCGACCTCTTCATCAAACACCCGGTTCTGGCCGTGGTCGTCAACCTCGCGCTCGTATTCGGCGGGTGGCGTGCGCTGACGGCCCTGCCGGTGCAGCAGTATCCGGACCTCCAGAGCTCGTCGGTCGTGATTACGACCGTATACACCGGCGCCAGCGCCGAAACCATCCGCGGTTTCCTCACCACCCCCATCGAACGGGTGGTGTCGGCGATCAGCGGCGTCGACCACATCGAGTCCTCCAGCCGCGCCGGCCTCAGCACGGTCACGGTTCGCCTGAAACTGAATCATGACAGCACGGCGGCGCTGGCGGAAGTGACCGCCCGTCTGCAGCAGGTCCGATCCGAACTTCCGGCGGAAGCCGAGCCGCCGGTGGTCGAGGTGCAGCGCGCCGACCGGCCGTATGCATCGTTCTACCTGAGCCTTACCTCCACCGAGCGCGGCGTGCCGGCCATCACCGACTGGTTGACGCGCACGCTGCAGCCGCAGCTTGCGACCCTGTCGGGCGTCCAGCGGGTCACCATCGAGGGCGGCCGCGCCATCGCCATGCGCGTCTGGATCGACCCCGAGCGCCTGGCCGCGCTCAACCTCTCCCCCGGCGACGTGCACGCGGCCTTGCAGCGCAACAACTACCTGGCGGCCGTGGGCCGTACCAAAGGCAACCTGGTGCAGGTCAATCTGCTGGCCAACACCGACCTGCGCTCTGCCGAGGAGTTCAGGGAGCTGATCGTGGCCGAGCGCAACGGCGCCATGGTGCGCCTGAGCGACGTGGCGCGGGTCGAACTGGGCGCCGAAGAAGCCGAAATGGTGGCCAAGTACAACACATCCAAGGCCGTCTACCTGGGAATCTGGCCCCTGGTGGGCTCCAACGAAATCGAGGTGGCCGAACGCCTGCGCGACGAGATGGCGCGCATCCAGATGACTCTGCCCAAGGACATCGACATGCGTCTGGTGTGGGACGGCACGAGGTTCATGAGCGATGCGCTGGCGGAGATCACCAAGACCCTGGGCGAGACCATCCTGATTGTCGGCGTGGCCGTGTTCCTCTTCATGGGCTCGATACGCACGGCGCTCGTGCCGCTCTTCGCCATGCCCGTCTCGCTGATCGGAGCCGCCCTTGTCATGCTGGCCTTCGGGTTCAGCCTGAACCTTTTGACCATCCTGGCCATCGTGCTGTCGGTGGGCCTGGTCGTCGATGACGCCATCGTGGCTGCTCGACCGCGCCCTCGAGATGCGCTGGGCGATCGTCACCGCCGCCCTGCTGATCATGGCGGCCGCCTGGCCCCTGTACCAGCAATCCCAACGTGAGTTGGCGCCCGTGGAGGACCAGAGTCACATCAGCCTGTTTCTCGAAGCCTCTCCCGATGCCAGTCTCGAAGCGGTGGATCGCGAATCGCTCGAGGTGATCGGCAACATCACGGCCTTTCCCGAAGCGGATTTCATGTGGTCGTTGACCACCCCCTGGGGCGGCTTCGGCGGCATGGTCGCCCGCGACTGGAAGGAACGCCAGCGCTCCACCGCGCAGATGTACGGCGATGTGTTCGCTACGGTGTCCCAGGTGCCCGGCCTGCGGGTGTTTCCGCGACTCGACCCGCCCCTGCCCACCCCGGGCCAGTACGACGTCGAGCTCGTGCTCCAGAACGATGCGTCGACCGGGGAGCTGCTGGACACGGTGGGCAGCCCCGGCATGTCTGTCGACTACGCGGGAGAATCACGGCAGATCCGCCAGGAAGGCGAGGCGCTCACCGTCACCCTCGGGTTCGCCCTCGTGCTCATCTACCTGGTGCTTTCGGCCCAGTTCCAGAGCTTCCGCGATCCCCTGATCGTGCTGCTGGGCTCGGTGCCGCTGGCCATATCGGGTGCGCTGGTGTTCACCTTCCTGGATCTGACCACCATCAATATCTACTCCCAGGTCGGCCTGATCACGCTGGTGGGACTGGTGGCCAAGAACGGCATCCTGATCGTGGAGTTCGCCAACCGGCTGCAGGACCGCGGCCTCTCCAAATCCGCCGCCTTGCGGGAGGCATCGTTGACCCGCCTGCGACCGGTGCTGATGACCTCGGCCGCCACGGTCTTCGGCCATCTGCCCCTGGTGCTGGTCTCCGGACCCGGCGCCGCGGCGCGTAACAGCATCGGTACGGTGCTGGTGGCCGGCATGTTCCTGGGCACGACCTTTACCCTGTTCATCGTACCGGTGTTCTACTCCCTGATCGCGGCCCGGCATCGGCGGGCGTGGGAAACGGAGAAACCCACCGGCCGTTTTCGCCCTGTGGCGGTGCCCGTCGGCGCCGATACCGACGCGCGGGAAGGGCGCCGGACGCATGGGGGCCTTGCGGGTACCGCCGCCCGTGTCGGTGACGGCCACACTGACGTCATCCACCTGCCGGTGCAGGGGCCGGGGGTTCACGCCGGCCGACCGTTGCGCCAGGTCTCGGGCCACCGAAACTGGCGGGCGCGCATGAAGCGGTGGCTGGTCTCCCATCTCTCTTTGTTCATCGTACTGACCGGATGCACGCTGGGTCCGGACTACCGGCGACCGGATGTGCCTGCCCCCGAGGCGTGGCGGCAGGGCAAGGCCGAAGGGGGTTCGCTTGCCGATCTCACCTGGTGGAACCTTTTCGAGGACGAGGAGCTGCGCCGGCTCATACAGGTCGCGCTGGATGCCAACAAAGACCTCAAGATCGCGGTGGCGCGCGTGGATCAGGCACGCGCTCAACTGGGCATCGCCCGGGCGGCCCAGTTCCCCGGGATCAACGCCGGCGCCGGCGCCACCACCAACCGGTTCTCGGAAAATGTACCGCTGCAGGGCCAGGGCGGAGAAATGGAGTTGCTGTCGACGACCGTGGATCTGACCTTTGAAATCGACATCTGGGGACGGCTGCGGCGGGCCAGCGAGGCCGCCCGGGCGGAACTCCTGGCCAGCGAAGAGGCCCGGCATACCGTGGTCATGACCCTGGTCAGCGACGTGGCCGCGACCTATATCCAACTCCGCCAGCTCGATCTGGAACTGGACACCACGCGGCGCAGTGTCGCGTCGCGCAGGGACTCGATGGAGATCGTGCGCGAGCGCCTGGCGGCCGGATTGACCTCTCCGCTCGATCTGCGCCAGGCCGAGGCCGCGCTGGCGGGCACGAGCGCGCAAATTCCGGATCTGGAACGCCGGATCGCACAGACGGAAAACCGGCTCAGCATTCTGATCGGCCGTTATCCGGGCAGCATCGACCGCGGCCGGCCCCTCGTCGGTCAGATTGCGCCGCCCGTCGTTCCGGTCGGATTGCCTTCGGCGCTCCTCGAACCCCGTCCCGACCTCCGCCAGGCCGAAGCCGGGCTCGTAGCCGCCAACGCGCGCATCGGCGTGGCCAGGGCGGCTTTTTTCCCCCGAATCTCTCTGACCGGATATTTCGGGGTGGAGAGCGAGTCGCTCTCGAATCTTTTCGAAGGGCCGTCGCGTATCTGGCGGTTCGGCCCGAGCATCACGCTGCCGATCTTCACCGCGGGCCGCAACCAGGCCAACCTCGAACTGGCCGAAGCCCGACAGCAGGAAAGCCTGCTGCGCTACGAGCAGGCCATCCAGCAAGCCTTCCGGGAAGTGGAAGACGCCCTCATCGCCCACCGCAAGGCCCGGGAAGCCTTGAACGAGCGGCACGCCGCGGTCCAGGCTTCCCGTGAAGCCCTGGGCATCGCCGAATATCGTTACGCGAGCGGTCTTTCGAACTATCTCAACGTCCTGGACGCCCAGCGGACGCTGCTCGCCGAGGAGGTGGCCGAAAGCCGAACGCTGCTGGGCCGGCTCGTGGCCGTGGTGCAGCTCTACCGGGCCCTGGGCGGCGGCTGGGAAGACGAGCAGGTCGATACACGGTCATCGGCCGATCGACGACCGATTTCTATGCAAGCTGACGCAAGGAGGTAAAAATGAAAAAACTGCAATTTACCATCCTCATCGATGCTCCGAAGGAGAAGGTCTGGCAGACCATGCTTGACCCGGAAGGCTATAAGATCTGGACCACGCCATTCTGCGAAGGTTCCTACTTTGAAGGCTCCTGGAACAAAGGCGAGAAAATCCGGTTTCTGACACCCGATGGCAATGGCATGACTTCCATGATCGTCGAGAACAAGCCATTTGAATTCGTTTCGATCCAACATCTCGGCATGATCAAGGACGGCATGGAAGCTTCGGATAGTCCGGATAGTCAAACCTGGACGAACATGTTTGAAAATTACACCTTCAGCGATCGCGATGGCGCGACCGAAGTGACAGTGGAGATGGATGTACCGCCGGAGTATGAGGCCTTTATGAATCGCACCTGGCCAGAGGCATTGGCCAGCCTGAAAGAAATCTGCGAGAAGTAGAGCCGTCACTGACGGCATTGCGGCGCATCTGAGCTCCGCGAGCAAGGCGTGCCAGGGCCCTGTTCACGCCCGATGCGCGCGAACAGGGCCCTGCGACGATTATCCCACCTGCACGCCGCGCTCCTTGAGATAGGTTTTGAGCTCTCCGATCCCGATGATGTTGAAATGGAACACCGAGGCGGCCAGCAGAATGGTGGCCCCTGCCTGCACGGCGTCGTAGAAATGTTCGAGTTTGCCCGCGCCGCCCGAGGCCACCACCTCGGCCGAGGTCGCCGCCTTGATCTTGCGGATCAGGGGCAGATCGTAGCCGATTTTCACACCGTCGGTGGTCTTGCTGGTGGGCAGAATGGTGGCCACGCCGTAGCCGTCGACCCGTTTGGCCCATTCCACGGCGTCCGCGCCGGTGGGCGTACGGCCCCCGTCGATGTACACTTCATGGCCCGAGGGCATGGCGGCATTGACCGAGGCGTCGATGGCCACGGTGACCCGATCCGGTCCGAATTCAGCGACCATCTCCTCGATGATCTCCGGCTTTCGGAAAGCGGCGCTGCTGGTGGATATCTTGTCTGCGCCGGCTTTCAGAACGGCCGCCGCCGAAGCCAGGTCATTGATGCCGCCGCCGACCGTAAAGGGCACGGTGGCCGCGTCGGCCACCTTCTTGACCACGTCCAGCATGGTGGCCCGGCCCTCGACCGTGGCAGTGATGTCGAGCAGTGCGATTTCGTCCGCACCGGCCTGGCAGTATGCCAGGCAGCATGCCACCGGATCACCGGCATCACGGATGTTCACGAATTGAACGCCTTTGACCACCCGACCGTTCTGCATATCCAGGCAGGGCATGATTTTTACCGTCATTGTTTTTTCTCCTTTTTCGGGGCCACCTGCAACCTTGACTCCCATGTCATAGGCTTTGGCGAACGCAGCGGGCGACGCAACGCCCGCCGCTACGATGTTTGGTCAGAAATATAAGCAGTTGCTATACCGCCTCTATGGTGGATGGCGGCTTGCTGGTGACGTTGTAGGTAACGCTCACCACACCGGGCACCTCCGTGGTGATCCGATCCGCCATTTTGCGGAGCAACTCGAAAGAGAGCCGGGTCGGCGAGGCCGTCACGGCGTCCTGGCTGTCCCAGCAGCGGATTTCGATCTGAAAACCGTACTGCCGCTTGCCGTCGCGCATGCCGATGACCCGGTCTTCGTGCAGGATGGCCATGTACTGGAAGGCGTCGATGGCTTCGAGTTCCTCTTCGACTACGACCGTGGCCTTTCGGACCAGCTCGATCCGATCCGGCGTCGCTTCGCCGATCACTCGCGCAGCCAGGGCGGGGCCGGGGAACGGCGGCCGATGGTACATTTCTTTCGGCATGCCCAGGGCCTTGCCGATCGTCCGGACACCTGTCTTGCGCAGTTGAATCAGCGGCTCGATGACGGTGTAGCCATAAGCGGCTTGGGTATCGATGCCCAACTGGGCGAGGATGTTATGCTGGCGCTTGATGCCGGCCACGGTCTCTTCCACATCCGTGAAGATGGTGCCCTGAAGCAGGAACGGTGCGCCGCTTTCCCTGACCAGCCGGCCAAATACGGTTTTGTAGAAGGTGTCTGTGATGGCCTGGCGCTTCTCTTCCGGATCCGCCTTGCCTTTGAGGGCCGAAAAAAAGGCCTGGCGGGCATCCACCAGTTGGACGGGCACTCCCAATGCTTTCATGGCCGATAGGACGGCCTCCGGCTCGCCTTGGCGCATGAGGCCGTTGTCGATAAAGTACGTGAGCAGCCGGTCCCCCAACGCCCGATGGGCCAGCATGGTGGTCACCGACGAATCCACGCCCCCTGACAGGGCGTTGACCGCCCTGACGTCCCCGACCTGCTCGGAAACAAGGCGGCACTGCTCGTCGATAAAGGCCTGGGGATCCAGATCTTTCAACAGGATTTCCTGGATGGTCATGATGCAATCTCCTTGTCCCATGTTCATGGTGATGCGCGTCGACCGGCAGGGACCAACCTGTTCCTCGCCCGCCGATGCCGGATGATCGGTTTCAGCCCAGCCGTTGGGCCAGCAAGGCCTTGAGCACTTTAGGGTTGGCCTTGCCCTGGGAGGCTTTCATGGCCTGCCCCATGAGGAATCCCAACACCTTGGGGTTGCCGCTGCGATAGTCGGCCACATCGGCGGGGTGGGCCGCCAGCACCCGATCGACGAGCGTCTCCAGGTCGCCGGTGTCGGAGAGCTGGCGGTGACCGCCTTTTTGTATGATCTCCTCCAGGGCGTCCGGGCTGTCGAGCAGCTGACCCAGTATTTCCCGGGCGGATTGGGTGTTGACGATCTCTTTTTTCAAAGCGCCCAACAGGGCCGCGAAACGCTCGGCCGTCAGGTGCGTCTGACCGACACTTCGATTGCGTTCCCGTAACAGCGGGACCAGTTGCGAAGCGATCCAGCCCGCTGTTTTCCGCGGCGGCAGATCCCGTTCGACCACGGATTCGAAGAATTCCGACAGATCCCGCTCGGCGCTCATGGCGGCGGCTTCGTCCGGCTCCAGGCCGTAGGTCTCCATGAAACGCGCCGATTTCCGGGCGGGCATCTCGGGCAGCCGGCCTCGGACGGCGTCCAGCCAGACATCGGTCACCACGATGGGCGCCACCGACGGGTCCGGGACGCAGGGCCCCTCGAACTTGGCCCGCATGGGTGCGGTCACGCGCCGCTCAGGATCCCACAGGCGGGTATGCAGGACGATGGGTTCGCCCTTTTCCAGGCACTCGGTCTGGCGGATGATTTCGTAGGCAATGGCATCGCCCACATTGTGGATGGAGTTCATGTTCTTGACCTCCACCTTGGTGTTCAACACCTCGGTGCCGACCGGCCGCAGGGAGATGTTGGCATCCACCCGCAGGGTGCCCTGCTCGAGACTGCACTCGGCGCTTCCTGTATAGCGCAACTGGGCCCGCAAGGCTTTGACATATTCCATGGCGTCGTGGGGAGTGTGCATGTCCGGCTCGCTGACGATCTCGATGAGCGGGGTGCCGGCGCGGTTGAAATCCACCAGGCTGATCGGAGTGCGGCCTTCCGTTTCATGCACCAGCTTGGCCACATCCTCTTCCATGTGGATATGGTGGATGCAAAGCCGCTTCAGACCGCCATCCGGCCCCACGATGTCCACCCAACCATTGCGCGCCAAGGGTTTATGGTGCTGGGAAAGCTGGTATCCCTTGGGCAAATCGGGGTAGTAGTAGACCTTCTGGTCGAAGGCGCTTTCGTTCTGGATGGTGCAGTTCAGGGCCAGGCAGCCCAGCACGGCCTTTTCCAGGGCCTCCTGGCTCAATCGGGGCAGCGCCCCCGGCAGCCAGAGACAGACCGGACAGACGTTGCGGTTGGGCGCGTCGCCGGGCCGGTTGGGGCAATCGCAAAACAATTTGGTGGCGGCGTTGAGTTGTACGTGGATTTCGAGACCGATGACCGCTTCGTATTTCATGTTAGCGCCCCTCCCGTGCCGCGAACGACAGGTGCTGACCGATGGCGAGCAGCCGGCCGTCGTCCAGCCGTCGGCCGATGAGTTGCAGACCCGTATCCTGAGCCGCGGCCAGTCCCGGGTTCGGCACCTGCAGGGCCGGATGGCCGGTGACGCTGGCCGGCAGGGTCAGCGCGAAGGCCGCGTAGGTCGCTTGGATCGTGGCCGCCCGCTTCGGATCTGAAGCCGGGCGCCGCGTGGGCAGGACGATCAGGTCCACCTGCCCCAGCAGATCGTCGACGGCCCGCACCAACCGGCCGCGGAGACGGCAGGCGTTCTCAAAGGCGGCGTAACGTTCGAACTGGAAATAGGCGCCCTGGAAAAGAAAAGGTTTGATCAGCGACCCGAAGCTTTCCGCCCGGGTGTTCAGGTACATGTCGTTCCAGTTTTTGCCGACCGCACTGCGGTGGCCGTAACGCACCCCGTCGAATTTTCCAGCACTGGAAGAGGCCTCCACGGCCGCTATCAGGTGGTGCACATCCTGAAAAAGCCCGTAATCGGCGAGGTTGACCGTCTGGATGGCGACGCCGGCGGCCTCGAGACGCGCCACACCGACGTCGAAGACGAGGCGTTCCTCCGGATCGAGGCGGGTCAAGTTCTCTTCGATGACCCCGGCGGTCAATGATCCTGTGCCGGACGGTGGCACCGCGCTGAAACCGGCCGTGCAATCGTCGGGCATGGAGGGGTCGTCGGGGTCTGCGCCGGCCATGACCGCCAGGGTTTCTGCGATCCGGCCAGGGTCTGCACCGGCCAGACCGATACTCTCCATGGAGGGTACCAGGCCGGCCAGGCCGTGCCGTGAGACGAGGCCGTACGTGGGTTTCAGGCCAAAAAGACCGGCACCGGCAGCGGCCAGACGGACTTCGCCCATGGTGTCGGTGATCAGGGCCACATCGGCGTGGCCGTCGACGACTGTCCGGGCCGAGGTGTCGCCGGTCAGTCCGAAACCCAACTCGGCCATGCGCGAGCTGCCGCTCAATACGGCGCCGGCCCGGACCAGGCGTGCGATGACCGTGGCATCCTGCAGGGCGGTATAGCCCGACAAGGCGCGCGAACCGGCATCGCAGGGCCATCCCCGAACCGCCAGATTGGGTTGTACTGCCACGCGCAGTCCCGCGAGTGTTCCCTCCGGGGTGATTCGAGATGGGGAGTCGTTACGGTAAGTGAAAACCTCGGGCATCGGTGTGACCTCTCAATCCAGGACGGCAGCCGTCTTGAAAAAACCGCCCTTCTCTGCGGGTGCGTTTTTAAACAGTTCGCCGTTTTCCGACAGGGGATGGATACGCGCCTCGCGGCCTTCCCGGGTCCGGTTAGATACGGCCGCGACCCGAAAGAGCGGTGCTTCCTGCGGGGATGCCTGCCGGTCGACCCGTTCGGCGCAGGCGACGGCCTGTGCCAGTGCATCCGCGATGGCCGGCCGTTCCGGGTCGTCGATACCGATGCGCGAAACCCACGCCAAGGTCTCGATCGGGTCCTTCTTCGCATGGGCGCCGGGCAACGGGCGGTTCCCCCCCAGATCGAGCAGGCCCAGCTCCTCCAACTGCGCGGAGGCCACCGTCGAGGGGGCCTGGGTCAGCGGGCAGAAGGCGCTGCGATTCTTGGGAAAGGCGATCACTTCGCGGATCGAGGCGGCGCCCAGAATCATGGCCACGACCCGGTCGATGCCCAGGGCGATGCCGCCGTGCGGCGGGGCGCCGAATTCCAGCGCCTTGAGGAAGAAGCCGAATTTTTCCGCCACCTCCTGCTCACCCAGCCCCAGGGCCTGAAAAATCCGCTGTTGCAGGCCGCGATCGTTGATGCGGATGCTGCCGCCCCCCAGCTCTTCGCCGTTCATCACCAGATCGTAGGCGCGCGACCGCAGGGCGAGCAGCTGGTCTGTGTTGCCGGGATCGAAATCGGTACGGTCCGGCATGGTAAACGGGTGGTGGCTGGAGGTCACGCCCTCGTCCGCGGCCTCGAACAGGGGAAAATCGGTGACCCACAGCGGGTAATAGACCCCTTGGGGAATCAGATCCAAACGGTGGGCCAGGTGCAGGCGCAACTGCCCCAGGGCCGTGCAGACCAGGGACCAGGAGGGATCGGCGATCATTAAAATGACGTCTCCCGGCCGGGCGTCGAAGCGCTCGAGAATCCCCCGGCGCTCCGCTTCGCTGAAGAACTGCACGATGTTGGATTCCAGGCCGCCGTCCATCACCCGCATCCAGGTCATGCCCTTGGCCCCGAATCCCGGCACGATCTCCTTGGCATATTCGTTCTGCAGCACGTTCTTGCTCAACCGTTCGGACGCTCCCCTGACATTGATCCCCTTGATGCAGCCGCCGCGTTCGAGAATCTGTTTAAAAATACCGTAGCGGGTCTGGGTGAAGAGATCGGTGGCGTCCTGGAAGGTCATGCCGAAGCGCAGGTCGGGGCGGTCCGAACCGGTGCTGTTCATGGCATCCTGCCAGGTCATGCGGGGAAAGGGCCGCGGCAGGTCGATACCGCCGATCTTGAAGATACGGACGGTGAGCTCCTCGAAAAGCGTGTAGAGATACGCCTCGTCGATGAACGAGGCCTCCAGGTCCAGTTGGGTGAATTCCGGCTGCCGGTTGGGCCGCAGATCTTCGTCCCGGAAACACCGCACGATCTGGAAATAGCGTTCCATGCCGCCCACCATGAGCAGTTGTTTGAACAACTGCGGGGATTGGGGCAGTGCATAGAAATTTTTGGGAAAATGGCGGCTGGGCACGAGATAGTCCCGGGCCCCCTCGGGCGTGCTTCGGGTCAGCATGGGGGTTTCCACCTCGACAAACCCCTGCTCGTCCAAGAAATCGCGTATGGTCTTGACGATGCGATGACGCCGGATCAAGTGCTCCTGCATGGTGGGACGCCGCAAATCCAGGTAGCGGTATTGCAGCCGCAAATCCTCTCCCACCGTCTCTTCGCGCTTGACGGCGGCGCCGGCGGTCATGGATTTTTCCGAGATCTGAAACGGAAGGGCGGCGCAACGGCCGAGAATGTCCAGGTCAGCGGCCACCACCTCGATGTGGCCGGTGGCGATGCCGGGATTATCGGTGCCTTCGGCCCGCTCGATCACCCGGCCGGTGATTTGCACACAGAATTCGCTTTTCAGCTCGGCGGCCTTGTCGCAAACCGCCTGGGGCGTGCTTTCGGGGGTAAACACGACCTGCACGATGCCGCTGCGGTCGCGCAGGTGAATGAAGAGAACATCTCCGTGATCCCGGAGGGCGTCCACCCAGCCGGCCAGGGTGACCTCTTTCCCGGCATCGGCCAGACGCAGCTGTCCACAGCTGGATCGGTCATGGTGTGGCATCGTTGCCGCCTTTCTTTGGTGACAGTTGACCCCGTTGTCGCGGCGGACCTGTCCGCCGTCCCGTCCCAAAAACGTCGGGACGTTACCATCGCGCTTTGGACGGGTCAACGCAATTATCGACATATGTCGAGGCGGGTTTGGATCGATCAGGCACGCAAGAGACGCTCGCCGGCCGCCGCACAATCCCGGGTTCCCGTCAACACCATGGCCGACTGCAATTCCGATGCGATCTGCTTCAGATATGTTTCGACCCCCGCTTTTCCGCCGCCGATGGCGGCCACGCTGATCGGACGGCCGATCATCACGGCATCGGCGCCCAGGGCCAGCATTTTGAGGACATCGGCGCCGCTGCGCACGCCGCCGTCGGCGAGGATGGCGATCCGTCCCTTGACCGCCGCCGCGATGTCAGGCAGGACGTCGGCCGTGCCGGGCGTGTGGTCCAGCACCCGGCCGCCATGATTGGAGACCACGATGGCGTGGGCGCCCGCGTCCGCCGCCAGGCGGGCCTCGTCCGGGGTCATGATGCCTTTTAAAATGAACTTGACCGGCAGGTTCTCGATGATGCGGCGCAACGCATCCACGGGTTTGGGCGAGACCGGCCGTCCCATCAGCTTGAGTGTGACCAGGCCGGCGGCATCCACATCCATGCCGATGATGTCGGCCCCGGCGGCCAGCGCCTTTTCCACTTTACCTTGCCACTCGGCCGCTTCCCAGGGCTTGATAAAGGGAATACCGGCGCCGGCCAGGGATTCGATGGCCGCATAACCGGCTTCGTGAATAAAGCCCGGTACGCCGTCGCCCACGCAGCCAAGCGTACCGGCCGCCACGCACCCGGACAACACCGCCTCGATATACGCATCTTCGGAAATGGCACCGCCCATGTTGAAGGAAACCCCGCCGATGGGCGCGGCCAGAACCGGCAAACGCAACCTTTTGCCCAACAGCTCGATGTCGGTGCGCGGCTCGGCGACATCGTGCAAGACGCGCATGTTCAAGCGCCGCATGGCGAGGGCCGCCACATTGGCGGCAAAGGCGCCGCCGGTTCCAATACCACCCATGCCGGGCACTTCACCGGCACAGGCACGGCCGTCGCAGACCGGGCAAACCCGGCAAAAGCCCTTCATCCGTTCCCTGGCGGTTTGACGAATCTCTTTCATAATTGAGTCGACTCCTTCCTTAGTGCCCATCCACAAATGGCCAATTGACCCGATATCCGCGTTGCGCGAAAAATTTAATCCTCGGAATATCGACCATATGCCTGCGGTTAAATTTTTCGCGTGCCTTGATCTCGACCCAATTTGCCTATTTGTGGACGGACACTACTTCATGAAGTTGAGTGAGATCCAATCCAGCAATTCCAACTGAATGTGATTCACCCTGAAGGGCCTGCTTTCCAGGCGTTGTTTGAGATAAAAATTCGCATGGCAACGGTTGTGGCAGGCTCGGGTATAATGAATGGCGTTCAGTAAGAATCGCCGGGATCCAATCCATTGTTTTGACAAAACCCGATCCCACGTCTATACAAGCTATCTCAAAAAATGAATTCTGGTTCAAGATCGAGGCGGCGCCAATGGAAAAAAACAATCCAAAGGCACTGCCCGGAAATCACTATGGCACGCGGAGACCAACTCAGCCGGCAGTGGAAAATCATCCAGAGCCTGATCGCATCGGCCAGGGGCAAACCGGCCGGCGAACTGGCCGGCGACCTCGATTGCCACTCGCGTACGATCTATCGTGATCTGGAGGCCTTGCAGCAGGCTGGTTTCCCGCTGTTCACCGAACAGAAAGGCGGAAAAACCTACTGGTCGATCCTCGATGCGGGAAAGCACCAGATGCCCCTGCCGCTGAGCCTGACCGAATTGATGGCGCTCTATTTCAGCCGCGACATGCTCCAGGTGCTGCGCGGCACGGTCATCCACGAGTCGCTGGAGACCCTGCTGGAGAAGGTGAGGGCCACCCTGCCGCCGGCCTACACCCAATACCTGGATGCTTTGGGACAAACCGTCGAAATCGGGTTCAAAGCATACAAACCCTATGACGGCATCGAAGCGCGGCTCGACCAGGTCAGGAGCGCCATCCGTGAACAGCGCTGCGTCGACATCGACTACTTCAGCATGAGCCGCGGCGTCGCGACCCACCGCCGAGTGGCTCCCTACCGGCTGTGGTTCCACCAGGACACCTTCTACCTGATCGGTTTTTGCCACCTCCGGCAGGCGGTCCGATTGTTTGCCCTGGACCGGGTAGAGCGGTTGGAGCTCGTGGCAGAGACCTTCCAGGCACCGTCCGACTTTGACGCCAATGCCTTCATGCAGGCCAGTTTCGGAGTGTTTCAGGGGGAAGCGGTCCGGGTGCGCATCCGTTTCGATTCGACGGCGGCCGGATACATCCGGGAAAAAATCTGGCACCCGACCCAGGAATTGACGGACGAAGCCGACGACAGCGTCATTTTCGGCGCCGAGGTGGCCGGCATCGATGAAATAAAATATTGGGTGCTCAAGTGGGGAGCGGCGGCCACGGTGTTATCGCCCGACCGCCTGCGCCTTGCGGTGGCCGAGGAAATCCGCGCCATGGCCGGTAATTATTGTTCATAGCGGGAGGAATCTTTCATGACGATCCAATCCAAGCTGCCTGATGTGGGCATCACCATCTTCACGGTCATGTCCAAGCTGGCCGCCGACCACGGGGCTATCAACTTATCCCAGGGATTTCCCGATTTCGATGCGCCGGCCGAACTGATCGAACGGGTCGGCCACCACATGCGCAGCGGCATGAACCAGTATGCACCCATGCAGGGGGTGCCGGCCCTGCGGCAGCGCATCGCCGAAAAGATCAAGGCGCTTTACGATTGCGATGTCGATCCCGACACCTGGATCACCATCACTTCCGGGGCCACTGAAGCGCTGTTCGCCGCCATTTCGGCGGTGGTCCGCCCCGGCGACGAAGTAATCGTAGTCGAGCCGGCCTACGACGCCTACGTGCCCGTCATCCAGCTCAACGGCGGGGTGCCGATCTTCATCCCCCTGAGCTTCCCGCATTATAGGGTGGATTGGGATCGCCTGGGTGACGCCCTGACCGCGCGCACCCGGCTGATCATCCTCAACTCGCCCCACAACCCCACCGGCACGGTGCTCGAGGCGCAGGACATGGCCGCGTTGAAGGCCATCGTCGCCGACCGGGACCTCTTCATCCTCGGCGACGAGGTTTACGAACACATCGTGTTCGACGGCCGGACCCACCAGAGCCTCCTGCGCCACCCGGAACTGGCCCGCAAGAGTTTCGTGGTCAGCTCGTTCGGCAAGACCTACCACACCACCGGCTGGAAGATCGGCTACTGCGCGGCGCCGCCGGAAATGACCGTCGAGTTTCAAAAGATCCACCAGTTTCTCACCTTTACGTCCAATACGCCGGTCCAGTTGGCCTATGCCGACTTCATGCAGCACACCGAACACTATCTTCAACTGGCCGGCTTTTATCAGCGCAAGCGCGATCTGTTCCTTGAACACATGCGGCCGTCGCGTTTCAAGCCTCTGCCCTGCGCCGGCACCTATTTTCAGATAATGGACTACTCGGCCATCACCGACGCCCCGGACATCGAATTCGCCCGGCGCCTGACCACCGAGTTCGGCGTGGCGGCCATTCCGCCGTCGGTCTTTTACCACGACCGCCGGGATCATCAGGTGCTGCGCTTCTGTTTTGCCAAGCAGGATCAAACCCTCATTCAAGCCGCGGAGTTGCTATGCCGGATTTGACCGTGACCCTGATGCAAAGCGATCTGGTCTGGGAGGATGTCGCGGCCAATATCGGCCGGTTCGACGCCGCCATCGACCGATTGGAAACGGCCGGCGATCTGATCGTGCTGCCCGAAATGTTCTCGACCGGCTTCAGCATGAATGCCGCGCGCTTGGCCGAACCGATGACCGGCCAGGCCGTGACCTGGCTGCGCCGCAAGGCCCAAGCCAGGGGCGCGGTGCTGACCGGCAGCGTGATGATCGAAGCGGGCGGCAGATATTTCAATCGGCTGGTGTGGGCCCGCCCGGACGGCACCCTGGCCACCTGCGACAAGCGCCACCTGTTCCGCTATGCCGGCGAAGAGAAGATCTACTCCCCCGGCCATGGGCATATCACCGTGGAATGCCGCGGCTGGCGCATCCGTCCGTTCATCTGCTACGACCTGCGCTTTCCCGTCTGGACGCGCAATCTGGGCCTTGTATATGATGCGGCCCTCTTCGTGGCCAACTGGCCCGAGCGGCGATCGGCCCACTGGCGCGCCCTG
Source organism: Desulfatitalea sp. UBA4791 (assembly GCA_002402905.1). Taxonomy (GTDB): domain Bacteria; phylum Desulfobacterota; class Desulfobacteria; order Desulfobacterales; family Desulfosarcinaceae; genus Desulfatitalea. The sequence continues at coordinate 26,833 of DHGT01000076.1, read as the reverse complement.
TTGGTGGCCCGCGCCATCGAAAATCAATGTTATGTGATCGCCGTCAATCGCGTGGGCCGCGACGGCAACGGCCTGACCTATGATGGCGGGTCGATGGTGATATCGCCCACCGGAGAGATTCTCATGGAAGGATGGTTTGAGGAAGCAACGCCCACCGTCACCCTGCGGCGCGACCTTCTCGATCAGTACCGAAAAGACTTTCCGGCCTGGATGGATGCCGACACCGATCCGATGCGCCGGCCCGAAACCCGGTAAGGCGTTTCGGATTTAATTCCCTGGAAGTTTGCATGGACCTGATTTGCGCGCCAAAATAACCTTCGTGCGTCATCCTGTCAATGCCGGCCTATTCTGCCCGTAACGCCTCGATGGGGTCCATCTGTGCCGCATGCCGAGCCGGCAAGACGCCGGCCAGCAGGCCGATCGCGGCAGACAGCAGTTCTGCATAGAGCACATAGCTCCATGGCGTGTGGGTGGGCAGGCTCGGCACCAGCGCTCCCAGCAACCAAGCGCCGCCGGCACCGACCGCCAGACCGGCCAACCCGCCCAGACTGGCCAGAACGATCGCTTCACCAGAACACAAAACGCTTCGGCGCGATCGATGTCCCCTTCGGGCAGAAAACGCCTCTGGGCCACGACCAGATTTCTAACCGGCAACAATTCGGCGGTGGATCCGAGCACCACGGTCTCACGGGTCAAGTTGCCATGGGCCACGGGCGCCGACCCCACCATGATCGGCGCGATGAGATCCACGGCACTGCTCCGTTGCAGGGCCAGGGCATCTTCGAGGGTCAAATCACGCGGGGTTTCACCGATGAGCGGCGGCGGCCCACCCACGGTTTCGGAGCGGCCCGGCAAAACAATCAACAGATGGGAGCCCAGGGAACTGAACTGTTGGGTCACATAAAGGCGGGCCCCTTCTCCCAGGGAGGTCAACATCACCACGGCGGCGACACCGATCGCCATGGCCAGTAGCATGAGGCTGGTCCGCAGGGGATAACCGGACAAGGAACCCGTGCAAAAACGGATCGAATCCCAGGTCTTCATGGATCGGCCCCGCTGTCGGACCCGCTGTCAAACCCGCTATCAAATTCGATGCGTCCGTCCATCATCCGCACCTGCCGATGGGTGCGGCGCCCGATTTCCGGATCGTGGGTCACCATGACCACCGTCATGCCCTCGGCGTTCAGCAATTCGATGGTCTGGATCACCTCCTTGCCCGAAGCGCGGTCCAGATTGCCGGTGGGTTCGTCGGCCAGCACGATGGCCGGCCGCATGATGGTGGCCCGGGCAATGGCCACCCGTTGACGCTGGCCGCCGGAAAGCTGGTCCGGCCGATGTCTGGCCCGGTCGGCCAGCCCGAGCCTTTCCAACGCAACGGTGACACGCGCTTTACGATCCGATGGATTCACCCCGGCCAGGATGAGGGGGAGTTCGACGTTTTCGGCGGCTGTCAGGCGCGGGACCAGATGGAAAAACTGGAAGATGAAGCCGATACGGTGGCGTCTCACCTCGGCCTGCTGGCGATCGGACAACGCCGTGGTGTCCCGTCCCTCCAGATGGTAACGCCCCCGATCCGGTCGATCCAACAAGCCTAAGATATTGAGCATCGTGGATTTACCGGACCCGGAAGGCCCCATGATCGACAGACACTCTCCGGCCGCGACGGCCAGGGTCACATCACGCAGTGCGTGAACGCGTTCGTCGCCCACCTTAAAAACGCGATCGATATTCTCCAGCCGAATCACGGCGTCGCCTCGATCAGCACTGCGGCCGCACCCTCCTCTATACCCGGCGCATCGACATTGACCACCACCTGTTCATCCGTCGCCAGGCCTTCGGCCACTTCCGTCCAGTCCCAATTGCTCAGGCCGGTTTGAATCGATCGGGCCGAAATCCGGCCTTCGTCGGCATGGAAGACGAAAACGCGCCGTCCGTCCAAAACCGCCTCGGTGGGCACCCGCAGCACATCGTGCCGAACGTCGATGGTCACCTCGATGTCGGCACTGTATCCGGCCAGCAGGTGCTTGAAATCCTCCGGCCGGCTGAAGACGACCTCCACGTCCACGGTACGCGCCTGCTTTTCGATGTCGAGCACATAATCGGCAATCCGTCGTACCTGCCCCTGAAAATGCTTCTCCCTGAAGGCATCCATGGTGATATTGGCCGTCATGCCGACCCTTATGGCGGCGGCGTCCACTTCGTCGATGGGCGCGGTGACATAAAAACAGGCGTTGTCGATGATATCCACGGCCGGCGGCGTGGGGATGCCGATGGGAGACGGGGTTTTCGGTTTGGTCCTTGGACACCACATCCTTTTTCCGCAAAACAACCAGGCGGTCGGCGCTGCGCCGGGCGGCATCCGCCTTGAGACAAGTGGCCCTGGCCCTGCTGCGCGCAGCCGTCACTTCGCGTTCAGCCAATATGGCCTGGGCTTTCAGATCCTCGTTCCACAACTCGAGCAGCAGCTGCCCTGCCTTGACCGCATCGCCCTCCTTGATGGGGAGATAGGCGATCTGGCCGCCGGTGCTGGGAGAGAGTTTCGCCCGGCGGCACGCCTCGATGGTGCCGGCGCGGGTATTGGCCACCGTCTGGGCAACCGTGCCGCGCGTCACCGGTTTGAGCACCACTTTCACCGGTTCGGGCCGCGTTGCGCGCCAGATCCACAGAGATAGGGCGGCGATGATGATCGCAACGATCAGCCATCTCGCAACGCTTCGCAATGTCATGCCGAAATTCCTTCAGCGGCCGCTCCTTCGTCGTCGAACAGGGCCATGTTGCGTTTCAGGACCGTCCCATCCATGAGATCTTGCATGGCCTGCCGGTAATGCGCGGCCGATAGGCCCTGAATCAAGCCGAGCCGTTGAATCCGGGCCAGGACCACGATGTTCTGCATGCGCGCGTCCGCCAGATCGGGACGAAAAACCCGAATCAGGCGGGCCCGCAGCCGGTCGCATCGATTAGAGACCTCCTCCCCGGAGACCTCCGGCACTTCGCCGAGGCGCACCGGCAGGGGTTGCCAGACCGTATCGTAATAGATGAGCGTACCGTTCTCCTTGAGGGCGGTATCGGCGGCCCGCAAGGCCTCGTGACGCTCCAGAGCCACCACCAGATCGGCATCATGAGCACCGATCAAAGGCGAAAAGGCATCGGCGCCGATGCGCAACTGTGAAACGACGACACCGCCGCGCTGGGCCAGACCGTGGGTATCCACCGATTTGACCGTCAGGCCGGCATGATCCGCGGCGCGCAACAGGACCTCGCTCAGCAAGCCGATGCCCTGACCGCCAACCCCTATCATATAGATGTTGAAGGTGCTCATGATCTCATCCCTTTTGGCAATCCCTATTTTTTGGAAGGCATGCCGATGGCGTGCGTGGGACAGGTTTGCACGCAGGATCCATCTCCGATGCACAAATCGGTGTTGATCTCGATACGGCCATCTGGAGCGCGGCTGAAACTCGGGCACCCGAATCGGGCCACACAGTTGTGAATCTGTTCGCACAGGGTCTGATCGATGTCGACCTGATGCGGTTCAAAACCAGGCTTGCGCCGCTGTTCGCGGTTGAATTTCAACATACAGGGATGCCGGGCGATCACCACGCTGAAACCCGTCACCGCCATGGCCGCCTTGACGATCTCGGCAAGACGCTGTTGCTGAAAGGTGGAATCGCCCATGAACACGACCACCCTGCGGGTCTGGTTGAACAGGCCCAACCCCGAACCGATCCCGGTGGATGCGCCCATGCACATCAGCAACCGGCCGATTTCGTAAGGTGGCAAATAGCCCAGGGTGTGGCATCCGATGCCCGCCACCGTGATGTCGGTGTCGGCCAATGCCTGTTTGATCGCATAGAAGGCACTGCGATGCCCGCATCCCGGGCACATCTGGGGCGGCCGCTCCGGGGCTTCGGAAACCGGGCCAGGGGTGAAAGGCTGCGGTACCATCTCCGGCCAGATGCGGTGGAGGATGCCCCGCACCTTATCCGGGGTATATTCGCCGATCCAGTCCCTGTGATCGCGCTTGCCGATGATTCGAGCGGTCAACCCCAGGTCGTAAGCACGGGACTTGATCTCTTTTTCCACCAGGTCGTCAAGCTCCTCGAGGACCAGCACCTCCTGGTGGCTTTTTAAAAACGCTGTGATCGGGTCTTGGGGGATCGGATGGACGATGCCGAGCTTTAATATGTCGGGTCTGTCGGTTGACACGGAAATGGCGTCCATGAGGGATAAATAGGGCAGCCCCCAGGTGATGACGCCGCGGGCCGGGTTGCCATTATCCGTCAACCGATTCAATGGGCACGCGTCGGCATAGGCCCGGAAGTCATTCAACCTGTCCAGCGCCCGCTCCTTGAGTTCCGCCACTGTTGCGGAAAGCGGGATGTAAGGACCGTTGGCGGCATCGAATCGGGGCGTGCGGTCCACAGCGATGGGATTCCAGGCCGCAAAAGCAATTTTTTGTTTGGCATGGCACACATGGGTGGTCAGGCGCAGGATGATGGGCATCCGGCGCTCCCGGCCTTGGCGCGCCGCCTCCTTGTAATACGCATAGACCTCTTCCGGATCGGACGGCTCCAGGACCGGTGTATATGCCAGATGGGCATAATGACGGTTGTCCTGTTCGTTCTGGGAAGAGTTGGCGCCCGGATCGTCGCCCAGGACGATCACCATGCCGCCGATCAAGTTCATCAGGCTCAGTTGGACGAAGGTGTCGGCCGCCACGTTCAGCCCTACGCTCTTGAAAAAACCGTGGACAGGTGACCGTTCACCGTGGCGCCGTAAGCCACCTCTGTCGCCACCTTTTCGTTTGTGGAAAATTCGAAATAAAAAGGGCGTCTATCGATGGGGATGGATTGGATGGCGGCAGCGATTTCGGGCGTCGGCGATCCGGGATATGCGCTCACCACCTGGGTACCGGCTTCCACCATGGCGCGAACGAGGGCGGTATTGCCCATGACGATTTCAGCGAACGGCTCACGTCGCAGCAACATGTCACCCATGGACTTCATCATCTCACCCCTTTGGTTTTCTGATCAAACAGCGCGCTTTTGGGTACAGATCCAATCGTCCGGGCGTTCAGCGCCACCTGCCGGGTCCGAGCAGGAATTCCCATCAACTTTGCCGATTCATCAGTACAGTAACGCAGAATGGGAATGGTTTCAAATAGACAGGAAAATATGAATCTATGACTTGCACGTTACTTTCTGTAGCCCACGAACGTGCCCTTCCCCTGCCCGCCGAAATCGATGGTGCCCTCCATTTTATCGCCAACCACATGGCCGGTATAGGTCATCGGCAGACCACTGGAAGTAAATTCGATCACAAAATCAATGCCATGGATCTCGCCTCGGACCGGAGCGTCACCGAAAGCCCCCTGGTAAGCGCCGGACAATGCATTCCCGTCCTGGTTCAGATGAAACAGCGGCGTGCCAATGCCGCCGGGTGTGGCCACTTCGAGGGTCCAGATCCCGGTCATGTTCAGGCCCATTCTGGCCTTAAGGCCGGCGCATCCACCGATGGCCGATGCCACTGCAAGGGTCACCACCATCAGGGTCGTTGTGACCAGACAGTTGATCTTCATGCGCTCCTCCAGGCGGTTTGCTTGAAGCCAGGGGCCTCCGCCTCGAAATCCACCTCTTTATGCATCGTATGTGCACCAGAACCGGAATGACTTGAACGGTGATTTTAGTCTTTGAAATAATCTATCGTCTTGCAAATCGCAAGTAGGGGTGGCCCGTTTGAATCAAGCGCTTGAGTTTCCAACCCGATTTCGTAGGGGCGGGCTTTACGCCCGCCCGCACCATCCGCTGATGTTAAAAACATTGGGTTGTCTGGAACGGAGCTGTTGGTTGATATGCGATGGCTAAAGAAAACGAACGACCAGCCGATACATCATTCCGATCCAGTATTTTTTACACAATAGGGAAAAGGAGACGCTTGCATGGGCACCGATAACATCGTTTTTCTGGAAAACCTGGAGTGGTTTGACGAAACTGGCAAAGAACTCGTGCATCGCCTGCCCGAAAAGGGCTCCGGCGAGATCAAATGGGGTGCCCAGCTCACCGTGCGCGAAAGTCAGGTGGGTGTCTTTTTCTATAAGGGCAAGGCCGTCGAAGCCTTTGGCCCCGGTCGCCACACCCTGAAAACGGGCAACATCCCCATTTTGACCAAGCTGGCCAGTCTGCCGTGGGCCATGAACAGCCCCCTGCGCGCCGAAATGTACTTCGTCAACATGATGACTTTCGCCAATTTAAAGTGGGGCACCCGGGATCCAGTGGCCTTCAAGGATACGGAACTCGGTCTGATTCGACTGCGCGCCTTCGGTGTCTTCAACCTGCAAGTCGTGCAACCGGTATTATTTATCAACCGTCTGGTCGGCACCCAGGGCATCTTTACGACCGAAGGCATCGAAGAGTATCTCAATCGAGTGATCGTTTCGCGCTTCAACGATTTCATGGGCGAAACGATCGATTCTCTTTTGAACCTGCCGGCCAGATACGACGAACTGTCCACCGGTTTGTCCAAACGCCTGCAGGAAGATTTCTCTCATTTCGGCCTCGGGCTGCCCCAGCTGTATATCAATTCGGTCACACCGCCGCCTGAAGTGCAACAGGCCATCGACGATCGCAGCCGCATGGGCGTTTTCGATGATATGAACAAATTGATGCAGATGAAGACGGCCATGGCCATGGAGAAAGCCGCTCAGGGTGAAGCCAGCGGCGAGGGCATGGGCGCCGGCCTCGGCCTGATGATGCCGGCCATGCTGGCGCAATACTTTGCCCATCCCCTGGCTCAGGGGCAGTCGGGAGCCGCACCTTCGGGGCCGCCGGCCGGCGCGCAGCAGGCCATGGCCCAATGCCCGGATTGCGGGCAATCGATCCCCATCAATTCGAAATTTTGTCCCATGTGCGGCCACCAGCAGTTGGTCTTTCGTCAGTGCACCCATTGCGGCAAAAACCTGACGTCGGGCGCCAAGTTCTGCTCCCGCTGCGGCCATCCGGCCGAAGAGAAGCCGGCGGCTAAAATCTGCGGTCGGTGCGGTGCCGAGAATCTGGGAGATGCCAAGTTCTGCACGCAATGCGGAGAGAAGTATTAGATCGGGTCCGTCCACACACGACCCATTCGCCTGTTTATCGATGAACATCGGATAGGACCAGGCCAAGGAATTATTATTGACGAACTTCATCATAGAGCATCAATGCCCGCAGTGCGGTGCGCCGGCGGAACTGGAAGAGACGGATCGTCTCTTCCGGTGCGGCTTTTGCCGGACGGCCTCCTATCTGAGCGCGCCTTCCTTTTTTCGCTATGTTCTGCCCCATAACGCGCCACAGGACAAGGAATTGGTTTACTTCCCCTACTGGCGATTCAAGGGCATGCTCTTTTCATGCCTTCCCGGTCAAATACGAAATCGATTTGTGGATCTCAGCCAACAAGCGATTTCATCCGACCATTTCCCTTTCTCTTTGGGTTTTAGAAGTCAAACGCAGAAGCTGCGGTTTGCGACATCCGACATCCATGGCCGATTCTTGAAACCCGAACTGCCCAAAAGCGGTCTGATCGACGCGCTCAACGACCGCTTCAACGCGAACCTGCCCAAACCGATCCTCCATCAGGCGCAGGTCGGGGAGACGATCAGCCTCCTTTATGCGCCCTTCTATGTGACCGAAAAAGTCATCGATGCCATCCTGAACGAGCCGGTCGATGGCGGATCAACCGAAGAGACTGAAAAATTGCTGCAAGAGGCGCAATCGCCCAACTGGCCTATCCAGTTTCTGGCCACGCTGTGCCCCCATTGCGGATGGGACCTGAACGGCGAGCGTGACGCCTTGATCCTATACTGCCAGAACTGTCAATCCGTCTGGTGGCCGAAACAGGGTCGATTCGAACGCCTGCCCACCGTCTATGAAAAAACGTCTCTCCAAAGCCCTGTCTTTTTGCCGTTCTGGCGGATTCAGGCCGACATCACCGAGCTGCCGCTGAGCAGTTATGCGGACTTGATTCGGACAGCCAACCTGCCCAGAGTGGCCCAGCCTGGAGATGAAGAACGCCCCTTTTACTTCTGGTGCCCGGCCTTTAAAGTACACCCCAAGCGCTTTCTGGCCATCGCCGGCCACCTCACCGCCGCCCAGCCCCGGGATGGATTGGAGACCGGATTGCCCCAGGGCGACATGCATCATGTCAACCTGCCCCTGCAGGAGGCAGTCGAAGCATTGAAACTCATCCTTACCGAGTTTGTTCGACCCCGAAAACGCATCGACGACATTCTGTCCGCCCTACAGATCAAGGCCCGCCGCTTTCTGCTCGCCTACCTTCCCTTCGAAGAGGGACCCCACGAACTGGTTCGTGCAGACATGAGGCTGGCGATCAGCAAAAGCACGCTGAACCACGCCCACAACTTGTAGATCCATTTTTTCATCGATTGCAGATCGATTTGTATATCGGGTCAGTGCTTCACTGCAGTGGAGCGTTTCCGTCGTCCTGGGAAGAACGAGCGACATCATCCGTGCTCATGGGGCCGAGAACCCTTCGTATCGTTTCGGCCAACTCTTTCATGACCACGGGCTTGTACACCAACGCCTTGATGCCGATCTCCTGGATCAGGGTGTCGGATATCTTTTTGCTGTACCCGGTGCAAAGAATCACCGGAATGTCCCGCCGAAGCTGAATGAGCGCCGCAGACAATACATCGCCGGTCATATCGGGCATGGTCATATCGGTGATCACCAGATCGAAATCGCCGGGACGGGATCGGAACAACGCCAGTGCTTCGACACTGCTGGTGCGGGTGGTAACCTGGTAACCGAGACGTTCCAGGATCTGCGCGCCCATTTTTGCGATGGTAAGTTCATCGTCGACGAACAGGATGTGTCCATTTCCGCACGGTAGCGCTTCCACCGGTTCAATCTCTCTGAACGTGCGCTTGCTGGAGACCGGAAGATAGATCGTAAACGTCGTTCCTTGCCCCAAAGTGCTTGTCACGTCGATGCGGCCCCCATAAGCCACCACGATGCCGTGCACCACGGCCAGCCCCATGCCCGTGCCTTCACCCGGCGCTTTGGTCGTGAAAAACGGTTCGAAAATCGAATCGAGCATCTCCTCCGGAATACCGATACCGGTGTCGGAAACCGTCAACCGCAGATAATCGCCCGGCGCCAGATATCCGCGCTCTCCGGAACCGTCATGGGAAAGAGGCACGTCTTCCAACCCCACATCCAGTCGTCCGCCGCCTTTCTCCATGGCATGCGCCGCATTGGTGCAAAGATTCATGACCAATTGGTGCACCTGGCTCGGATTGCCCATGATCAGTGAATCGCTGTGGATGTGGGAATTAATTTGAACGGTCGTGGGGATCGAAGAGCGGATCAATTTAAGCGCCTCCTTGATGATGGCGCTCACCTGGATCGGCTTGACTTGTTCATCGGACTGCCGTGCGAAGGCCAGAATCTGCTTGACCAGATCTTTGGCCCGGTTGCCGGCGGTCAACACCTGCCGCAGGTTATCTTCCAGCAGCGTGCCTTTCTCGACATCATCGAGCGCCAACTCCGTGAATCCGATAATGGAGGAAAGAATATTGTTGAAATCATGGGCGATGCCGCCGGCGAGGGTCCCGATGGCCTCCATCTTGTGGGATTGACGCAGCTCGGCCTCCATCTTTTTCAGTTCTGTGATGTCGGTGGCGATTTGCAGTTTGGCCGGCCGTCCATCCGTCCATTTAATGACCCGGTCATGATTGACGTACCATCTTTTGCTGTGAGGGTCTTGCTCCTGCCAGATGTGCACGCCGGCAAACTCAGCGAACTCGCCTTCCCCTTGCGGTTGACACCAGCGGCAAGGCCCCGACAACCGCCTGATCGCCTTCCAGCATATACTGCCGGTCATATCCTGCCCGTAAATTTCAATCATGTGCCGGTTCATGAAGCGTATTTCATGGGTTTGAAGATCGGCCACATAGATGGCCGCGTCGATACTGTCCAGAACCGTGACGAAACGCTCGTGGTGCAGCCGAAGTTTTTCTTCGATCTGCTTTCGTTCGGTGATATCGCGATTGCTGGCACGCCGGCCGAGAAACGCGCCATCATGGCCATAGACCGCCTGACAGTCATGGTTGATCCATCTGATGGTATTCTTTCTCGTGGTGATTCTGAAGTCCAGAGAACCCGTTTCCCATCGGTCGGTTTGATCGGACCTCAAATGCCCGGCCATCCTTTCCCTGTCTTCGGGATGGACGATGGCGAGCATCAAACCGGGGTTCTGCATGAACTCATCCACCTTGTAACCGGTGATCCGTTCACACGACGGCGATACGTATTCGAGCGTTCCCTCCGGACTAATCCAGTACTCCCAATCATAATTGAAATCGGCCACGATGCGGTAGCGCTCCTCGCTTTGCCGGAGGTTGGCGCTGATCTCCTGCTCCTTTAAGAAAACTCTTTTCAGACCGTTGAGCATGAATGCAGTGGTAATGGTGACAAAGGCATTGAGGAGGAGAAAATTGCCGATCATCACGATCCATTTTTCCTGCGCGTTCTCGAGTTGAAGGGACCATGACGGACTCGCGAAATGAATGAAAACCGACACGCCGAAAAGCGTCAATGCATTGAGCACAAGGGTCCAAATGGCCGCTTCCAGGCCGATAATCGTGCTGATCATCACCGATGTACCGAACAGCCAGATATACCCGGCGCCCACCGGTCCTAGAATGAACAACAAGCCTGCTCCCAGCGAGTAGAGAATGAGACAGGCGATGTAGCCTCTAACCTTAAGCGGCCACTTGCGGCCGAGCAGGACCGCCACGATCATGATATAGGCGCAGGAATCGATGGCGATGACACTCCACAACCCTTCCTTGAAGGCAAGAAGAAGGGAGGGAATCAAGGCCAATGGCCCGAACGCACTGGCGATAAAACACATGACGAACAGAACGCGCTCGCGCCAGAACGTCAGTGGATCGCTTTGCCAAACGTATTCCGGCAGGAACCGCCTTTCGAGGCGACCCCAGAACAAGAGAAATTTTTCGGCCAATTTTGTTTTCAAAGGTCTATGTTGTACGCCTTCATTTTGCTGAGTAAGGAGGGATGGCTGATCTCCAGAAGTCGTGCGGCGTGCGTTCGATTTCCCTCGGTTGCCTTGAGCGCCTTGACGATCATGGCGTTTTCCATCTGTTTTTGCGCCTCCTTGATCGAATAGCCTTCGAACAACTGCTCGATCGGTGGTTTGGCATCCGGTGCAGAGCTGGCAAAAGAAAAATTTTCAAGCGCCAGTTGGGTTCCCACCGACAGCACCATGGCCCTTTCCATGGCGTTTTCCAATTCGCGTACGTTGCCCGGCCATCGATGGCTCAGCAGCAACGACATGGCTTCGGGTTCGATGCCTTTTACGTTCCGCTCGAGGCGTTCGTTGAATTTCTCAATAAAATGCTGGCACAAAAGCGGAATATCCTCGATCCGGTCGCGCAACGGCGGCAACTCGATGGTCACCACGTTGAGCCGATAGAACAGATCTTCCCGGAACTCGCCGTCTGCCACCATTTGCGGGAGATTGCGCGAAGTTGCAGCGATAACGCGCACATTCACCTTACGGCTGACGGTCTGCCCCACGGGTCGAATCTCGCTCTCCTGCAACACCCGAAGCAGTTTGACTTGGAGTGAAACGGGCATTTCGCCGATTTCGTCCAACAAAAGGGTGCTCTCGTCGGCCTCTTCAAACAGGCCTCGCTTGGACCGATCGGCCCCGGTGAAGGCGCCTTTGGCATGGCCAAACATTTCGCTCTCCAGCAACGCCTCGGGAATACCGCCGCAATTGATGGCCACCATGGGTTTATCGCGGCGTGGTCCGGCCCGGTGGATGGCGCGCGCCACCAACTCTTTGCCCGTGCCGCTTTCACCAACGATCAAGACCGTGGTGTTGTACTGTGCGACCTTGGCCGCCAGTTCGAAAACATCCCGCATGGCCCTGCTTTTGGCCAACAGATGGCCGAAACGGTATTGCCCCTCGAAGCGGCGCACTTGCTCTTTGAGCATCACGTTTTCCCGTTTCAGACGGTCCCGTTCCGCTGCTTTTTCGATCACCAGCTTGATCTCGTCGCTTTTAAACGGCTTGGAAATAAAATCATAGGCGCCCAGCTTCATGGCATCGACGGCCAGATCGATGGTCGCGTAGGCCGACATCATGATGATGGTGGTCGTATCGGAAAGTAGTTTGGCATGTTTAAGAAAGGCCATGCCGTCCATTTTCGGCATCTTGATATCGCACAGCACATAATCGTACGGGTGGCTTTTCAGCGCCTCGATGCCGGCCTCTCCGTTCTCCGCGGTTTCAACGAAATAACCGTCCCGCTTGAGCATGTTGGCCAGCATGTGGCGCATGTTTTCTTCGTCATCGACGATCAGCACACTGGGTTGAGCACTCTTTGGCGTGGTGTTGTTCTTCATAAACGCATGACATCCGATGCAGTTTTACCGTGTTTGAGAATCTCCGCCCCTGGGTTGGGGAGCCGTACCGGTCGGCTCCAGCGGCAGAAAAATCGTAAATTGAGTGCCGCTGTTCTCCCGGCTCTCCACCGAAATCGTACCCCCCATCTTTTGAATGATCATATAACTGACGGCCAGGCCCAATCCCGTTCCCTTGCCCGGCTCCTTGGTAGTGTAAAAGGGATCGAACACGTTTTCGATCTGATCCGGGGAGATACCTTTGCCATTGTCCTCGAATCGAACGCCCAGCGCCCGATGCGAACTCGGTGGTGTTTCATTCCAGGTTCGGATCCCGATACGGCCTTGCGTCAACTCGTGAACATCGGCGATGGCATCGCCTGCGTTGAGAAGCAGATTGAGAAAGACTTGACGCAACTGCTCGGCGTTGGCCATGAGGATGTCATGCTCGGCTTCGAGTTTCAAATCAATTTCTATGCCGCTCATCAAGGGCTGCGTTCCCATGACACTTGCGATATCCTCGAGCACCGCGTGGACCGATAGTTGCTGAGGTTCACTCTTTTGGGGACGTGCCAAATCCAGCAGTTGACGGATAATCGTGTTGATGCGCTGGATCTCTTTTTCAGCACGCAGGCTGAAATCCTTGAGTTCATCAGGTGCCAGATCCGGCTGTCTGATCAACTCCATATAACCGAGCACAATGCCGATGGGGTTTCCGATTTCGTGGGCGATTCCGGCGGCCAGTCGACCGACGGAGGCCATCTTTTCGGCACGCACGATCTCGTTCTGGGCCTCCTTGAGTTCCTGATTGGCCTTTGCCAGGGAGACGACGCTCGCCTTGAGCTTCTGCTGATCTTCCGCAATTCGCTTCAGCATTCTGTTCAGCGCCGATGAGAGCCGATTGAGTTCGTTGTCCTCCCGTCTGAAGGTGAAAAAAAGATCTTCGTCGGAACTGTATTCGTCCGCCTGGCGGACGATGCGGTCGATGGGATGCAGATAGATTCGGAAGATGCGATACAGGCCTACGGCGGATAATATGATGCTGTTCAACAGAATGTAATAGAGGATCGGTTTGTTGTATTGACGCAATTTGGCGTATAGGGGCGCCAATGGCACGACCGCTGCCGCGGCTCCTGAAACCGTCCCACCGCTGTGCAGAGCAACGGCCACCAATTCGTCCGAAGCGCTCCACCAGAAAACGGCCCACATCAATCCCAATGCCTCTTTGCAGGGTTTTCCGGTCTGCAGCGCCGAATCGACGGCCCTCCGGATACGCTCCGGGGAATGGCTATGATGTCCTCTTTCAAATCGCAGGGTGCCGTTGCGATCGACAATGGCGACCGCCGAAAAATCATCATTCGCCAGTATTTCGGGAAGATGCCGGGGAACCTCTGAATCCGCTGCGTCGATCGGTAGTTCCAGGTCATGCAACGCCTGTCGTGCGGCACTTTCCAGTAGGGCACTATGCTGATCCAATCGATGACGGACAACGAAGCCCTGAAGAACCAACACCACGACAATGTCGGCGATCAACGCCGACAAGAACACCAGCAACACCACATGGAATGCGATCTTGGTCCTGAATCCACGTATAGCCACAACCACCTCAACGACACGAACGGGTCAATACCACTCCACGGTCAGGCGGCGTGCCTGGATTGGCGCCAGCGTTGGGACAGATACAACGCCCCCATGATCGCAAGGCCGATCAAATAGGTCCAGTAGGGACTTTGCTGAAATCCGATCCACTGGGCCACATATTTCGGCTGCATCAAAATAAAGGTCACGCAAAGAAGGATTGGAATTTCATAAAATTTGTTGCGCGTGATCAGCCACCCCTGGGTCGCGGATGCAAAGGCGAAGTTGCCGATGCAGGCCATTGCAAAAATAAGCAACCCCAATGGCCAGCTGGTGATCCCATCTAAAATCAGGTCGGCATTGAAGATAAACATGAAGGGCAGGATGGCCGTGCGGATATCGTACATGAATCCCTGTAGGCCGGTGGGAATGGGCGGTGATTTGGCGATCGCGGCCGCGGCATAAGCCGCCAGTCCCACCGGTGGCGTGTCGTCGGCCAGGATGCCGAAGTAAAAGCAGAACAGATGCGCAGCCATGAGCGGGACGATGAAGTCGTTTTGCGCGCCGACGACCACCAGGGCCTTGGCCGTCAAACTGGCCATGACGATGTAGGTCGCCGTGGTGGGCAATCCCATGCCGATCATCAGGCTGGCGATGGCGGTGATGATCAGCATCAAGAAGACATTGCCGCCCGAAATGATCGCGACCACTTCTGTGATACGGCTGCCCAAACCCAAGGAGACCACACCGACGATGATGCCGGCCGCGGCAGTGGCCAATGCGACCGACACCATGTTCCGTGCACCGCCGACCAGGGCCTGAACGATATCGATGAACCCTTTGACAAAGCCGGGCAACAGGGGTTCCTTTCCCAGATAGGCCTGGATGGGTCGCTGGACGAACATGACGATGGCCATGACCCAGATCGCGTTGAAAGCGGCCGTGTCCGGGGTGTGGCGCACCACGATCAATTCGAAAAGCAACATGAACAGGGGAAACAAAAAATGAGCGCCCGACATGAGGGTCTTCCAGAAAGGCGGCAATTCGCTCCGGGGCATACCGGTGAGCCCCAGCTTGGAGGCCTCGATATGGGTGATGAACAAGAGGGCCGCATAAGAGGCAAACGCTGGTATCGCGGCCGCCTTGACCACCTCGATGTACGGCACGTTGACATATTCGGCGATAATGAAGGCCGCCGCTCCCATGATGGGCGGCATCAGTTGTCCGTCCGTACTCGCGGCCACCTCGATGGCCGCCGCCTTTTTGGGTGGATAGCCCACCTTTTTCATCAAAGGAATGGTAAAGGTGCCGGTGGTCACGATGTTGGCGATACTCGACCCCGAAACGAGTCCCGACAACCCGCTGCCCACCACGGCGGCCTTGGCCGGTCCGCCCTTGAACCCTCCGAGAACGGAGAGCGCCAGTTGAATGAAATAGCGTCCGGCACCGGCGCGATCGAGCATGGCACCAAAAAGCACAAACAAGAAAACGATACGCGCCGACACATAGAGGGGAATGCCATAAATCCCCTCGGTTGACATGCTCATCTGTCCCAGGAAGCGGTTGAGAGAAACCCCTTTGAAGGCAATGACGGAAGGCATATAGGGCCCCAGGAAGGCATACAAGATGAACCCCGTGGCGATAATGGGCAATGCCGGGCCGATCACCCGCCGGGATGCCTCCAGCAACACGATGACGAGTACGGCCCCGGCGATCAAATCCAAGACGCTGGGAGCGCCGGTGCGCATGGCCAGGCCCTCGTAGTCCAGGGCGATATAAAGGGCTGCCAGGGCCGCCAGGATGGCCAGAAAAAAATCGAGCAGTGATATACGATGCTGGGCCGAAAGAAAAGAGAGCTTCCCGAGCTCTCTTTTCAACATCGGCACGTTCAGAAAGACGATCAAGAAGGCAAACGCCAGGTGGATGGCACGAGCGTAAGTGGAATCGATGATCAACCAGCTGGCGATGGAAAGTTGAAAAAGGCTCCATGCCACGGCGACACTTGGAACGATAAAACGCGTCCAGTCCTGCGGCTGGCGGCCGAATAGTCCCTCTTCCCTTTCCGCCAAACGCTTGGCCCGCTCCAAACCATCGTCTATGGCATCATTTTCCTTGGGGTTCACTTCAAGCCGGTCTCTATCGCTCATTTTCCTCCTGGAAGATTCGCCAAAGGTTGAAACCCGTCATAGGTCTCTTCGACCGCTACTTCAATCCGGCCTCCTTGTAATACTTCATGGCACCGGGATGAATCTCTGCGGAAAGACCTTCGAGCATCTCTTCTTTGTTCAACACACTGTAGGCCGGATGGAGCCCTTTAAACTCTTCGAGATTTTCAAACACCTCTTTGGTCACGGCATAAACGACATGGTCCGGCACCTTGGCCGAGGTCACCAGAGTGGCCTTGACGCCGAACGTTTCGACGTCGCCTTCATTTTCGGCCCCGGGGTACTCCTTAACAGGCACGTAGGATTTGGCGTAGTAAGGATACTTGGCTAACAACTCATCAATACCGGTGATGGGAACGAAGCGCACCTTCCTGACGCCGGCGGTGGCCTCTTTAAACGCACCGCTGGGATGTCCCACCGTGTAAAAAAAGGCGTCGATGCGGCCATCCTGGAGCAAACCCGGGGCCTCGGCCGCCTTTACGCTCTCTGCCTGCAAATCTTTCTCGTAGTCCAAACCGACGGCCTGGAGCGCATCGATGGAGTTCTGACGCTGACCCGAGCCCGGGTTGCCGATGTTGACGCGTTTGCCCTTCAAGTCCCGGATATCGTTTATGCCGGCATCGACGGCTGCGGCCAGGGTGACCGACTCGGGATGGATGCTGAAGACCGCCCGCAAATCTTTCTGGGGTCCTCTTTCCTTCCATTCGGCCATGCCGTTAATGGCCTGGTACTGGCGATCGGATTGAACGACGCCGAATTCCAAGTCGCCCGCCATGACGGCATTGACGTTAAACACCGAACCGCCGGTGGCCTCGACCGTGCACCGGATGTTGTATTGATCCCTTTTATTGTTCACCATCTTTGCGATCGCACCGCCGGTGGGATAGTATACGCCGGTGATTCCGCCGGTTCCGATGGTTGCATAAGCCGTTTTGGCCGCCTTGTCGCCGGCGTCTCCGGCCTTGCCGGTATCGGCCTTTTTATCACCGCCGCAAGCGGCCAGCATCAGTGCGGAAAGAAGCGACGCCAATAGGATAGAAGCTTTTTTCATAAATCCCTCCTGTCTGTTCGTATGGTCTCATCGTCCATCGCAACGATGGAACGAATCGGTGAAGTTGCCACAGAACGGCATGGCAAATATGAATGGCATTAAGAGACGAACATTGCATTCATCTGTTTTCTGGATAGATACTGAACAAATTTATCGTTAGTGCCGGCTCAGCCCGCCCGATGACATGGGATTGTCATCGGCGGAAAAAGTCCGGTGCCTCGTTTGACACGGATTTCGGTGCAGTTTATAAGCGATGACGTCGGCGTTTTGGTTGCTAAACGTTTAGAAAATAGGTCTAATCAATACTAAATGTCAACCTCCACCCCCGATTTTGGTCAAAACGGATCATTCCCTCAGGTATCGGTCATCGTGCCGACTTACAACCGGGCCTGCCTGCTGAAAGAGGCCCTCGATTCCGTTTTGGCTCAGAGCTACGGGAATGTTGAACTGATCGTCGTGGATGATGGTTCGACCGATCATACCAGGCGACTGCTGGCATCCTACGGAGACCGGATCACTGTGTTGTTTCAACCGAATACGGGGGTGAGTGCCGCACGCAACCACGGTATCCAGGCCGCATCCGGCGATTTGATCGCCCTGCTCGATTCAGACGACTACTGGTTACCCGAAAAACTGGCCGCACAGATCGATTTTTTCAAAGCGACGCCGCAAGCCATGATTTGCCAAACCGAAGAGATCTGGATTCGAAACGGCGTCCGTGTCAATCCCAAGCGTCACCATCGAAAATTGTCGGGCATGATTTTCCAGGCGTCACTGCCGTTGTGCCTCATCAGTCCTTCGGCGGTCATGGTGCGCAAATCCCTTCTGGATGAAGTGGGCCTTTTCGACGAAGATCTGCCTGCGTGTGAAGATTACGACCTGTGGCTTCGCATTACGTGGAAATATCCTGTCCATTTGATCTCTGCTCCGCTGGTGCTCAAGAGAGGCGGTCACGCCGATCAATTGTCGCGATTGCCGCAACTGGACAAGTACCGCATCCGCTCGATTACACGGATGCTGCTCAAAGGGGTACTGTCAAACGAAGAGCGGCAGGCCGCCTGCAGGGTGCTCGAACATAAATGCCGCATCTATGCAGAAGGGTGCCATAAACGTGGGCGTGACGATGAGGCCGATTATTATCGCGCAATAGCCCGACAATTCCCCCCTTGATGGCCTTCAGCCGCTTCAATGTGGCTTTGACCGGATCGAGGCTGGCGCCACAGTAGTTCTTGTAAAAATCGTCGCTGAATGCCTTCAGGTCCACGTTGGCGGCGTCGAGACAGGGCGTGGCCATATCCAACGCCTCGGCGGTCATATATCCGTTGGTGACAAAAACATTTTTCAAGCCTTCGGTCTTTGCCAGCTTGGCCGTGTCCATGGCAAATTCAAAGAAAACGGTGGGTTCAGTGTAGGTATAAGCGATACTTGAACACCCCTTCGCAGATGATGACATAAGTGGCACCGGACGACCTGATCTTCCAGCGCTTCATAGAGACAGGCTTTCATGACGCGTTCCTGGTTCCGGACCGCCGGCATGACCATGTCGGCGATACCTTCCCCTGCATGAATGATCGAAGGTGGCCGGCCCCACCGGGGCCGATCCGGTTATCACGCGAGGCACCTTTTTCGGTCGATAGCGCATCGCCAACGGTCGTGTGCGAAACCTGGGGACAAGGGTGGCCGTCACACCGGCAAATGCACCGAATGGGCAGCGTTGTAAAATGGCCGATCGTTCAAAATGTTCCATCATGCGAGTGGTATGATAAGGAAACTGGCATGCCGTGCGCCATGCCACCGGCACGTTGCCGGCCACTGAACGAATCATTTTTTTCAGTTTCCAGGGGCTGAAAAAACGGACTTGGGAAAAAACGGCTGGCCCACGCCAGCGCTGGGTGCCATTGATGGCGAAACGATTTAAAAGCCCAAAAAAAACCTTGTCCTTGGCCACCCGGCATGCCTCTTCGATGGCCTTCATCGGATCGTCTACGAATTCAAGGGCGATGAAGAATATGGCGTAGTTGAAAGAATTGTCGCCAAAGGGCAAATCCTCGGCAAATCCGCGGTACAATTCCACTCGGTTCTGAAGGGCTGCAAAGCAAAGATCGAGCATATAAGGGGATGGATCGACTCCGGTGACGTTCAACCCCATTTCCACCAAAGGCCTCGTACTCAATCCTGAACCGCAGCCAATATCCAATACCGACTCGTTCGGCGAGGGTTGCAGCAGGTCGAACATCAGTTGATGTTCCAAACGTGCGGCGCGGCGGTTGTGCTTGAGGGTTGCCCACTGTTCGTATTCACGTGCATCTTTAAAATCGAACACATACCCCATCGGGCGCATCCCCCCTTTCCTGAATAGTTGAATATTGAACACCTGCAAGGGCCTTGTCAAACAGAGTTTAGACCCGTATGGAATCCCCTTTACACCAGGGTCGGAATATGATCTGAAGTGGCGACAAATTTATAAAAACCGGTTTGCAGCCGCAATGAAACAGACAAAGAGAGAATCGAAATGACGCTGACGCCTTTGGAAGCCATTTCGCCGGTGGATGGACGCTATCGTGGCACGACTCAGGTCTTGTCGGCCTATTTTTCGGAAAGCGCACTGATCAAATACCGGGTTCGAGTGGAAATCGAGTATTTTATCGCCTTGTGTAAGGTGCCCCTGCCCCAGCTGAAACAGATTGACAAACGATTGTTGGCCTCCTTGCGAGACATCTATTTGACCTTCGGCCTGAACGATGCCCAAAGGGTCAAAGAAATCGAGAGGGTCACCAATCACGATGTGAAGGCGGTGGAGTATTTTCTCAAGGAAAAGTTCAGCGCCTTGGGCTTGACCCCTTTCAATGAATTTATCCATTTCGGTCTAACCTCACAAGATATCAACAATACCGCCATGCCGTTGGCACTGAAGGAGTGTTGGCATCAATACATATCGCCCGGACTTCAAGCCGTTACGGCCGATTTGACCGAAAAGGCGTTGGCATGGAAAAAAATCCCCATGCTGGCCCGCACCCATGGACAACCCGCCTCTCCGACGCGTCTTGGAAAAGAGATCTTCGTCTTTGTCGATCGATTGACCCAGCAATACGAATTGATGACCCACATCCCCTTTTCGGCCAAATTCGGTGGCGCGACCGGCAACTTCAATGCCCACCTGGTGGCCTATCCAGAAGTGGACTGGATTGACTTCGGCAATCATTTCGTCAACGACATCCTCGGGTTGTCACGCTGCCGGGTGACGACCCAGATCGAACACTATGACCATCTCGCCGCCTTTTGTGACAGCCTCAAGCGCATTAACACGATTCTCATCAATCTGTGCCGCGACATATGGACCTATGTGTCCATGGACTACTTCAAACAGAAGATAAAAAAGGATGAGGTCGGATCGTCGGCCATGCCCCACAAAGTCAATCCCATCGATTTTGAAAATGCAGAGGGCAATCTGGGCGTTGCCAACGCCATGCTTGAACATCTATCCGCCAAATTGCCCATTTCCAGGCTTCAGCGCGATTTGACCGATTCGACCGTCACCCGGAATTTGGGCGTGCCATTGGCGCACACCCTCATCGCCTTCCGATCGATCCAAAAAGGGCTGGCCAAATTGGTCCTCAATGAAACGGCCATTGACAAGGATCTGGACAATAACTGGGCGGTGGTTGCAGAAGGCATTCAGACCATTTTGCGCAGGGAAGGATACCCAAAGCCTTACGAGGCACTCAAGGCTCTCACCCGAACCAACACAACGATCGATGCCCAGGCCATTGCCGATTTTATCGCAACCCTGGATGTACCTCCTGGAGTCAAAAAGGAGTTGTCGGCCTTGACGCCCCATAGCTATACGGGCCTGATCGATTTTTGAGGCACCGTCCACCGAAGCCCATTCCCTTCCCTTGCTATCAAAATGATATACTTAAAATCATTAGGTATATTTTACCTATAGCCCATTTTTTTTATCCTTGTAGGCCTCAAGTTTGTCACCGTCAGGCCGATTTATGAGTAGTAGCGAACGGAACCTCACAAGGAGATTGAGAATGGGATCGATGAAACTGGATTTACGCTATGCATCCGACAACTTCGAGCAATCCGTCGATAAGTTCTTTGACACCGCTTTTGGGCCGTCAGCAGCCCTGTACCGCAGGGTGACGCTTTGTGGATGGCGTCCGATATCCAATCACGCAATTGTTTTTAGTTACGGTCACCGGACAAATGATATTCAGCCCCCCTCCATATCCGGGACCAAGCCGGAGGGGATCGCAGTGTATGAAACGGACGAGGGAATGACCATTGAGGTGGCCTTGACCATCATCAAGGAAGAAAGCCTTCACCTCGCTATTTTGGATAAAAAACTGGTCATTCGAGGGGAAAGAATCGACACCCCTCCGAAGCATGCATCCTTTTCCCTGCAATCGAAGCAAGATTCGCAATTTCAGCATCTTATACCCTTACCAGAATCGATTAGCTCAGGCAGTTTTCGTGCCCAACTCAAGGGAGATGTCGTCCAAATCGAATTTGTCAAACAATGATCAATAAATGGGGTATTTTCGATTCAATACATCAGCGATCGGGCCATCCTCGCATGCAAATACATACAACTATAAGAATGTCGCTTTTCTTTCTGGTACTCATGACCATCTCCATCGGTCACGCGGATGAATTGGTACTGAAAAGCGGCGAACGCTTTTCATCCGATCGCATTTGGGAAGAAGATGGCAAGATTCGTTTCAATATGCATGGATTGCTGGTGAGCGTCGCGAAGGAGGAGGTCGTTTCGATCGTCCGGGAGAAGGATGTACTCGACAGGGAAAGAGGGACGGGAACGGCTCCTCGTCCCAAAACGACCGGCATTGAAGAAAACAACGCGTCTTTCCGGATGCCCCATTCAGCAGATGATATCGAAAGTCGTGAACAAGCCCCATACAATGGGCGCCGTCCTCTGACCGAGCGCAACCACCGCACATTTTCCCACCGAGACCAGTCGGCGGCACTTGGCACCGGCCTGGAAAACATCACGTGGCGCATGAAACCGGGCGCAATCCAGGGCCTTGAAAAAATCAAGACCGACCCGATCTTTGGCGGCATCGATCAATACTGGCGACCGGAGCATCCCCTGTCGATCAGCGGAGCGCCATTAGACGGATTGGTATACGGATTTTGGGAAGACCAACTCTATTCAATCGTGATGTGGGCCGATGGATCTATCGGATTTCATCGACTGAGAGATGCACTTTTTACGAAATACGGCCCAGGCACCCAAAACAGGGTCGGCGTGGAACGTTATGTTTGGCTGGAAAAAGAGACACAACGCATGCTTGAATATGACACCCATCTCAACACCGCCATTTTCGTCATGCGTTCTGCAGAATTAGACCACCATCTCAAAAAAAAATATCCTGCCGAGAGCAAGATGCCCTAAAATCACTCTACGAACTCAAGCCTCAAACGGGTCCCCACATTCACGGGTCGATCGATCTGTTGATTGGCCAACATGATCGCTTCCGTCTGCTCCCATGCAGGCACATTGATCCGACCTATGGATACGGTTTTACCGGGTTTGACCAATGCGCGTGTCTGATCCAGCTGAGCGAAAAGAAGATCACGGGATGTATCCCGGTCATATCGCCTGACATCATCGACGATTCGATCGGTGTCGGTGCCTTCGACCGCAGTGGTCCAGCCTTTGATCAAGCCTTTTATGAATCGATGCACCCGTTCAGGATGCTCTTCGAGCAACCTTTTGGAGGTGACCACTGAATTGGCGACAAAAAGGACCCCATGAGACTCGGGATCCAGAAAAGCAATGGATGCACCTGATGCCATGAGCTTGTGCCCGATTTCAACACCCTGCGTATTGATATAGACAGGCCATAGGTCGGCTACCCCTTTGTAAAAAGGGGTATAATCCAGACGCACGCTATACAGCCGGACCTGCCGTTCGGATAGTCCTGACTTGACCAGCAGGGTACGCATGATGATCTCATCATTTTTTCCGAAAGTTACCCCGATGGTCTTGTTTTTGAGATCGGTTAACCCGTCGATGCGGATTTTGTTCTTGAAGTAAACCCATTGCAATGGATTCTTCTGGAACAGCTGGGCGACCACCACTACCGGAGATCCTTTGGATATCGCCTGAATGACCTGATCTCCCGAAGCCACACCAAAATCAGCGTGTCCCAACTCCAGATCACGAATCGCATCTCTTTCCGGACCACCGGATTTAAGGGTTACGGTCAACCCCTGCTCAAGGAAGCAACCCTGATGCACTGCAACGATATCTCCAACCGTGGACATGTTGATCAGCCATTTCAGTCGGTAGGTAAGGTTTTCCTGGGCGATGGCGGGATCCAATATGAAAAACGTGACACCTAACGCTACTGACATGGATATCAGGCGTGCCAATCGGTCAATCAGCAATGGAAAAACAGAGCGTGCCCTGATCACCATAAACCTCCAGTTATTGCTCCCATGCGCTTTTGACCAGCCGTCCGGCGATTTCCAACGCGCCTTGGTAGATGGATAATGTGATCCCGATCATAAAAAGGGCTACCAGGATTTTCGAAAGATCACTTTGATATAGGGCGATACGGATACTGTAACCAATACCGGCGTTTGCCGCAATAAACTCGGCGACGATAGTGCCGGCCATGGCCAAGGTGGCACTCCCCGCAATGACGGTCGTTAATTTTGGCAGATTTTCAAATGACCGGATTTTGACTTCGAGTTGCCAACGCATCCGGCCGGTTTGTTGATAGAAATGTTCAACCTCGGTTATCGGTTCGGCCAGTATGCCGACGACGGACAAGAGTAAGGGAAAATAGCAAATCATGGCAGCAATCAAAAGTCTCGATACAAAGCCATCGCCCAGCAGGATAAAGATAATCGGTGCCAGCGCCACGATAGGATAGGCTTGGATATTGTAGGCCGCTACTTTAATCAGGCTTCCGAGCCAGGTGGTCTTCCGGCCCAAAATACCGACAACAAAGGCCAGCATGATCGAAAAAATTTGCCCGATGATGGCCACACAGAGGGTGCTGAACACGTCGTGAGCGTACGTCGACGAGATTCCCCCAAATGTATTGAGTAGGATTCCCAGACTGGGTATCACATAGTCTGACAGATTGACCACATATTTGATCATCAAAAGAATGGCCAGACCGATCAGATAAATCATTAAAAATTGGTAGATACGTCTAAGCAGCATTCATGATCTCCAACATGGTCTGCTGCAAGGATGATCGATCTAGACACTTCTGATCCCGGCAATCCTGTCCCCTCACGAGGACGGCCTGTTGATCCCTTTCGGGCCCACGCAACACCCATATCTGTTGACAATAACTGGCGATCTCGATCACGTTGTGACTGATGTATATAAATAACCGATCCTTAAACATCGCCTTGATATTGATTAAAATCCGGGCACGTAATTTTTCGTCTACGTTGGCCAGGCACTCGTCAACAATCAGGACGTTGAAATCTTGAACCAGATAGCGCAACAAATTGATCCGGTTTTTCTGCCCTAATGAAAGCTGCGAAAACCGTTTTCCCAAATGGGTCGACAGTCCGAAATGTCGAATCAAAAGCTCTTTTTTATCCTGATTGTGAATCGGGGTGATCCGTTCGATGTGTGCGCCGATAGACGACCATCCGGGTAAACGTTCTAAATTGTGTGCATATAGAAGGGAGTCAATGGAATCGGTGTCCACCACCCCCTTATCCGCTCGTAACAGTCCACATAAAATACGCGCCAGAGAGGATTTACCGACACCTGAAGAACCAAAAAGAGAGTGGAACCCAGGATTTTCGAACTTGAACGATAGATTCTTGAAGAGCGTCTTGGTTGTGCCTTGATAACCAAACGTCAAGTCGCGGCAATCGAGAAACATGAAACTGTTACAACCCTTTGTAAGCTCAAAAAGATGACCTGCAGCGCAATTTTTCATGTGTGGCTGCCGCGCTGGCAGTGCCTTTAAATCGACCGGCTTCGCTGATGGAACAAGCAGATCCTTTTCTCTCTGCCCTGCCTGTGCTATACGTCATCTGCCTATACCATAGATTCGAAAGGGACTGCATTATGGATTTTAAAAGTCACCTTGAAAATGCCTGGCATCTGAGCATCAAGCACATTGCGCCGCTAATCCTCACCACAATGGTCATGATCGGTGTGTCTGTCCTGACAATGGGCCTGTTGGCACCCGCGATGTTGGCGGGGTATGTCTATTCTCTCCTCTTGTTGGTTCGAGATGGACGCGAACCGAAAATCGGCGACTTATTCAGTCACCTGCATCTCTTTTTACCCCTCTTTCTTTTTTCATTTGTTGTGTTTTTATTGATTTTAATCGGCTTTTTTAAGCTTTTTTTTCTGCCCGGCATCGCAGTTGCGTGTCTGGTTACATTTGCCTGCCTGTACGTGCTTCCATTAATGACCGACCAAAAACTGGGGCTGATGGATGCCATAAAAACCAGTTGGAAAATGTCGGTGCAGGGCAATATCGCCGATCATATCGTCGTGGTTATTTTATTTATTGGTCTCTTATCCATCGGCAGCTCAGTGTTTATCGGCACGTTGTTCACTCAACCGTTTGCGACGATCTTTGTTCTTTCGGTATATTTGGAACGTATGGGGCAAAACAATCCAATGGCCACCGCGCCCAATCCCCCGCCGTCCTCTTACCAATCCTGATTATTGATAATCGATTTTTCTTAAGATTTCGTCGTATCTTTCCAGTGTGAGCATCCCGTTTTCGACCATAAGGTCTCCTATACCCACATCCCGCAATTCATCTATACGCAAAACCTTTTCTGGATTGGCCTGCTTAAGGCTGAAAAATGTATATTTTAACGTGAGTTCCTGTTTGGGCAGAATATTGAAAGAATTCCAACTGGTAAAAATGAAATGATGACTCAACAAATAATAAAAAGAACCCACGATAATGGCAATCCACAGGTAATTTTTGATACGAGATAGCATGTTCAATCTCCTATACCATTTTCTCAGATCAGCTCTTAATCAAGGTTGCAGCGCGTATTTCCCTCTTTAGCTCAGCACCATAGATGATGCAACCCCCAAGCGAGAGCATCAGCACCTTTCCAAATTCAAACAACTTTTCAAGCATTGAACGATAGAAATAAAAAAAGCCCGGAACCGTAACGGCTCCGGGCTTAAAAATTTTTCGGCGGCGTCCTACTCTCCCACACAGCTTCCCGTGCAGTACCATCGGCGCAGAAGGGCTTAACTTCCGTGTTCGGGATGGGAACGGGTGTATCCCCTTCGCCATTGCCACCGAAAACTTGATGACCTAATTAAAAGCGCAATCTGAATTGGATTATTTCTTCTTAAAGACTTATGTCGATTGTTTTGTGGCCAAGCCTCACGACCTATTAGTACCGGTAAGCTGAACACATTACTGTGCTTACACATCCGGCCTATCTACCTCGTCATCTTCGAGGGGTCTTCAGGCAACCGAAGTTGCGGGATATCTTATCTTAGGGTGGGTTTCCCGCTTAGATGCTTTCAGCGGTTATCCTTTCCGAACTTAGCTACCCAGCCATGCCGCTGGCGCGACAACTGGAACACCATTGGTTCGTCCATCCCGGTCCTCTCGTACTAAGGA
>DHGT01000038.1 GCA_002402905.1 Desulfatitalea sp. UBA4791 | reverse complement strand
GGATCACGACCAACATGTTCTGGGGAGTGCAGCATGAGGTGATGCCGGCCTCCATGGCCCTCTCATGCGTTCAGTGCCACGACAGCCTCAAAGGGGCGCGCACCTGCGACCGCTGCCACCAGGACAGCCGGGACGTGGATTTCAAGGCCATCGCCCACAAGGGCACCGACTTCAGCTACATGGCCTCCCAAGGTCGGGACGTGAGCCATTTGATTGGCTCGACCGACTATATCGACTTCAAAGCCCTGGGCTACAAGGGTGACCCGATCATCTACGGCGGCCGTTTCAAGAAGCTGCCCATGGGGTACAAGGCCCACAAGTAAACATCTGTCGCACCGGCATCCGCCAACCTCACAACAACGAAGGCCGCTCCTTCTCAAAGGAGCGGCCTTCGAACGTATGATAGTTGTCGCACAGCACTACGCCTCCGGAGGCTTTCCCTCCGGGTCCCATCCGCGGGCCGCGTAATAGTCCGCCATCATGCGCCTCATCTGATCTTCGGTGATCACCTTGCCGCTCTCGGGCAGTGCTTCCCGGTGGAATCGCCGGGGCAGCATATCGTCTTCGGGCCCGAGTCCTTCGCGCAGGTTGAACCGGCGGGTGTCGTCACACACATGGGCGGCGATGCGTCGCATCCCCTGGACATCCAGATCCAGACCGGTGGTGGCCTTGATCATGGTCCCGAGTTGCTCCCATTGGTAGAGATCCCGATAAAAGCGGCACAAGATCAAGGTATCGAAGAGGGTCAGCCGGTCTTCCCACTCGGTGAACACGACGGCCTTGCCCTCGATTTTTTCGGGATCGACGATGCCGGCCAGTTCCGGCTTGTAGAAGGTGGCCCGCAGGTGGCAGGCGCCGCGGTCCGACGACCCGTAGGCCAGGCCCATGCCCTTGAGCACGCGCGGATCGTATCCGGCCGGTTCCAGCCCTTTGACGTGAATGGCCTGGTCCGCCATGCCCCAGGCATCGGCGGCCGCGCGGATACCGCGAGCCAACATTTCGCCGATTCCCTTGCGAGCGGCGATATCGGCCATGAGTTGGGCGATGGCATCCACGTCGCCGTAGTCGATGCTTCGATCGATGCGCCCCTGACGGGCGGCCTCGATGGTCAGGGCGGCCAGATTACCGGCGCTGATGGTATCCATTCCCAAGCGGTCGCAAATATCGTTGAGATAGATAATCTCCTCGATGCTGTCGATCTCGCACAAACCGCCGAAGGCGTAAATGGTCTCATACTCCGGGCCTTCGACCTGCAAGCCGGCATGGCGCCCCTCCTTGACCGTGGACAATCGCCCGCAGGCCATGAAGCATTTCAGGCAGGCATGGGGTTTCACATCGCAGCGCTGGTGCAGGGCGTCGGCATTGATTTTACTTGCACCCTCATAGCGTCCCTTCTGCCAGTAGCGGGTGGGAAAGCCGCCGGCGTTGTTCATGATATCCACCAGCATGGGGGTGCCCTTGGTTTTGTATGCGATCACGCCGGCATTGTCCTTCCCTTCGACGGCCAGCTCTTTGGAGAAGGCACGCACCAGGGCATCGTCGGCAAAGGTTTTCTTGCGTTTGCCGTGGAAGGCGATGGCCTTGATCTTCTTCGAACCCAGAATCGCTCCCACGCCGGTGCGCCCGGCGCTGCGCCAGTAGTCGTTCTCGATGACGGCAAAGGAGACGAGGTTCTCCCCAGCCGGACCGATGCAAACGACGCCGCAGCTGCCTGCCCCGGGGCGGTTCTCCTTGACCCAGGCCTTGACGCGGTCTTCGGTTTGGTAGGTGTCCAGGCCCCATAGCGCTTCCGCGGAATGGAAGTAAACGGTCTCTTCGCAGATCTCCAGCCAGACCGGCGCGTCGGCCGCACCGTGGATCACAATGGCGTCGAAACCGCATGCAGCGATGTTCTCGGCGACGCGTCCGCCGGAATAGGACTCCGAATAGAATCCGGTTTGCGGCGACTTGGAAAAGACACCGTGACGGCACGACCCCCAGATACTGCTGCCGGCCACCGGGCCGGCGGCAAAAATGATATGGTTGTCCGCCGAGAGTGGATCGACGCCCGGCGGATTGTGCGCCAGTAGTAAATGCGTGGCGAGCCCTTTGCCGCCCAGCGTCCGGCCGAGGACGTCGTCCGAAATCATTTGCAGTTCAAAGGCGCTTTGGGTCACATCGACCCTGAGCGCCATGTTATAAAAACCGAACATGACGGCATCTCCTATTTGCTTTGAAACACATCCCTTGACCCTGGTTGTGTTGCCAACGGCCACTGCCACGACGCAGGATCTCCCATGGTCGGAGCATTTGCAAGCCCCCCTCTCAAAGCACGCTCAGATAAATACGTTCAGCATCTTTTTGCGTCATCACGCGAGGGTTGTTGGCCAGCAGACGCGTGACCTTCATCACTCCCTCGGCCAGCATCGGTATATCCGACTCCTTGACGTCGAAGCGGCTCAAGTGTTTGGGGATCTGAAGATCCGCGGCGAGGGTGCGCAGTGACTTGACTGTCGCCAGGGCCATGTCGCGCTCGCTCAACCCCTCGGTACATTCCCCCAGCAGGTTGGCCATCCGCGCAAACTTCTTCAAATTGCCGAGCATGTTGAACTCCATGACCGACGCCAGCATGATGCTGTTTGCCACCCCGTGTGGGATATGGAACTCCGCCCCAATGGGATAGGCAAAGGCGTGCACCGCGGTCACGCCGGCATTGGCGAAGGCCATGCCGGCCAGCAGGCTGCCTTCGAGCATGCACGCACGCGCCGACAGGTCCTGGCCGTTGGCATAGGCGGTGCGAATGTTGGCCGCGATCAGCTCGATGGCCCGGCAAGCCAGCATGTCGCTCATGGGAAAAGCGTTTTTGGAGGTGAAGGCCTCCACCGCGTGAATCAACGCATCCATGCCGGTGGCGGCGGTGACGTGGGGCGGCAGATCCAACGTGAGGGCCGGATCGAGAATGGCAACCGAAGGAATCAGATAGGGGCTCACGATCCCCTTTTTCAGCTTTTCCGCCTCATCCGAGAGAATCACGATGGGGGTCACTTCGCTGCCGGTACCGGCCGTGGTCGGAACGATGATCGTTTTGCGTCCCGCTTTGGGCACCAGGTCGATGCCGAAGTAATCGGTCAGCCGCCCGTCGTTGTCCACCAACAGGGCCGACGTCTTGGCGATATCGATGGCAGATCCACCCCCCAGGCCGACGACCACCTGGGCCCCGGACTCACGCAAGGCGTCGATCGCCTGCTGGGCGACATCCAGATTGGGATCGGGGGTGACCTGGTCGAAGCGCGAATAGGCGATGCCGGCGGCACTGAGAATTTCTTCGAGCCGGCCGGCGATACCGGCTTGCACGATCCCCGGATCGGTGACGATCATGACCCGATCGCAGCCCAGGCGCTTGATTTCACCTTTGATCTGATCAAGGCAGCCGGGACCCATCACGATTCGGGGTGTGGTTTGAAACAGATGGATCGCGTTCATGATGGTTGTCCTTTCTTGAAAATGATACCTGTTGCGTTTTGTTTCAAACAGTGAATGGGGCAGGTTAAACCGCCAGGTATTTTTTGTGCACCTGGTCTTCCTTCTGAAATTGACCGACACTGCCGGTATAGACCACATGGCCCTTGTCGAGCACGACGACCCGGTCCGACACCGCCAGGGCGAACTTCAGGTTCTGCTCGGACAACAGAATGGTCGTGTCGGCTGACTTCAACTCCAGGACCAGGCGCTTCATATCGCCGACGATCACCGGTGAGAGCCCTTCGGAGGGCTCGTCGAGCATCAGCACATCCGGATTGCCCATGAGCGCCCGGGCGATGGTGAGCATCTGCTGCTCGCCACCGGAGAGGGTGCCGCCCAGACGCTCGGACATCTCGGCCAAAATGGGGAACTGGGCAAACACCGAATCCAGATTCCAACGGCCGTGGCGGCCCGGTATGCGCCCCAGTTCGAGATTTTCACGCACGCTGAATGGCCCCAGGATACGGCGGTCCTCGGGCACGAACCCCAATCCCATGCGGGCCATCTTGTGCGCCGCCAGGCCGGTGCAGGTCTTGCCCTTGAATTCGATTTTTCCGCTCCGGGGAGGCGTGAGCCCGATCAGGGAACGGAAGGTGGTGGTCTTGCCAACCCCGTTACGCCCCATCAGGCAGACCGTCTCGCCGGGCTCCACATCGATGCCCACGTCGAACAGAATGTGGCTGCGGTCATAGAAGGTGTTCAGGCCGACGGCTTTGAGAATGCTCTCCATTAAAAATCTTCTCCCAGATAAGCGGTGATCACCTGTTTGTTGGCGCGGATCTCCTCTGGCGTCCCTTCGGCCAGTAGCGCCCCCTGCTGCAGGACCCGCACGACCTGGGCGATGCCAAAGACCATGTCCATGTCGTGCTCGATGAAGACCAGCGTCAGGTCATAGCTCTTCCAGAGCTGCTTGATCAGCTCCCGGGTCTGCTGCCGCTCGTCGGGGGACATGCCGGCCGTGGGTTCGTCCAGAAGGAGCAACTTGGGCTTGAGGGCCAGGGCGATGCCGATATCGAGCAACTTCTGATCGCCGTGGGCCAGTTCAAAAGCCGGCCGCTCGGACTGACCGTCCAGACCGAGGCTGTCGAGAATGGCGTGGGCCTCGTCGGTGGCACGTTTGAAATCGGCGACGTGTCTCCAATACTTGCGCGTCTCACCCAATTTGGAGAGGCAGGCCACGCGAATGTTGTCCAGGACGGTTTCATCCGGAAAGATAGATGCAATCTGAAAGGCGCGTCCGATGCCCCTGGCCACGATCTGCCGGGGCGGCTTTCCGACGAGATTCTCTCCCTGAAACAGGATGGCCCCGCGGTCGCAGAGCAAATGGCCGGTGATCTGATTGAACAGGGTGGTCTTACCCGCACCGTTGGGGCCGATGATGGCCGAAATCTCCCCGGGCATCACGGAAAACGAGACATTGGAGGTCACCCGCAGCCCGCCGAAGGCCTTGTCCACCGCATCGAGTTGGAGCATGGGTGTCATGGTCACCTCCCCGCACCGGTTCTGGTCAGGAGCGATTTGGCGCGCATCGCCTCACCCACCACTCCCTTGGGAAAAACGAGCACGATCACCATGATGATGATCCCGATGATCAGAGACCAATATTCGGTACGCGCGCCGACCAGATCTTCGATCAGAATGATCACGGTGGCGCCCACGAAGGGACCGAAGAATTGGTTGATGCCGCCGAGCACGGACATGAGGATCACCTCTCCGGAGGTGGTCCAGAACAACATGTCGGTGTGGATCGATCCATCCACCCCGGCCATCAGGGACCCGGCCAAGGCGGAAAAAAGAGAAGAGATGACGTACACCCGCAGCTGGTTACGCCGCACGCGCCGCCCCAGAAAACGCACGCGATCGGGATTCTGCTGCACGCAGCGCAACACCAGGCCAAAGGGGCTGAAGGCCATGCGCTTGAGGACCCATATGGAGAGCATGACCACGGCCAGGACAAAGTAGTAATAGACCGTGCCGCTCTCGAGGATGCCAGGCGGTATGATCCCCTGAATACCGTCGTCGCCACCAGTGAAATCGTACCATTTGAAGGTGATTTGCCATCCGAGCTGGGCGAATGCCAGGGTAAGCATGGTGAAATAGACGCCCCCGACCCGGATCACGAGCAGCCCCAAGAGCAGGGCCAGCGCCGCGGCGGCCAGCACCCCCAGACCCATGGCCGGCAGGTACCACTGACGGCCCAAATGATCGACCATCAGCCCCACACTGTAAGCCCCCAATCCGTAGTAGAGCGCCTGCCCCAGAGAGAGCATGCCGGTAACCCCCCAGAGCATATTGAAAGAGACGGCGAACAGGCTCCAGATCAGGACATGGCAGGCCAGATTCACCTGGTAGGACGATGTGGACAGGACCGGCACCAGAACGAAGATCAGCACGATGAACGCCCACAGGGATGCCGCTTTGAGATTACGTGTGGCCAGATTTGTCATACCTTCCTCACCTTGCGCGCAGCAAAGAGTCCCTCCGGTTTAAAGATCAACACGACGACCATCACCAGAAAACTGAACAACGTGGCCCACTGGGGCACGACGGCCACGGCAAACGCATTGACCTCGCCGATCAGCAGGGCGCCGAACCAGGCGCCCCAGAAATTGCCCATGCCACCGAGCACCACCACGATCAACGAGTCGATGATGACCTCGATCCCGGCACCCGGCGTCACGGTGCGCAACGGGGCGGCCAGCGCCCCGGCCATGCCGCCCAGCGCCGTGGCAATGCCGAATACCAGGGTCATCGTCATGGGAACGTTGACCCCCAGCACGCTGACAATTTCACGATCGACGGCCGCGGCGCGAGCCACCTGGCCCGGTCGGGTATGGGACAAAACCCACCAGGCCGCCACCACCACGATCATTCCGATGGCGATGATCAATAGATTGTATGTGGGGATGAAAATATCTCCCAACTGGATGGCACCGCCGAATCCCGCCGGCCGCGGCAATGACTTGTACTCCGCGCCCCAGGTCAGCTTGACCAGATCGTCGATGATCAGGATGAAGGCGTAGGTCAGCAGGATCTGAAATCCCCCTTCATTGGCACGGCCATAGATACGCCTCAAAAAGGCGAACTCGGCCAGCATGCCGAACAATCCGACACAGACGCCCGAAAGAAGGAGAGCGATCCAGAAATTGGTGCTCCACACCGACACGAATTGATAGCCGAAGTAGGCCCCAAGCATGTAAAAGGACCCGTGGGCGAAGTTAAAGACATTGCCGACCCCGAAGATCAACGTCAGGCCGCTGGCCACCAGGAAAAGCAAGGTGGCCATGGTCAGACCGCTGATGAACTGCGTGAGAAGAAAAGAGGCATCCATGGGACGAATTCCTATACCGGGAAATTGGCGAAGGCCCGGTCGGCGTCATGCGCCACGGCGCTTCGAGGGCCCCCGCCATTGCATTGGTTCTCTTTCGACAGCGCCTACTTGTTGGGGTACCCCGGCGGGGGTGCGATGTCTTCTGCCTTGTAAATCTTCCAATCCCCCAGCATCATTTTTGCCGGTGGGAAATCTGTGTTGGGCATGGTCACACCGATGGCCTGCACCTGCATGATCTGATGGGTGGCCGGATCGATGTAAGAGGTGAACCCATCCGGATCCTCGGGCAGTTTGATCTTCAATCCTTCGAGTGCCTTGACCAATGCTTCGGTGTCGTCGGGATTGCCAACGATTTTCACCGCCTCGGCGATGGCATAGACGCCCGCATAGGCGCCCTCGGCGGCATAGGTCGGATAGCGGCCGGTGCGTTTGTGAAAATCCGCCACGAATTTGCGGTTCAGCTCGGTGTCGGGCCAGTTGTTGTAGTGACGGGCGCCCAGCACCAGACCGGCCGGCAGTTCCGCGCCCATGGCGCTCATGAGTTCGTAGTTACCGCCGGCATCCGGCTGGAAGTAGAGAGATTTCTTGAAAAGTCCATACACCTGGGCCTGTTTGATGAAGGCCACGGTATCGCCACCCCAGAAGCCGGTCACCAGGATGTCTGGATTGTCCTTGACCAGGGAGGTGACATAGGAGTTGTAATCGGGCTCGAACAGTTTGGGCCAGTATTCGCCTACCACCTGGTATTTGACCCCCAGCCGATCCAGGCTGAAGCGCAGCTCGTTCCATTGATCGTGGCCGTAGGCATAGTCCGGACCGATGTAGGCGATAGTTTTCCACGGTTTGCTCTTCTGGAGTTCCTGCAGGTAAAGGGCGCCGGCGGCCATGGACTGGAAGGTATTGTTCGCTACGCGGAAGTAGTAGGGCTGCAGCTTGTCGGATGTGAGCTGGGTGGAGGCGTGATCGGTGCCGATGAAGATTTTTTTCTGCTGCTTGGAAATTTCGGTTACGGCCAGACCCACCCCGGAGCTGACGATGCCGAAGAGAAAATGAACCTGGTCCTCGGTGATATACCGGGTGGCCACGCGCACCGCATAGGCCGGCTTGGCCTTGCTGTCCGTGAAGGTGATGTCGATCTTGTAGCCATTGGCCCCGCCTTTGCCATTGATCTCATCGACGGCCATTTCGGCAGCGGCCACCGAATCGATGCCGTAAAGACCGGCGCGACCGGTCATCGGATACATGGCCCCGATCCGGATGACCTTTTCCTGGGCTTGAACGGCCATGGGCAAAGCGCACAGCACCCCCAGAACGATTGCCAGACAAACGCACAGATTTTTTTTCATGCTCCCTCCTTTTCGATTGTAGATACGCCATGGATATGGGGTTGCCTGCCCCATTAATCGGCGAGCACCAAACTGTCGGAAAAGATACAGAGCAACGGCTGTGCCACTATTCAGAAAAATAGCAACCCACTGTTTTCGTTGGCGTTATACAGATAAATAGTTTGAATTGGATTTATTTTGATTATTGCATTTAAGCAATAATCCAAGTCTTAGGAGATGGAAAGCTTGGTTTTGTATGCATTAACAGATGGTTAACAAAATTGCAGAAATGCATGCCTATTTCATTTTTGCAATACCACACGCTATGCCGTAGCGGGTGATTTTCCGCCAGAGGGTCGTGGGATGGACCCCCAGGCGTTGGGCCACTGCGGCCAGGGAAGCCTCTTTTTCGATGGCCGCCTTGATCATCTGTGTTTCCAGCGCCTGCACCGAGGCCTTCAGGGTGCCCACCCCCGAGGGCAGATTGAAGGAACAGGCGGTAGAAAACGTCTCTTCGGGAAGGTCCTGGGCACACAACCGCTCTCCGTCACTCAGGATCATCATGCGTTCGACAATGTTGATCAGCTCACGCACGTTGCCAGGGTAGTCGTATTCCATGAGCCGGTCGATGACCCGCGAATCGAACCGTTTGGCGGTCCCGTTGCGACGGTTCAGCGAATCCACGAATTTCATGACCAGCGGGACGATATCTTCCCGCCGCCGACGCAGGGGCGGAATCGAAATGGGGACCACGTTCAAACGATAGTATAAATCCTCACGAAACGTCCCCTCGTGGATCATCTCCAACAGGTCACGGTTGGTCGCCGCAACGATCCGCACATCCACCTCCACCGGGCGGGTGCCGCCCACTCGTACGAAGGTCTTATCTTCGATGACCTCCAGGAGTTTGATCTGCATTTCCGGTCGCAATTCTGCGATTTCGTCGAGGAAGACCGTTCCCAGGTGCGCGGTTTCGATCATGCCTGCCTTGCCACCGGGCATGGCGCCGGTGAAGGCGCCCTTCTCGTAGCCGAACAGCTCGCTCTCCATGAGCGTGGGGGGAATGGTGCCGCAGTTGATCTTGACAAAGACCCGCTCCTTGCGGTCGCTGATCTGGTGGATGAAACGGGCGAGCATGCTTTTGCCGACGCCCGACTCTCCCTGAAGCAGCACCGGCGCCTGGGTCCCGGCCACCTTGATCGCCGTTCGTACGACCTTCATCATGCTCTGGCTTTTGACCACCATCTGCTGCATGGCATGCTCGACCGAATCCTGTTCCAAGAGCGTCTGGGCCATGCGCGAGGCGATCCGCCGGCTGTTTTCGAGTTCGGCCTTTAACTGGTTCAGCTCGGTGATGTTGCGCACATTGGTGACGACCAGCACGATCTCCCCTTCATCATCGAAAATCGGGGTACCGGTGACGATGACCTGCTTGTCACCGCTCACCACCTGCATGAGGGTCACCGGTTGCCGCTTCTTGAGAACCTCCAGGGTCACGGAATGATCGTACACCTTTTCATCGACCAGCTCGTGCATGTTGCGACCGATCAGGTCTTCGCGTCGAAGGCCGGTGATCCTTTCGTAGGCCCGGTTGACACGGATGGTGTTGGCCTTTCCATCGGTGATGTACAGACCGTCATAGGAAGACTCGAAGATCGCTTCCAACTCCCGGTTCAACCTCTGAAAACTCTTCAATTCGCTGATGATCGTTTCATACTCGGAAATGTCCTGAAAGACGGAGATGACGCCTTGCGCCTGCCCGTCGATCAGGATCGGACTGCGGTTGGCGATAACGGTGGCACCGGCAATGCTGAGCTTGCGTCCGATCTGGGGTTGCCCGGTTTCGATAATCCGCTGGAACTCGGGCCACACCCCGGGTCGCACCTCCTGAATGTGCCGCCCGGGAGAGGTTTCCCGGTCCTCACCGAAAATCCGGCGCGCGGCCCGGTTATAAACCTTGATGATACCGTTGCGATCAAGAATCAGGACACCGTTGTGGAACATGTCCAGGATGTCCACCCAATGCCCGGGGGGATCCAATGTGATTTCCGGCAACACTTGCGCAGACTCGCCTGTTTCGTGAGAAACCTGCGACAGCACATGCTTTTCATCGCTATTCCGCATTTCATCCCCGCCGATTCAAAGTCATTTCGAAAAAGGAGCAGCGATCCATGACATAAGGGATCGTCGAATATCCATCAGACGTCCGACGCGAAACATGACGGCGCCTTCCGCAACTGCTTTTTACGAATCCACTAAACGTCCTTATGATATGTGCCATTTCGGCATGGGCACAACAAGAAAAGTTCGGTTTCAGAAAAGTGATGAGAATCTTCTAACCTTATCCATGAGCGCGCAATGTATTGACAGCCCGGGCATGGAAGTGGTTGGATACGGCCGCAATTATCGAACGTCAGTACCGAATATGGAAAGCGACGCAACGACCATGACCACGGTAACAGTTGACACCCTCATCATCGGCGGCGGCCTGAGCGGCATCTATGCCGCCTGGCTCCTGCAGCAAAAAAAACGATCTTTCATCCTCCTCGAGGCACGCGATCGGATCGGCGGGAGAATATTGTCTCCCGAACACCTGGGCTTTTGTTCCGATCTCGGACCCTCCTGGTACTGGCCCGAAATCCACCCGCGGATGGCACATCTTATCCAATCCCTGGGTCTGAACGGATATCGCCAATTCGAAACGGGAGCCGGGCGTTTTCAACGCTACACGGGTGCGGTGCAGACCGTTCGAGGATATGCCATGCAACCCCAATCCTGGAGACTTTCCGGCGGCATGATGGCGATGGTCAGGAGATTAGGGGATGCCATTCCACCCAGCATGGTCAGATTGAATCACCCGGTCTGCCACATCGAAAAGCAGCCCAACGGCGTTCTGGTCACGGTCGGCGAGCTGGAAAAAGAAGCCTGGGGACAATTTCAAGCCCACCGCGTCATCCTCGCCCTGCCCCCGCGCCTCGCCGCCGCCACGATTCTGTTCACCCCCGAATTGTCCGACCGCCTGACCCAGGCCATGCTGAAGATCGGCACCTGGATGGCGGGACAAGCCAAGTTCTGTGTCCTTTACGACACCGCTTTCTGGCGCGAGGCCGGGCTGTCGGGCCAGGCGTTCAGCGAATGCGGCCCATTGGGCGAAATCCACGATGCGTCCAACGACCATCTGGGCCCCTATGCATTGACCGGCTTCGTCGGGCTTCCAGCGGTGCAGCGCGGCCAGCAACCCAACATCACCGAGGCGATTCTCCACCAGCTGGCCGGCATCTTCGGCACCCCGGCCATTCGGCCGACCACCTACTTTTACAAAGATTGGGCCCGGGAACGGTTCACGGCTACCGAATACGACCAGCCGCCCATGTATGAACACCCTATATACATGCCGCCCGCTGGCCAAACCGCCATCTGGGACGGCACCATTCTTTTTGCCGGCACGGAAACCGCGGACCAGCACGGCGGTTATCTCGAAGGGGCGCTGGGGGCCGCCGAGAGGGCGGTGGGGAACCTATGTTGAACGAGCAAACAACCGAGTGGCAGCAAAGGAAGTCAGGTGGAAACAAAGGTCCGCCAACTCTTGCTAAAAAGGAGGTGCAGGAATTAATTTGATATGAAAATCAATCTGTTAGAAATGATTGCGAGCGCGTGCGGAACACAGGTAAAAGGTGCCCATGGCGTAAGCAGATGCCGGCTTTCGGTGTGGACGATGGTATGGGTGATCGGGACGCCTTAAGATTTCATCAGGCGTCGTGCGTCCATTTGATCTGGAATTCAATCTCCTCCTGGTTGCCCTCCCGTTCGTGTTCGATATTGAAAAGGGCCCCGGCCGGCACCGAAATGCGCTCACCGGCAATCTGGATCCGGAAGCGCCGACCGCCTTCCAGCGCATCGGCAAACCTGCGCAATTTTGCCACGAATTCGGCCGTTGGGTAGCTTTTTTCAAGATCTCTCTTCTTCTTTTTGGCCATGTGGAAACCTCTCGTTCTCGATGGGGCCAATGAAAATCTCGAAAGCGTCTAGAAATATTGCATTATGTTAAAAATACTGTGATAAACATCAGAAATATAGATCACGCCGACCGGTCTGTCCCCCTCCAGGACGGGCAGGCGGCGGAACTTATTTTTAATCATCCGGTCCAGGATCACCATGACATGGTCATCGGGAGCGGCGCTCATTACATTGGTGCTCATCAGCTGCCCGACTCTTTTCTGTTTGAGGGATTCGACCAGAAGCTTCAACTGCCCTTTCCATTGAAGCGTGTCCGCATCCACGCTCAAGTTGAGAAAATCAGGTCTGAGGTGGAAAAGGATATCGTACATGGTAATCACACCCGCCATCTGTCCGTAATCATCCACGACGATGAGACTGACGGTCTTATGGCCCGTCCTTCTGATTTTCCCATTCAAGATCATTCGGATGGCATCATCGATCGGTG
This sequence comes from Desulfatitalea sp. UBA4791, assembly GCA_002402905.1. Taxonomy (GTDB): domain Bacteria; phylum Desulfobacterota; class Desulfobacteria; order Desulfobacterales; family Desulfosarcinaceae; genus Desulfatitalea. The sequence goes on along the minus strand of DHGT01000038.1, from coordinate 12,820 downwards.
CGTCCTGATGGATGCGATCAAACGATGTCACCATGACATTTCTGGCATATAGGCTCATGTCCATGTATTAGCTCCTTTGTGTCGTTCGGGTCTGTCACCAGGTCAGGCAACGTCCTTCGAGCGTCACATAAAACGGAAGAACGTCAGCATTTCAATTCAAATTCATCAGATCAATCGTAGGAATAAACCCTGTACTCCGTCGGAGCGCCCAAAACGGCATCGATCTTTCCCTCGATCGCCGCACGCTCTTTGTTGGCGAACCATCGTTCCCAGTCCTCGACCGATTTCCATGTGCTGATCACCAGAAACTCGTAGGGATCGGCGATATTCCGCATGGTCTCCCCGGAGATGTAGCCGGCCTGACGAAAGGCCAACTGCCTTGCCTCGGCCAGCAACGGGCCCAACTGGGGCAACAGATCGGCTTCCATGCCACCGTACAACCGGGGCATTTTCCTGAACATGAGGACGCGTATCGACATTTTTCCCTCCACTTTGATGATCCGGGGTCACAATTGCTGATGGCATGAACGGCAGTATATCAAATTATCGGTCGCTTGCAACGTTCGAGCGACATCCTTTCGAGATCCGTATCAGACTATCAGATTTTTCAAGGTCAGCAATACACCCGCCGCCACGGCCGATCCAATGACACCGGCGACATTGGGCCCCATGGCAAACATCAGCAGCATGTTTTCGGGATCTTCCGCCATACCCATCTTCTGGCTCACCCGGGCGGCCATGGGCACCGCCGAGACGCCCGCCGATCCGATCAAGGGGTTGACTTTGGTTCCGGGCAACAGATTCATCAGCTTGGCCATCAGAATACCGGAAGCGGTCCCGATGCTGAACGCAATGACCCCCAAAAGCAAAATTCCCAGGGTCTCCAGGTTCAGGAAGTTCTCCGCCGAGAGCCGTGAACCGACGCCTATCCCGAGAAAGATGGTGACGATATTGATCAGGGCGTTCTGGGTGGTTTTGGACAAACGATCGACGACGCCGCACTCCCGCATGAGATTGCCGAACATGAAAAAACCGATGAGCGGTACCGCAGACGGCAGCAGCAGCATGCACAACCCGAGGGCGATCAAGGGAAACACAATCTTTTCCACCTTGCCCACATAGCGCAGCTGGGTCATGCGGATTTTACGCTCCTCGGCGTTGGTCAAAGCCTTCATGATCGGCGGCTGGATGATGGGAACCAGTGCCATGTAAGAATAGGCCGCCACGGCAATGGCCCCCAACAGATCGGGCGACAACTGGCTGGCCAGAAAGATGGCGGTCGGTCCGTCGGCACCGCCGATGATGCCGATGGATGCGGCGTCAAACAAATCGAAATCGATGCCCGGAACAATCGCCGATAGCGCGAGCGCTCCGATCAGCGTGCTGAAAATGCCGAACTGGGCCGCCGCCCCCAACAAAGCGGTTTTGGGGTTTGCGATCATGGGGCCGAAATCGGTCATAGCCCCCACGCCCATGAAGACCAGCAGCGGAAAGACGCCGGTTTTGATGCCGATTTCATAAATGTAGTAAATGACCCCACCCGGTTCCGAAATCCCGGCCAGGGGAACGTTGGCCAGAATGCATCCAAAACCCATGGGCACCAGCAGCAGTGGCTCAAAGCGTTTGGCAATGGCCAGATAGAGCAACAGAAGCCCCACCGCGACCATGATCAAACTGCCGATGCCTGCTGTCCATCCGCCCGCCTCCGGGAAGAGGTATCCCCACAAACCGGTGGATTTGACAAACTCGGCTACCATGCTCCCTAAGGGTGCCAACTCACCTTGAGATCCAGCGCCCGCCCAGGCCGCGGCCGGAGCGCCGAAGGCCAGAACGGCAGCAGGGAAAAACCAGCCACTGGCGAACTTTGTATTGTCTTTCATCAGATCTCCTGAGCCTCACGAAACCATTGGGTCTACTGGAACTCCATTGGGGATCCCGCCCGGATCTATGCGATCGTTGCGACCAACTGCTCTGGCTTGACCACCTGCCCCTTTTCCACCTCGATGGAGGCCACCGCTCCGTCACACGGCGCCACCACAGGGGTCTCCATCTTCATGGCCTCGAGAATGATCAAGGTGTCGCCGCGACGCACCCGCTCACCCACGGCGACAAAAATCTCCGACACGATGCCCTGCAGCTTGGCCTTGACGGCCACCGCGTTGGCCGACTTGGCGGCCGACGTCGGCACCGGGGTCACCGTTTGCACGGCACCGCTGGCCGCCTCCACCTTCACCTGGTAAGCCTTGCCGTCGACCGTGACCGTGTATTCGGTGGACTGCTCGATTGGCGCCGCCTGCGGTGCGGCCGCGGCCGGCGCCGCCGTCTCCGATTTGGCGCTCACCTTGCGCACGTTGATGGACTTGTGGCCCTTCAGAAAGTCGAGGCCTTTGTTGCCGCCCGGGGTTTGCAGAGCCCCGACGATGAAGATGTTCTCCTCGGTGACCGGCAGGCCTTCTTTTTCGAGGATCGCCCGGGCCTTGGGAATGCCCGGTTCCAGTTCGTCCACCGGGTCGCCCTTGAATACCGGCTTGCCGAGCTGCGCTTCGGCAATCTTTACGATCTCCGGATCGGGCGGCACCGGTGTGCGGCCGAAGTACCCCAGCACCATCTTGCCGTAGCCGTCCGTCATTTTTTTCCACGGCCCCTGGGTGACATTGGCGTAGGCCTGCTGGAAATAGAACTGGGAAACCGGCGTTACCGATGTGCCGAAGCCGCCCCGGGCAACGCATTCGGACATGGCCTCGATCACCTTGGGATAGAGGTGCAGGGTTCCGGTATCGCGCATCATCATGGTGTTGGCCGTCAGGGCGCCACCCGGCATGGGGGAGAGAATCACTTCGGACGACACCTTCTGTGCCTCGGGTGGGAAAAAGTAGTCCTGAAGGCACTCTTCCAGCACCCGGTTGGCCTCCATGATCTTTTTCACATCGATGTCCAGCGTATAGTCGGTGCCTTTCAGGGCATGCGACAGGGAGAGCATGTCCGGCTGGCAGGTACCGCCGGACAGGGGGGTGCGGGCCACGTCCACACCGTCGGCACCGGCTTCGATGGCCGCTTGGTACTGGACCACTCCCACACCGGCCGTTTCATGGGTGTGGGCCCAAATGATGGTATCCTTACCCAAAAGTTCGCGGGCAGCCTTGATCGTGTCGTAGAATTTGCGGGGGTTGCTGGTCCCGGAAGCATCCTTGAAGCAGATGGAATCGTAGGGCAGACCGCTGTCAAGGATCTCGCGCAGCGTCTTGATATAAAACGGCACATCGTGAGCCCCGCTGCAGCCCGGCGGAAGCTCCATCATGGTGATGGAGACCTGGTGGTGCAGACCGGCGTTCTTGATGCATTCGCCCGAGTAGATCAGGTTGCGCACATCGTTCAGGGCATCGAAATTGCGGATGTGCGTCATACCATGCTTTTTGAACATCCTGGCATGCAGATCGATCATGTCTCTGGGTTGGGCCGAAAGCGCGACCACGTTGATGCCACGCGCCAGGGTTTGCAGCTTTATCTCCGGTCCGGCCGCCTCACGGAAGCGATCCATCATGTCGAAAGCCGATTCACCGCAGTACATGAAAAGGGCCTGAAACCGGGCGCCGCCGCCGGCCTCCATATGTTCGATGCCGGCTTGCGCACCGGCTTGTACTGCAGGGATAAAGTCATCTGTCAGGGCACGGGCACCGAAAACCGACTGAAATCCATCGCGCAGGGAAGTGTCCATAAACTGAATCTTTTTCATAATCGCTCCCTATTTTCCAGGAAAGGGTAATAGACAAAAACCCATGTTATCTGCACATTATCCGGCTGAACGCATGCGGGATCGATGGGCTGCGACAGCGGCACCGATGACGGCGATCAACGCACCGTCGTCCTTTTTCGAAACGGAACGCATCCTCTTGTTCAACTCGGCGGCTTCCTCGGCGGCCAGTTCCCTGGCGCTTCCTTCAGAGAGAAGCCAGTAAGAAATCCGAACGAACAGGACCAAAAGCAGCAGGAAGAAAAACACCACTGCCATTCCCAAAAGTGTCAGCTTAAGACCGGCAACAATCATATGCACTCCTGTGGCGTCCCCAAGCGATAGGGGTGCCATGCCACCATCAGCGGTCAAGAAGTGAAAATTAAAACCCTGTATTGAAAAACGTTTTCCTAGCCGTCCGAACCGTATCAACTCTTGCACAAACAGGCAATTCAGAAATGTATGATTTGGATGTAGGAAACTTTCTTACAAGCAAACCCCCGATGGCCCTATCCATATCCCAGGTCATCGAGCTCTGCATCGCTCATCCCCAGGGCATGCGCCAGTTCATGGACGACGGTGATCGCTATCTCTTCCCGCAACTCTTCGGGGGTGACGCAAACCTGTTCGAGGGGTTCCTGAAACAGGTAGATGGTGTCGGGATAGAGCGGTGGTTCGATCAGCGATCGTTCGGTCAACGGCACCCCCCAATAAAGACCAAAAAGCGTTTCCCCCGGAGGGACGCCCAATTCGTCGAGCATCTCAGGATCCGGCCGCCGCTGAACGGAAATCACGATATTGTCCAGGTGGCGCCGAAACGCGGAGGGAATTCGGGCCACCGCCTGGTGCACAATCCGGTCGAACTGGCTTTCACTGAGATGCAAGGGTTTGGTGGTCATGATGTGTGATTCTCCCGGGACAAGTTGCCTCCTTCAGTCAGTTCCGAGGAAGCATCTGACGGTTTTTCAAGCACAGGGAAATTCCCCCGCCTGAAACCTCGCCTTGAAACATAACGTCTCTCAAAAAGTGCCGTTGTCAAGAGCAACCGATCCCAAATGAGGATATTGCCCAAATGGATCATATTGCCAAGGGCCGAACCCAAAGCTTGACAACCAGGCCTGGATTGAGATCTATTTTAAAAACTAACCCTTCAGAATCTCATGGTGTATTAGACTGAGCGCCACTTTGCGGTTGGATCGATCCACCTGAACCCATACCCAAGGACGGGGAGGAAGGATGGAGACGTTTTTTGACTTTCACCGACAACCCAACTTAAGGATCTTATGACGCAACCGGTCGATTTCAGACATCATTTACTGCTGCGCTGCGCCGTGGTGGCCGACGGCGAGACCGCTGCCTGAGCATTCTGCAAACCCTCGACCAGGCCGAGACCCGGCGTTGGCGGGTCAAGGTGCTCTACCTGGTGATGACCACCGAGTCGGACGATTGCGCCATCCTGGCGGCCAAAAAAGGCATTCAGGTGTTCAAGCACCCGCTGGAATTGTTGAACCAGCCATCGCTCGATTTCATCATGGAAATGACGGGCGATGCCCACCTGTTGGGCCAGTTGGCGGAGAACAAACCCAGTTCAGTGGGGTTGCTGGACCGCCACGCCGCAGAGCTGTTCCTGGATGTGTTCCGCAAGGATGACCGATCCGCCAGCCGTGATTCGGAAATCAGTCTGGCCACCTCCTTTGCCTCCGCATTGCTCGAAGCTTCCCCGGATGCGGTCATGGTGATCGATCGCAACTACCGTATCCTGAACTGCAATGATGCAGAATCCTGAACTGCAATGATGCAGACCTGATCACCAAGGGCAAGGGGCGCGAATCGGTGATCGGCCGCCACTGTTTCGAGGCGGTCTACAATGCGCTGCAGCCCTGTTCGCGCAAGGACCGCATCTGCCCCATGGATACGGCGATCGAAACGGGACGGCCGGCGCGCGGGGTGCACGAAGCACGCATGCCCGACGGGACCGTGCGCATTTCCCAGGTGACCACCTACCCCCTGGTCAACCATGCCGGCGAGATTATCCAGGTGGTCGATGTCATTCGCGACATCACCGAGGATGTCAGCCAACGCATCGAAGCTCGGGCCCAGGCGATCAAAGCGGATTTGAACCGCTTCGTGCAGGAGGACCGGCTGGTGACGCTGGGACGGCTGGTGGCCTCGGTCTGCCACGAAATCAACAATCCCATTACCAGCATCGTCACCTTCAACAATGGGTCACCAGATGGACAAGATCGAGCTGCAACGGGAAGTGCGGCTGCCGCCGCCACCGTTCAGTGCCTACGGCGATTACGCCCAGATTCAACAGGTGCTGATGAACTTGATCTCCAACGCGATCGAGGCCATGCCCGACGGCGGCACGTTGACCATCGAAGGGGGATACGAAGAAGACCAGGATCGCATCTGGCTGGCGGTCCGCGATACGGGTTGCGGCATTGCCAAGGAAGATCTGCAGCGCATTTTCGAGCCGTTTTATTCGACCAAAAGCGGCGGCAAAGGCGTCGGCCTGGGGCTCTCCATGGTCTACGGCATCACCCTTGAGCACAACGGCACCGTGGAGGTGGAAAGCACCTTGGGCCAGGGCACCTGTTTTAAAATCACTTTACCGGCCGGATCGCAAGATGCTGCGGCGGCCAATGGAGAAAACGCGCCATGACACCTTCCGGATTATGGACCCTGGTAGTCGACGATGAGGAGGCGATATGCGAGAGTTTGGCCGCCTGGCTGACCAAGGACGGTTACCGCGTGGTCACGGCGTCGTCCGGTCCCGAGGCGTTGTCGTGCATGCAGCAGCGGCTGTTCGATATCTACCTGGTGGACGTCCGCATGCCGGGCATGGACGGCATCGAATTGCTCACCCGCATCAAGGAGCAGCAGCCCGACGCGATCATTATCATCATTACGGCCCACGGCACCATCAATACGGCCGTGGATGCCATGAAGCGCGGGGCCAGCGACTACATCTGCAAGCCCTTCGATCCCGAGGCATTGAGCTTGATCATGGAACGGGTTTCTGCGACCAAGGCGCTACGCGACGAAAATGTCTCCCTGCGCGCCCAGCTCATGGAGCGCCCGGACCTGGGGGCCGACGGCATCGTGGCCCAGTCCGAGGCCATGCAGAAGGTGTTTGCCGCCATCGAGGATGTGGCGCCGGCCACATCGCCGGTATTGATCCGTGGAGAAACCGGTGTCGGAAAGGAGCTGGTGGCCAGGGCCATCCACATGGCCGGCACACGTCCCTACGGTATCGATATCCCGCCGTTGCGCGAGCGCCTGGAGGATGTGGCACCGCTGGCCGACTACTTTTTAGAACGATACAGCCGGGAGACCGGCAAGCGCATCCTGGGACTGACCCAGCGGGCGCTGGGCATGCTGATGGCCTACCATTGGCCGGGCAATGTGCGCGAATTGCGCAATGTCATCGAACGGGCCGTGGTGTTGGCCCGGGGGCAGATGATCGGCGCCGAAGAATTGACCTTCGTCAACACCCGAACCGAAGAGTGCCACCTGGGAACGCTGACCCTTCAGGAAGCGGAAATCAGCCATATCCGAAACGCCCTGGAAACCTGCGGTTGGAATATCAGTCAGGCCGCCAAACAGCTCGATATTGATCGCAGCACCCTGACCCGCAAGATCAAACGCTACCAGCTCAAGGGACCCTGATGCAGCCGACCGCTCCGACCGATGCATTCGGCATCGATACCCGCGCCTTGACCGAACTGATTCCCCTGGGGGCGATCAATGAGTTGGCCGCCGAGGTGGTGGCGGGTCATCTACAAGCCATCCTGGAATTGACCACCGACATCCTGCCGGCCCAACCCCTGCCTGAAAGCGCCTTCATGGCCGCCCGGCGGCAGTACGATGCCGTTAAGATCATCGAACATCTGGCCGCGCTGCCTTCGTTCCGGGCGCCAATCTGTATCGGATTGACCAGCAGTGATTTGGGAACTCCGATCTTGACCTATGTCTACGGCGAGTCGCAACTGGGCGGCCGGGTCGCCGTCGTCTCTTTTTATCGACTGACCACCGCCGGGAAGGAGATGACCCTGGAACGTTTATCCAAGCTGAGCTTGCACGAGGTGGGGCATGTACTGGGCCTGGGCCATTGCTGGGAGCAGGGATGCCTGATGCGCTCGATTCGCAATATCGATCAACTCGATGGCCTGAACATGACCTTCTGCGACAGCTGCAGCTATGAACTCAACCGGCGGGTCCGCCGAATGAGGGTCAACAGCGCCGGGACGGAATGCCCGCCCGGCGCCGATCTAGTTTGAGGTTGGCGGTATGAGCTAATTGGTACGATCCTGGTGCTATGTACTCGATGAGAGTGACCTCGAACCATCCCGCCGACTCAAGCCTACAGGAATTGCTGGACCAGGTCATCCCAATTCAATCCGGGCAAGGTGCCGTAAATATCCTTAACCATCTCACCACCGGCCGCAGCCATGGCATACCCTGTGGTTTTATGAACCACCTGGCTCAGCTGGTTGGCCTGATCGTCGAACCAGGCCAGGCTTTCGGTGCCGAAAAGCAAATTCTTCAAACTAGTGCGCAACTTGCTCGGTTGGATCAACATCAGCCAGCCGTCGTTGTACGGATCGGCATTGGCGATCTCGGCATGATATTGAAGCTTGGGATTCACCGCCAGGACCGTTCCATCCACCGGGCTTCTGGCCTCGGCCGCCTTTTTTCCCCGCCGCAACAAAGCATGGGGCTCGTTCTGGCTGATCTCTTTTCCCAGACGCGGCCGCTGAGCATATGGCGGCATTTCAACTCCTTGACCAGAAGGCGCAAGCGCGGCGGGGTATGGCTCAGGCTGTTGGGCCCCTGGCTCTTTTCCCGGGTTTGAAAATCCGCCTGGACCTTCTTGTCGAAGTCGCAGTCCAGACAGTTAAAGGCGTTCATGCACTTGATCGGCTTGATCACACCGGCTTGGCTCCAAACACATTGGTCCTGCATCATCTGAAAGACTTTGGGTTGGGTTGGCTTGGCTTTGGGGGTTTCTTTCATGGGGCCTCCTTCCATGAAGGTTAGGATCATCGCAAACGTTCGTCTGATCGTTGCCTCATAACAGAGCACAAAGCAGGCCAAGCCCCATGAAATCTTCAATTAAATTATATCTATTTATAATTTCAACATAATTTTAAAGATCAAACCCAATCGGATCAAATCGCAACCGCAACCCCAGGTGGTGCGAATTGCTTCACCGGAGCACCGCCTCTTTTAATTATTTTGCAATTTCAAATGGTTATTGGGTTGATGCATTTTACCCGCCACTGATGCAAAACACATCACCTACGGCAGGATGCCGCTATGGGAAAGGGTAGCGCCTTGGAAAGGCCCTGCCCTTGTTTTCGTATCGAACAATCGATCGTATGGATGGACGCGGACAGCCGCAGCCGGCGCCGCCTTCACGCCTTAAATCAATCCGGCTGCTTTAGGCGCGAACATGATGATCGATGGAAAGAGCGAGAATATGAGCACTGCCAGCAGCATGAGCAGCAAAAACGGGATCACGCCCCGATAGATATGGGCCAGGGTGACCTCCGGCGGCGCGATGCCCTTCAAGTAGAAGATGGTGTAGGCAAACGGAGGGGTGAGAAACGAGGTCTGCAACACCACGATGTTCATCAAGGCGAACCAGATCGGATCGAATCCCAATTTGGCAGCGATGGGCGTAAAGAGCGGCACCACGATCATGACGATGCCGATCCAGTCGAGAAAAGCACCCATGACGATAATGATCAGCCACATGGTGATCAAAATACCCCACTTGCCGAAGGGCAAACCCAGCACCAGGCTTTCGACCACCCGTCCGCATCCCAGGCGCATGAAAACGCTGGTAAAAAAGGAAGCCCCAATCACGACCATGTAAACCATCGCCGAGGTCGTCATGGTTCGGATGGCGGCCTCTTTCAATACCCCCATCTTCAATGCCTTGTATGCGGCTGCCATGATCACCGCGGCAAAGGCACCGATGGCCGCGGCTTCCGTGGGCGCCGCCAGACCGAAGAAGATGGAGCCCAGCACGGCCAGGATCAGCATACAGACGGGGAAAACGGAGGTCAGGAACATTCGCGTTTTCTGCCAGAGCGTCACCCTGATTTCCCCGGGTGCGAGCGAGGGCCCCATGGACGGGGTGATAAAGCAGCGGACCGCGATGTAGACGACATACAGGCAGGCCAGCACCAGACCGGGAATGAACGCCCCGATCAGCAACGCACCCACCGACACGTTGGCTACCGGCGCATACACCAGAATCAATATACTGGGCGGGATGAGAATCCCCAGTGCTCCGCCGGCGCAGATCGCCCCGGATGCCAGCGCCTTATCGTACTTGTACTTCATCATGGCCGGCAAGGACATGATTCCCATGGTCACCACGGTGGCCCCCACCACACCCGTGGCCGCCGCAAATATGGTACAACTCATGACGGTGGCGATGGCCAATCCGCCCTTGAGCTTGCCCAACAGGACGTACATGGTATCATAAAGGCGTGTCGCGATGCCCGATCGTTCGATGATAATACCCATGAAGATGAACAACGGAATGGCGATGAGGATGTAGTCGGCGAAGACGACATATAATCGGAGCATGAAAACATTGGCCACCTGGGGACCGATGAAAATCACGCCGAAAACCGTCGCGATGCCCGCCAGTGAGAGTCCGATGGGAAACCCCAGTAAAATAACCGCAATCAAGGAAGACAGCATCAATAATGTGATCAGTTCTATGCTCATCGGAGTTCTTCTCCTGTTATCAGTACGTACAGTTCCTTGAGAAACTCCACCACACCCTGCATCACCAGCATGGCAACGCCCGCGAAGATCCATATTTTGTAAGGATAAATGGGAGGCATGAAGCCGGTCATGGACCGCTCTTTCAACATCCAGGAGTTTTGCAGATGGGGGATCATCACCCGGAAAATGTTGAACCAGCAAAAAAAGAACAAGGTGACGATGAAGAACACCTTGAGCGCGGCATTGGCTCTTCTGGACAACTTGATGGTAATTAGATCGACGCTGACATGACCGCCGATCTGCCAAGTATAGGCCAACCCCAATACCAGAATCAGACTGCAGATAAAGTAAGTGGCATCGAAACTCCACTGCGTCGGGGAGTCGAAGCCGTACCTGGCGATCACTTCATAAGTCAGAGTCGCGATCAGCAGAAAAATGAAAAAAGAGAATGTCTTGGCGATTTTTTCGTTGAAGGTATCGATTACCTTGATCAGTAATTTGAGTGCCGCCATTTGCGTACCTCGCATTTGCAAAACGCTCTTGTCCATACTTGGCAAAACGGTGATTGGTCCTGTGCCTCGTCCGATGACGAGGGCGCGCACGTCTATCTGGATGTATCAGGGGCGGGCTTGACGCCCGCCCTTGAAAGCCCTTTTGAGTCAATGAAAGCATGAGATGAGGAACAAGGTTTACATCTCTCTACCCGATTTGCCCGCCTATTTGCGAATCGGCACCATGATGTGCTCATATTCGACGAACTGGGTCCAGAACTCCTGAACCGAATTCCACGTTTTGGTATAATGGGCGTTGTTCTTGGCCTTGACATCCTTGTCGATCCACGCCCATGCGCGCTTTCTGAATTCACGCTGTGCTTCGTCGGAAATCCGCGTGAACTCTTTACCGCGTTCTTTCCAATATTTGAAGGTCTCGATGCCCAAAACGATGTCTTGTGTCCAGCTCCACATGGTGGTGGCCATGGCCGCGGTCTGCAGCATTTCCTGGTAGATCTTCGGCAGTGCGTCATATTTTTTCTTGTTGAAGCCGAACTCGAAAAAGCAGGTGGGCTGATGCATGCCCGGTCCGGCCACATACTTGGTCACTTCATGGAAACCCTGCTGTTTGTTCACGATTGGGCTGCTGAATTCGAGTGCATCCAGAATGCCTCTTTCCAGGGAGGGATATAATTCGGTTCCAGGCAGCATGGTGACCGCCACCCCCATCTCCTTGAGAATCTCTCCCCACCAACCCGGGGCCCGATATTTAAGTCCTTTGAAGTCTTCCAGTTTCTCAAGGGGTTTGTTCGAATGGGCCAGCACTTCCGGATGGGTCACGCCGCCGGGAATGGCGTAGACATTGAGCCCGGCCTCATCGTACATCTCCTGCATCAACTCCTTGCCCCCATAGGCATAGAGCCAGGTGGCGTGCATCAATGGCTCCAGGGACATGGGAATGGAGGCGAAAAACGGGGCCGAAGGATGTTTGCTCATCCAATATCCCGGCCAACTGTGATAGGCATCGATGGTACCCGTAGCCGTCGCGTCCAGCACCTCCAGGCCGCCCACCACCGCGCCCGCCGGCAACACCTCGATCTTGAAGTTGCCGTTGCTCATCACCTCCACACGCTTGGCCAAGTCTTCGGCCATTTGATGGAGCAGCCATCCCTGGGCCCACGTGGTCTGCAGCGTCCAGGAGACTTTAGGCAAAGAATTCGCGTCGGTCTCGGCCTTCTGTTTGGCCATGCCGACCCCGAAACCGGCCAGAATAAAGGAAACCGACAACAGCGCCACAGTGAAACTTTTGATCATGCGTTTTGTCTTCAATTGCGTTGCCCTCCATTTTTTCGATGTGTTAATCCAGCGGGAATACCCAACCAAGGAATGAACGGGCTTGTGGAGACGGCACACGTCTTGTGTACCCAAAGCCCGAGACGGACGATGCAATGTTCAATGCAACATACGGACCATCGCCTTGCCTGCAGAGATCTCATAAAATTAAGCGCAAGATGGGAAAATGCCCATCATCCAGGTGTAGGAACGCAACTGGCACGCCCCCAAAGTGTTCTAAATGGTCTACACTATGGGGGCTTTGGCTGGACATTCTCCGGGATCTCATATATCTATTCATTATTATTATATTTTTAATATAGACGCACGTATGCCGGATTTCAGAGAGAGACATATGTATTGGCTGCCGTTTGCAATATGAACCGCTTTCATTTTTTATAACCCACTGCACATACTTTAAAATGCCCCGTTTGTCCTGTATGTGCGACATGTTCCCATTCAGCTACACCTATTTTCAGTGCACAATCACCCCTGCAGGACAATGGTAAGCCGCCTG
>DHGT01000032.1 GCA_002402905.1 Desulfatitalea sp. UBA4791 | reverse complement strand
TCAAACTTAAAACTCATATTCTTTTTTGCTCTGAAACCCCATACTGAATCTCTTCAACAGATCTTTTAAGAATCCAGTCTGTTGGCCTATCTGCCAATATAATACCCGCGCGGATCGAAGAGCCGCAGCATGGTGAGGTCTTGCGCATCGGTGATGGGTAGACGTCTCAACGATGGGGCAATGTCCAACTGCCAGCCGACTTCTGCTTTGGCTTTTTCCACGCATTGGGCTTCCGTGTCCGAGGTTGTTTCAGGTAGATACCCCGTGAGGGTCAACCGATCGCCGCCATCGAGTTTTTCGAACATGCCCACATCGGTGACGACTGTACGCACGTTGCCGCCAGGATAGGTGATGTAGGGCAGCTTTTCCACCAGACGGTGCTTGCCGGCGTTCATGACCACCAGCGTCTCCTGATTGGTCGTGGCGATATCATTGGAGCCTCCCGACCCAACCAGGTAAACCTTGTCGGAAATTTTGGTCGAATTGGCATTGCCGTAAGGGTCGATCATGCCGGCACCAAGAACGCCAAGGCAGCGGTTGGTCGATCCGCCGACATTGAAGCCTAAAACCGTTTCGATATTGGAAAGCATTTTGCACGCATGCATGTTGTGAAGACTGAATACCGCCGGATCTGAAGTCCGGGGCAGGTAACCATACATGCCGATTTCGGCCATCAGGTCCACTTCATGGGGGCCGCCTTTCAGAGCGTAAGCCGCTAGCCAGGCGGACAGATTGGACAGACCGATGCCGGCCAGGATGTTTTTGAATCCCCTGGTCCTGCATCGCTCGACGATGATGTGACCGGCGGCGACTACCATGCGTTCCAAGGCGTTGGGGGGGCGGGAGAAATCCACGTCGGCCGCTTCGGTCATGGTTTCCGGCAACCAGGCATCGGGCGCCGCCTTACCCTTGAGGTATAAGATGCGTTCGCTGCCCAGGCGGGACAGGTAGTCGTCGTGATCGCGCACGCCCAGGATCCATTCCTGAACCCAGCGGTCGAAATCGCCCTCATCCTTGGTGGCGTTATTGACTTCGATCATGAAGTCGTAATCCGGAAAATAGGCGTCGAAGTCCGGCAGGCCGTGCTGCATGACGCCGACCGGATGCGCGCCGAAGGGGGTCTCGCAGACGGCGAGCACCGAATAGGCGGGGATCCTCACCATGTGGGCATGCTGGCGGATGTATGCGGTGGAAACGATCTTGTCGACACTGACGATGACGCCCTTTTTAGCAGCCCAGGCGCCATAGGCGTCACCGGCCAGCGGGTAGGTCAGAATGGTATTCCCGCTGCGATCGGCCACGGCCCCATGGACGAGGGTGATGTCCGGCTGCAGGGCGCGCAGCAGACCGATTCGGCCATCCCTTCCAAAGGGGTTCTCCACGACCTGGAAGGATTCCCGGTTTTCTTCGGCCATGGTGCTTCCGATAAGGGAACGGGTAGGCACGAAATCCATGCCCATGGCACCGGCCAGGAGTCGCTGTGGAATCGTTCGCATGGTCCAGCTCTCAATATCGATCACGCCGGATGCATAGGCATTCTGAACCACCGGACAAGGTCTCGGGCTGGGGTAGTTGATGCCGGCAAAACTGGTCAGTATTTTTTTGGCGATACGCTGTCTGACGATCGCCACCAAATGCAGGTTCAACGAAGGGGTTATGACGGTAAACTCCGGCGCCTTATCCCAGAACGAGCGGACCAACTGATAGACTATGGCGCCGACACCGGCCGAAAAATTCAGGGTCATATGCTTCTCGATATGCTTCTCGACGGCCTCCTTGGGGGTACAGCGTTTGTCTTCACCCTCGACCACGGGTATGGACATCTTCTCTTCGATGATCGTCCGGATCCTGTCTTTCATCAATAGCTCCTGTGCGCTTGGGAAGTTCTGCTTCAGTCTGATTCCTTTTGGCTGGCGCTGTTGCCTGACGGCCAATGGCCGATGGCGACCGATGCATGGGGCGAGCCGGTGTCTACGGAAATACGCGTTATTCAGGCTGGATCTGGATGACCAATTTGCCCGTGACCTTTCGTTCCATGAGGCGATGCATCGCCTTGGGCACCTCGTCCAGAGAGATGACATCGTTGATCAGCGGGTTGATTTTTCCTTCCGCGTACCATTTGGACAATTGGGCCATGTTGCGGCGCTGTCCCTCGGGATACTGGCTGGACCACGATCCCCAGAAGACGCCGATGATCGCGCGTTCGCTGAGAAGCGCGTAGTTCAGGGGGATTTTGGGGATGCTGCCGGCGGCAAAGCCCACCACCAATAGCCGCCCGCCCCAGGCGGTGCCGCGCAGGGCAGCCAGGGTATAGTCTCCCCCCACCGGATCGAAGACCACATCCACACCCCGGCCGTCGGTCAAGGCCAGGGCTTGCTGCCGCAGATCTTCCGAATCGTAGTTGATGATCGCATCGGCGCCCATCTTTTTGCAGAGATCCAATTTATCGGCGGTCGAAGCGGCGGCAACGGCCCTGGCTCCCAAGGCCTTGACCACTTCTATGGCGGCGGTGCCGACGCCCCCGGAAGCTCCCAGGATCAAGACGTTTTCGCCGGGCCTGACCTGAGTACAATCCAAAAACGCGTGGATGACCGTTGCATAGGTCAAGCCGCAGGCGGCGCCGGCATGGAAGGGCATTCCGTCCGGCAGCGGCGACACCTTCTCCTTGGGCGCCAGGCAGAATTCGGCAAAGGCACCGTAGCCTGGAAAGGCGATGACCCGATCCCCGACGGCCACATGATCCACATTGCGTCCGACTTGGGCGACAACTCCGGCAAGGTCCATTCCCGGACTGAACGGGAAAGGGGGTTTAACCTGGTAGCGCCCAAGAACCATGAGGGCATCCGGATAGTTGAGAGACGCACTCTTGACCTCGACGAGCACCTGATCCTCTTCTGGTTCGGGGGTAGCGGTCTCTTTTACCATTAGATTGTCGATGGGTCCGAATGCTTCGCACAACAGGGCCTTCATAGGATCTCCGTTTCAGGTGTAATGTCTGGATAGCGTTTCGGCGATGCACGCCGGCTTGTCGTTGCCTTCCACCTCGATGAGTACCTTCCAGCGGAACTGAACGCCGCCTGTCACGTCTTCGATACCCAGTAACGTCAAATGGGGCCGGACGCGCTTGCCGGCGGGCACCGGTGCCGCGAAACGCACCTTGTTGAGGCCGTAATTGACCGTCATTTTGGCTGGGGGCAGCTTCAAGGTGTCGCCCATGATGCGAGGAATCAGCGACAGGGTGAGAAATCCGTGGGCGATGGTGGTGCCATATGGCGATTCGACGGCGGCGCGCTTTTCATCCAGATGAATCCATTGGAAATCGCCGGTGGCTTGGGCAAACAGGTTGATTTGTTCCTGGGTGACGGTCAGCCAGTCTCCTACCGCAATCTCCTGGCCTGTCTTGTTGCGCAATTCATCCAGCGACTTGAATTCGACTTTTGGCATGGGGAAATACCTTTCTATGGCCTCGTATTCGGTTTTTGGGTTCGTCGTGCAGTCGTGTTTGACGCAAACCCTCCATATGGTCTATCGGACTGATATTTAGTGTGAAATTATGACAGAAGGCGTGCTGCCTGTCAACGCATAACGCCTTGAGTTGTTTGGCCTCATCGAACGTTGTCTGCTAGCTCCAGAGACTTTGGACTTTACCAATTTCGAATCCCCTGTTAGGATAGCGGCACGATATTCAACGACTGGAAAAGGGGCACCTTTTCGGTTTTCTGTAATTAAATGAATTAAAATCATTAAATAAAAGTTGCGATAGATTACAAATACAAATTCGGGCCGCCTCGTATTTTTTGGTGGCTATCCATCCATTGAAATGTATGATGAAAGGAGGTGGTTGAACCGCGAAGAACGACGTGCTGGACAGATTCCGGCGGCCATCTCCGATGGCGCCTGAACTGATCGCCGGGCGTAATGCCCATCTATTGAAATTCTAATTTTATTTATGCAAGGCGGGCAAAAGGAGGAGGGATCTATGAAGAGGAAATTGTTGCTTTCCATGTTGATGGGTATCGCCCTGTTAACCATGATCGTCGTTCCGGCGGTGGCCCAGGATACCATTAAAATCGCATTTGTTGAAGGAATGTCCGGCCCTTTTGCGGGCGTGGGTGATGCCGGCTACAAACACTATCAATATATGGCCGATTTGATCAACGCCAGGGGCGGGGTGCTGGGTGGCAAGAAGCTGGAGATCGTGCCGTTCGACACCAAGTCCAGCCCCAAAGAGGCCCTGATTGTGCTCAAGGCCGCCATCGACCAGGGCATCCGCATCATCACCCAGGGCAATGCCTCCAGCGTCGCCGGCGCCCTGATCGAGGCGTTGAACAAGCACAACGAGCGCAACCCCGACCAACAGGTGATTTACCTCAACTATGCGGCGATAACGCCCGCGTTTACCAACGAGCTGTGCAGTTTCTGGCATTTCCGGTTTGACGCGCATGTGGATATGAAGATCGCCGCCATCACCGATTACATTAAAACAAGGCCGGAGATCACAAAGGTCTATCTCTGCAATCAGGACTATGTGTTCGGCCATGCGGTCAGTGATACGGCCAAACAGATGCTGGCGGAGAAGCGTCCGGACATCCAGATTGTGGGCGACACCTTTACCCCATTGGGGAAGGTAAAGGACTTTTCACCATATGTGTCCAAGATCCAGGCCTCCGGCGCACAAGCCGTGATCACGGGAAATTGGGGCGCAGACATGTCGCTGCTGGTCAAGGCCGCCAAGGATGCCGGCCTCGGGGCCCAGTTCTACACCTTCTACGGCAGTGGTTTGGGCGCGCCGGCCGCCATCGCCGACGCGGGTATCGGCAAAGTCATATCGGTGATCGAATGGCACTTCAATCTGGCCGTGGAAGATAACAAACCCGAGGATGAAAAATTCTTCCTGGGATATCATGAGAAATACTCGGACGGCGGCAAGAGCCCCTTTTACTATGGTCGTATCCGCACCACCATGGAGATGCTGGCCGCGGCCATCGATAAGGCTGGCTCCGCTAAGGCCAAAGATATCGCCTACGCTTTGGAAGGCATGGAGTACGACACGCCCTACGGCAAGGTGCTCATGCGGGCCGAGGATCACCAGTTGATTCAGCCCCTTTACCTGATGGTCTATGCCAAAAAGGGTGAGGGCACCGTCAAGTACGATTCGGAGAATTCCGGTGTGGGCTTCAAGACCATCGGAAGGATCGAGGCGGAGAACACCGCCATGCCGACCACCTGCCAGATGCAGCGTCCAGCAAAATAGCGAGGCTCGACAAGGACCTTGACCCGACCCGGTCTCGCCGGAGACGTCTGATCCGGAGAGACCGGGCGCTATCGCTGCAGGCCGATTTTTGGTCGGCCTTGGGGTAGTGAAGTATCAGATGACAGGAATCTCGAAAAGGCTATTTCAACGCCTTTTTTTCTCTGATTTTAACGTCTGACCGCGAAAGTGATCCTATGCTGGAATATGTTCTTTTTTCGCTGTTGAACAGCCTTGTCCTGGGCATGCTTCTGTTCATGCTCTCCAGTGGCCTGACCCTGATCTTCAGCATGATGGGCGTTCTCAACTTCGCCCATGCCAGCTTCTACATGCTGGGGGCCTACTTCGGTTATCAGATCAGCACATGGGTCGGCTTCTGGCCGGCGCTGGTCATCGCGCCGCTTCTGGTCGGCGGCCTGGGTGCCCTGGTCGAGCGGTACGGGCTGCGTAGCCTTCACAAGTACGGCCATGTGGCCGAACTGCTCTTCACGGTGGGTCTGTTTTATATCATCGAGGAGAGCGTCAATCTTATCTGGGGCCGCAATGCCGTCATGTATCCCATCCCCAAGATACTCGATTTTCCCGTGTTTAAATTACTCGGTGCGGACGTTTCCGCCTACCGCATGTTCATGCTGCTGATTTCAATGGGGATGTTCGTTGGCCTCTATCTGGTGTTGACCCGCACCCGCATCGGTCTGATCATCCAGGCCGCGTTGACCCATCCTGAGGGGGTCAATGCGCTGGGCCACAATGTCCCGGCCGTGTTCATGCTGGTCTTTGGCGGCGGGTCGGCTCTGGCAGGGTTGGCCGGGGTCATCGGCGGCATCTTTCTCATTACCGAGCCGGCCATGGCGGCCACCCTGGGGCCCATCGTCTTCGTGGTCATCGTGGTGGGCGGCATGGGATCGTTGACCGGTGCCTTTGTCGCCTCTTTGTTGCTGGCCGCCATCCAGACCTTTGCCGTGGGTATCGAATATTCGCTGACCGATCTCTTCGCATTATTCGGATGGCGGGTCGATGCTACCGGTTTCTTCCGAGACATCTGGCGGATCCAGCTGTCGCACACCGGACCGATATTGCCCTATCTGTTCATGGTCTTGATGTTGATGTTCCGGCCAAAAGGACTGATGGGAAAACGTGAGTCCTGATCATAAGAGACAGGGTAAAGGATAACATCGATCTATGAAGCACTATCTCAAGCAGTTCGGGATCTGGTTCGCCGCGGTGATCTTCTGCATTGTGTTGCCGTTGATCTTTAACTCAGGTTTTTCACGATCCATGCTCAGCCAGATGGGGATCGCCGTCATTTTTGCACTCTCGTACAACATGATGCTGGGGCAGGGTGGCATGCTTTCGTTCGGTCATGCGGTATACTATGGCCTGGGAGGCTTTCTGGCCATGCACGCCCTCAATTGGGTCGGCGATGGCTGGCCGCTACCCCTGGAGCTCGTGCCCCTGATGGGGGGATTGGGCGGGGTGGTGGCTGGCCTCGTCTTCGGATGGTTATCCACGGACCGCGCCGGCACCACCTTTGCGCTGATCTCTTTAGGTATCGGCGAATTGATCGCCGCCAGCGCCCTCATGTTGCCGAGCTTTTTCGGAGGAGAAGAGGGGGTTTCGGCCAACCGCATGGTGGACACCACCCTGACCAGCTTTCGCTTCGGCCAGCAAATCGAGGTGTATTACCTGATCGTTGCCTGGATGCTGGTGTGCATCGCCTTGATGTACCTGCAGACCAAGACTCCCCTGGGCCGGGTGGCCAACGCGGTGCGGGACAACCCCGAACGGGCCGCTTTCATTGGATATAATGCCCGGGTGGTGAGGACTCTGCAGTTTACTTTGGCCGCTTTTTTTGCCGGGATTGCCGGCGGCCTGTTTGCCATCAACTACGAGATCATCAATGCCGAGACCGTGGGCGCCATCCCATCGGGGAATGTGTTGATGATGACCTATATCGGGGGCGTGGGCTACTTTTTCGGCCCCATTCTGGGGGCGGTCCTGGTGACGCTGATGCAGCTCACCCTGGCCGGCATCACACATGCCTGGCTGCTCTACTTCGGGCTGCTTTTCGTGGGCATGATTCTATGGGCGCCGGGCGGCCTGGCGGGACTGATCATGATGCACGAGCCGGTTTGGAAAGCGGGTCTCATGAGTCGGTTGTTGCGGGCGTACGCCATCATCGCCGTGCCGGCACTGGTGCTGTTTTTGGGCCTGATGACCTTGATCGAAATCAACTATCATCTCTCTTTGAGTGTCAATCCGGACGAACCCATGAGCCTTTTCGGGATATCCTTCAGAGCCCAGTCAATTGCTCCCTGGCTCGTTTCGTTATGTTTGATCGGCATCGGGTTTTTCTTCTTTCGCAAGGCCCAGCGGGTGGTGCGTCGCAGCTGGAATGAGGTGGCACAACAGATGAAAGGAGCGGCGATTCAATGACGGCACTCAAACTCGTCGATGTGCATAAGAATTTCGGCAGCAGCCGGATCATCAACGGCGTCAATCTGGAGGTCCCCAAGGGGGAGCGACATGCCATTATCGGCCCCAACGGTGCGGGCAAGTCGACCCTGTTCAATTTGATCAGCGGATTTTATAAGGTCAGCCGAGGCTATATCGAACTCAATGGGCACGCCATTACCGACTTGCCGCCCCATCGCATCAATCGTCGCGGGCTGAGCCGCAGCTTTCAGGTGACCAATATCTTCCCGAAGATGACCGTATTCGAAAACGTGCGCTCGGCCCTGCTGTGGCCCATGGGGTATCGTTACTCCTTCTGGCACATGTGCGACCGGCTAAAGAAAGTGAACCGTAAGACAGAAGAGATATTGGAGAAGATCAACCTCGCCGACCGGCGCCATATCCCCGCCGCCATGCTGGCCTATGCCGAGCAACGGGCGCTTGAAATCGGGATCACGATCGCCGGCGACACGGATGTGATTTTGCTCGACGAGCCCACCGCCGGCATGAGCAAGAGCGAAACCGCCCGGGCCGTGGAACTGATTCGCAATGTCACCGAAGGCAAGACGCTGATCATTGTCGAACACGATATGAGCGTGGTGTTTGACCTGGCCGATCGTATCTCGGTCCTGGTTTACGGCAAGGTGGTGGCCACGGATTTGCCGGATAACATACGAAAAAATGCCCAAGTTCAGGAAGCCTATCTCGGCAAGGAGGTCGCCTAAATGCTCGAAGTCAAAGAACTGCATGCCTACTACGGGCGCAGCCATATTCTACAAGGCGTCAACCTGAAGGTGGCGCGAGGCGAGATCGTAAGCCTGCTCGGCCGCAATGGTGTCGGCCGTTCCACGACCTGCATGACCATCATGGGGCTGGTGCCGCCGCACGGCTCGATTCTCTACAAAGGCGAAGAGATGGCCGGCCTCAAGCCCCACCAGGTCGCCCGCAAGGGCATCGGGTTCGTGCCCGAGGATCGTTGGATCTTCCCGGGGTTGACCGTGCTTCAGAACCTTCAGTTGGGGCAAAAGCGTAAAAAGCAGGCAGGGCGCTGGACGATCGACGATGT
This sequence comes from Desulfatitalea sp. UBA4791, assembly GCA_002402905.1. Lineage (GTDB taxonomy): Bacteria > Desulfobacterota > Desulfobacteria > Desulfobacterales > Desulfosarcinaceae > Desulfatitalea. Next base: position 17,061 of record DHGT01000032.1, on the reverse strand, counting down.
CTTCAAAATTTTTCCGCGTTTGGGAGAACGTTCCAATGTGCACGGCGGCTTGATTTCCGGCGGAGAGAAGCAGATGCTCACCATCTGCCGCACCCTCATGGGCGATCCGGACTTTATCATGATCGACGAACCCACCGAAGGCTTGGCGCCGCAGATGGTCAAACAGGTCGGCGACCTGATCGAAGAGATCGCCGGACGCGGCATCTCCGTGCTGCTGGTGGAGCAGAAACTGAGCATCGCCTTGAAGATCTCCAAGCGTCTCTACATCATGGGGCACGGAAAAATCGTCTTCGAAGGCACCCCCAATGATATCAAAAACGACCAGACCATTCGTAAGGAGTGGCTGGAGGTATAGCTGTTGCGGGCGGGCGTAAAGCCCGCCCCTGTTCTGCTTCACTTCTTCGGAAACATCTTATTATACTTTGAAGATTCCCACCAGCTTGTCGAGTTCTTCTGCGAGATCGGAAAGCTCCCTGGAGTTGATGTTCACTTGGGCGCTGCTCTGGGAGATGTCGCTGGCCGAGCTGGTCACCAGGCCGATCTGCCTGGCGATCTCGCCGGACACCTCCGAACTTTTGGAGACATGGGCATTGACGTCCGTGATGCCCTGAGCGGCCTGGGAGACATTGTCGGAAATATTACGGGTGGTCGCCGATTGCTCTTCCACGGCCGAGGCGATGACCATGACGTTTTCGTTGATGTCTTTGACGACGCTGGTGATTTTTTCGATTTCGGCCACCGTGCCGTCGGTTGAATTCTGAATCGCATCGACGCGATGTTTGATCTCCTGGGTCGCTTCCGCCGTCTGTTTTGCCAGTTCCTTGATCTCGTTGGCCACTACGGCAAAGCCCTTGCCGGCGTCACCAGCCCGCGCCGCCTCGATGGTGGCGTTGAGCGCAAGGAGATTGACCTGTTCGGAGATGTCCGTGATGGTTTCCACGACCTGGCCAATTTCGCGGGCCGAACCGCCCAGTTCTCCCACCTGTGTCGATGCCTTGTCGGCCTGGGTGACCGCATCGCTGGTGATGACGCGCGCTTTGGCGGCATTTTGGGTGATTTCATTGATGGTGCTGGTCATCTCACCGGCGGCACTGGCCACCATGTTCACGTTGACAGAGGCCTCTTCCATGGCTGCGGCGATGGATGTCATGTTTTCATTCATCTGTTCGGATGCGCCCGAAACGCTTTGGGCCTCGCCGGCCGCCTGCTCGGCGCCGTCGGCCAATGCTTCCGAAATTTTGGACAGTTGAGTGGAAGAGCTGTTGAGCCGGGTGGAATTCTCCTTGACCTGGCGAATGATGGTCTGCAGCCGTTCCAGAAAGAGGTTGAACCATCTGGAAAGCTCACCCAGTTCGTCATTAGAATGAACTGTCAGCCGTTGGGTCAAGTCGCCTTCGCCTTCGGCGATGTCCTTGACTCTGGCGAGCATGCCGACGACCGGCCGGACCAGTGCCCGGGACATCAACCAGGTGGCCGGTGCCACCAGGATCATGCAGGCCAGGGCGACCACGCACAACACAAGAATCATCTGGCGGTTGTTGGCTTTGGTGATGGCATCGGGTTGCAACAAGACCAGCGCGCCGCACACTCCCTCTCGATTATGAATGGGCAGAACGCTTTCATAATAGCCCTCCTTGTCGATCTCGATACTGCTGAATCGGGCCTGCGCCCGTTCCAATTGCCATTGTTGACCGTCTTGGCCTGACAATCCCCGGGTGTCGATGGCCTTGTAGCCCGTCGCATCGCCGGCACTGAACCGGTCACCGGCAAAGAAGGCGACCTTCAAACCGGTGAGCTTTTGTATCCAGGCAGCAACGTCGTTATCGAGGCGCAGGAGGGTGACGGCTGCGCCCACAAATTTCGTTTCGAGTTGTTTGGTCTGGGCGTTGAAGGTTTCGGTAGTGACAGGCAGTTCGATTCGGATACACAGGTGATTTTCGATGGCCTGGAAATTGATCTTTTCTTCCTGAGATAATTCGCCATCATGGGTGTTGGCGATCCATTCATTGTCTTTTTCCGGGACCAGTTTCAACTCATTGGTACGCAGGCTCTCCCCGTCTGCAACCAGGATGTGGCGCAAGTTGCCGGTTTCCAGCAGACCGACCCGGTAACCTTCTCCGGCTTGCCGGGCGGCGAAGGCAATCAGTCGGCCTTCGGCATCGTAAAGGGCAGCCTTCCAAAGGTTTCCGCCGGCTGCGGTGCGATGCAGGGCGACAATCAGTTCATTATAAGATTCCTGAGTCATTCCAGAGTCATAAGAGGAGTCCCGGTACTCTTCCAGGAAACCCATGCTTTCTCCCATCTTGTTGACCACGATCATTTGCCGGGCGGCCGCCAGCATGGCGTTTTGCTTTTCTATAAGGGTGTGGCGCAGGGTTTCAGTCGAATTGCTCATCGACTGCCGGACCATGGTGCGATTTTGGCGCTGGATGATCACCGAAACGACGACGGTGGAAACGATGCTGACCAGCAGCACCATCATCAACGTGCTCAAGGTGATTTTAAAACCGAGCTTCATTTTGAGTTGGATACGCATTGCGATTCCCTTTGGTTGTTATCGATTTTTAAAACAAGCCTTCTACAGCAGTTATCGGTCGGCCGAAAAAATAAATTAGATTTATTTTCTGCAAGCGGGTGGTGCAGGGGTGGGGTTGATCCCCATAAGCGCTAAGATAATTCTAGGCCCGATAAGTCCACATCGTACTCGTACTCAGCGCTGCGGTACTCGTACTCGTCATCGAAAAATACCTCCGAAGCTTGCATTTTCAAGCCTCGAAAGCAAAACCATCGAGTACGAGTACGAGAACGAGTACGTGTACGAGTACGCGAAAAACAGCATAGCGGTATGCGCGAAATTTAGGTGTCGCCGACCATGGTGCGGGAATAACTTTGCGCTTCTGGGGTTGATCCCCGCCCGCATGGAAACCCAAAGGCCCTAATTCAATGGCATTGCTAAATTCATGATCTCCACGTTAGGCGCGGATGGATGTCGCCGATCCCGATGATGGTGATGGTCCCTTTGGCTGAAAGGGGAAGATATGTTCAGTCGCCTGCTGTCAGGTTTTGCACCAGGCGGCCGTATTGAATCAGGGCGGCCATGGCGCGCACCCCTCTCTCCGGAGATGGAAGGATCGGAATGCCACTGGCCAGCAAGTGCTCGATGATCGGCATATCGGGCGCCTGGTAGGTGAATCCGATCAGTGCCTTGGCGTGGTTGTCGGCGAGCGTCCGCATGTGTTCGGCGATCTGCCGGGCCGTTTCCCGGGTGAAGGCATCGATATCCTTTTCAGGCAACCCTTGGCTTTCCATGATGCGTTTCATGTTCTGGTGGGGAGTGAAGCAATAGACCAGCAGGCCGTCGGCTTCGTCGTCCGCCAGGAGCACCTCGGGGATACTTTTGAAATAGGCCAGGGGATCCTGGGAAAAGGTCAGATCGATGGGATTGGCGGTACTGCCGGTTTTGGGAATCAGTGGCATGAGACGTTCGAGGGTCTGCCGGGAGAGGCTCGGCAGCGCCAGGCCGTTGCGGCTGCAGGCATCTGCGGCTGCGGCGCCGGGTCCGCCCGAGTGGGTCAAGACGATGACGCGATGGCTGCAGGGTATGGTGCACGCGCCCAGTACCCAGCAGAAATCGAACAATTCGGTGAGCGACGATGCCCGCACCACCCCGCACTGGCGAAAAACGCCGTCATACAGCTGGTCAGGGCCCGCCATGGCGCCGGTATGCGAAAAAGCCGCGCGGCGTCCGGCTTCCGAGCCCCCCGCATAATACGCCACGATCGGTTTGTGGGGTGCGATGCTCCGGGCGGCCTCTATAAAGGCTTCTCCCCTGCGGATGCTTTCGATGTAGAGGCCGATGACCCGGGTGTGGGGGCAGGCGGCCAGGTACTCCATGCAATCCACGATGTCCACCGACGCTTCATTGCCCACGCTGATGCCGGTGGAAAAGCCGATATGAAATTGTTCCAGATAGGCGAACATCTGGGTCAGCAGACTGCCGCTCTGGGACGCCATGCCGATGAACCCGGGGCGTCCTTCGAAAGCGGCGAAGGTCACATTGAACGCGTGGTGGGGATTGACCACGCCCAGGCAGTTGGGGCCCAGAAAGCGGATGCCGTATTGCCGGGCCACGGCGACCAGTTCCTGCTCCAATGCCTTGCCCTCGCCGCCCACCTCGTTGAATCCGCCGGAAACCACGATGGCGTGCCGGATGCCTTTTTCACCGCATGCTTTCAGCGTTTCGGTCACGATGCCGGTCGGCAACACCAGAACCGCCAGGTCCGGCACCTCGGGCAGCTCCGCCACATGGGCGTAAGCCTTCATCCCCAGAACCGTCGTTTCCTTGGGGTGCACCGGGTAAATTCTGCCCTTGAAATCGAGAGCCAGGATCGAATTGAGCTGGTTGGTGCCCATGGCCGAAAATCGGTTGGAGGCGCCGAAAAAGGCGATGCTTCTGGGATTGATCAGTGGAAAAAGGGGAATATCGCGATAGGGGTCGGTTACCGGGTTCATCGATTTTTCCTTGCTCAGCATGGGTTGGCACTTGGTCGTGTCGATCGGCGCTGCCGCAGCAATGATTTTTTTCGGACACAGGGGGCCGAATGCACAGGCCATTGGCGGAGGCGGACAAAGGCAAATAGATATCGGAAGGTTACAGGCCTGTCAACGGTGGAGTCATCATTCGGCAAGAAGCGAGTGGCATCGATCGGCATCGGAAGACAGGGCCTATGGCAACCTTCGTGTGGCACAACGCAGCTATGAATTTTCTGGATGACACAGAGTCGCCAACGGATTTCTAACCCTTTACTCATACAGCGGTAACACTTTTTCTGAAGGGTGGAAGGATGAAGAAATGCCACCATCGGTGCTGATCGCGAGGCACATTCAAAAACACCGGGATGATTTTAGATGGCCCAGGAGAGTGACGTGGTAGCCGGTTTGGAGATCGGGGCCGAAGATTATATCACCAAACCCTTCAGCTAGAAGGTGTTGGTTGCCCGGGTACGCTCAGTCCTTCGGCGCACTTCCCAGGTCAAGGTGGCGGAAGAATCGGTAATGGAACGCGGCGGGATTACCATCGACAGGCGTCGGCACACTGTCATTGTGAAAGGCCGTCCGGTTGATCTGACCTTGTCAGAGTTCGAACTGCTCTGCTTCCTGGCCTCGCGGCCGGGTTGGGCTTTTTCACGGGCACAAATCGTAGACGCGATACGCGGATTCAATTACGCCGTCACCGATCGCAGCGTGGATGTCCAGATCGTCGGATTGCGACACAAGTTGGGCGGTTGCAGTGATTATATCCAGACCGTGAGGGGGGTGGGCTATCGTTTCAAGGGGGATTTCCGACCATCTCACCAGATCATAATCGGCGTCTAGCCTCAGACAAATTGGCGTGCATTAATCTCGGAAAACAGAAAAGCCGAATCACCTCATGACCCACAAAAGGGGTCTGTCGATGCCGCCGCAAGTATTCAGTTGCAAAGTCCCTATTGCCCACGAGTATGACGAAATGCAGAAAGATTTTGATAGACAAGAAAGAGAATCCATCGGCAAATCTTTGGTGGTGTGCAAATGCCCACGGTGCGAGAAAGTACACCGCACATTCCTTCGCTGGACAGGTCGCGGCACCCCTAGAGTCTATTGCCCGGCATGTCGATCCACGGCTTCCGCCATCGGGGAAACGGAGATGGGCAAGTTTGCGAATGTGTGGGCTAAAAGTACCCGAAAGTCGTTGGATGCGTTCCAATAAATCTCAAGCTGCGAATTATTCATACCCGGTGTGGTGTAAAGCGTACATATTTGCAAACACTTCCACCTTTTCGTCTTTGAGGCAACACGCACCGCAATCGAGAAACAGATCTTCAAGTGCTGCTTTTTCGAGGCAGCGATCGTAATACGGGCAGCGGTGATTGCGGAAGATCCCGATGCTGAGCGCTTTTTTACTCGGTCGGTAATACAAAGGCGTTGGCTCCATGCTGGGCCTCGCTTGTCGATTGAGACGGTTATATGCCCAAGGGCCTTGGCGTTATCCCTGTTGGCGCGTCTTTCGCTGGAACGGTGATTCGGAGCGGATGGGGTAGATGGGCAACCCTGCTGCAATCCTCTTGCGCAAAGGTCGCCTGAAGTCAACACCTGTAGATCGGGGTTAGGGTTCTTTAGGCGGCATGCAGGCCCCATTTGAATAACGATAGGTATTGTATGGCTTTTTTGCGCGCCACCCTACAACTCTTCGTAATTGGGGAAGAAATTGAGTTTTCGGAATTCCTTGAAAATTCAGGTGGATCATCGAGTTATGAACATTTTATGAACAATTGCATGCTTCATCGATTCGGCTGTTTCCGCCATTTTTTGTAAAGGCTGCTCCAACTGATCAACTCCTGACACAATTCTTACGTTTCGCTAACATCTCTGTGGAAAAATAGAAGGTATGAAAGACGAAAGGTCGATCGATGATTCAGAACGTGCGTTGCCCCCACTGTGCTTCCGACGCCATTTACGGATACGGCCACATCAAGGGCGGCAAGAGACGTTACCTTTGCCTGATATGCAATCGACAATTCGTGTTGGATCGAAATCCGCCCCTGATCACAGACCGGCCAGGCCGTCGGTGTTGGGCAGCCAGCCCAAAGGCCAGGGCAGGTCGACGCCCTGCCACAACCCCGAGTCGGCATCGTAATTGATGAATATCAGCGCATCCTGTTGGAATTCGCCGTCGGTTTGCAGGCGGCGCAGTTCGTGGACCCAATTTTTCAGGCTCACGTGTTCCACCAGGTCCCCGAAGTGGTAGGTCGGCACGATGACCATCTCTTCCAGGGTTTGGGGGTGGTGGTAGCGGATCGGATTGTGGGCTTCGACGCGGGTCAACCGGCGCGAAAAGACCCGGAAGGCGTCGAAAGGGGTGGCACTGTAATAGAGGGCCGCGGCATGGATGCCGTGCCGTCGGTAGATCGAGAAATTGCCCGGTGTGGTCATCATCTCCTGAGGGCGCACGATGGGGGTATAGCTGCCGAAGAGGTCCTTTACACCGCTCTGCCAGGGGTTGGAGATGGCCCATTGAACGGCGTCTTCGAGCTCCTGCTCGGTCATGGCGGAAACCAGACCGTTGTTGTAGGACATGAGAATGACTTCATCACCGTTGGATTGTACCCGCCTTCGAATGGCCGCGATAATATCGGGCGCATACTTGGGGAGCAGCTCCTGCAGGGAGAAGAGATTGTCGAAATCCCAGACGCCTTTGACGGGGATGCCCCGCGCGTTGAAACGGTCCAGCGTGTCGATGATGTGGCGGATAATGCGGATGTCTTTGCCGAAGCCGCTTTCATCATTGGTGTCGTTGCGGAACGAGTGGTAGAGATTGACGTGGAAACCGAATGCGATATGGATCTGGTGGCCGCTTGGGCTGGCGGGGCCCGTGGTGGCCGCCACGGCCAGTAGAATCGGCAAACCCATCCCGAGCAGCACCAGGCCGCAGATGATTTTCCGATGGGTTTTTCTTCCGCCGTTCCGCATCAATGTGCCCCGAATTCTTGCTGCACGCCTCCACGCGACGGCTGTTGCGACTTTCGACACGCAACGCCGGGCCGGGTGGGTGGTGTGCAGCCATGTGTGCTAACGAATTTCTCACCATAAACTCATTGAAAACTAACACGATGGACAAAACGGGGCAATGGCCCGGGGGATGGATTGATCATTAATAAACCTACTGCCGCCAGGCGGATTTCCTTTTTTTAAAGAGGGTTATCCGGCCTGCCGCAAAACCGGCGCAGCCAGCGGCAGGGGAGCCGGGGCAGGGCATAAACTGTTCTCATTGTTCCAGGCGAGTGCGCTTGAACGGCTGCAGGTTGAAGTGACGCGTGCGTCGGGTTCGAATGCCATGGCGCATGTAGAGGATAAAATCTTTCAAGTTTTTGATATATTGTATGATGTCTTCACACTGATCGTTGCGGCACGTTTTGTAATAGAGACGTTCCACCTCGGTGGCTTCCCTGTCGGCCATGTGGATAATCTCCTGGTACGAGTGGCCCTTGGCTTTCTCAAAGAACTCGGCGATACTCAATGATGACGACAACATAGCAACATCTCCCCTGACGGATCGGATTCGCCTCCGGTACGTTTGCCCATTGGCAATTTCCCCAACGTCTTGAATAGACGACGATTGGGTGTCTTTCCCAGAATCTCTGACCTTATAGCAAGGCAATGTTAGAAAAATGTTAGGACAGTGTGCCTCCTCACATAAAGCAAACCCTGCGCTCATCCGTTACTAACGATTGCGTACGATGAACGGGACAATAGGATAGGGATTGTGCGCCGATCACATCGACGGTTTCAAGTCCTGACCCGAACTCGAAAACAGCGGCGCTCAAGGATGCGCTATTACCTCGCCTGCGATCTTTTCGACGGTCGCAAGCCGATGGATACGCGACGGCTCGACCGTTTCAAAAAGCGGCCGGCTTATCAAATTCTATCACAGCGCTAATCCTGCCTTAACCATTGCGGCGCTAAAAACGATGCCATGATGAATCGGAAAAGGAGAGACACCATGCGCATCGATCTGCACGTACATTCCAAATTCTCGAAGAGACCCAGCCAATGGATTTTGAAAAAACTGGGCTGTCCGGAGAGTTTCACCGAGCCGCTGCGACTTTACCAGATCGCCAAGAGCCGGGGCATGAGCCATGTGACCATCAGTGATCACAATACCAGAGCACCAAGGACGAATTGTGCGCCAAAGGCCTCGACCTCAAAAAGATCCAGCTCTACCCGCGGGGCATCGATGTCGAACGATTCAATCCGGTCAAGCGCAACGGCATCTTCAAAAACGAGGTTCCCACTACCCGATGGCACCCGGTTGCTCTATGTCGGCCGGGTCAGCAAGGAGAAGAATTTGCATCTCCTTGCCGAGGCCTTCAGACGGATGGTTGCAAACGGCGAACGGGTACAGCTGATCGTTGTGGGCGACGGTCCCTACCTGAAGGAGATGCAGGCTGCAATGAAGGGACTGCCGTGCTGTTTTACCGGATACCTGAGCGGCGAGAGCCTGGCCGCGGTGTATGCTTCGGCCGACCTCTTTGTCTTCCCCAGCACCACCGACACATTCGGCAATGTGGTGCTCGAAGCCCAGGCATCGGGTCTTCCCGTGGTGGTCAGCGACCAGGGCGGGCCGTGTGAGAATATCATCGACGGAAAGACAGGCCTGGTCTGCAGGGCGGACGACTTGGAGAGCCTCATGGCCGCCATGCGGACCCTGGTCGGGGACCGTCAGCGGCGCTTGGAAATGGGAGCTGAAGCGCGAAAGTACGTGGAGGCGCGTTCCTTTGAAAACGCCTTTCTGCAGTTATGGGAGCTTTATCAATCCCAGGAGCCTCAACAGAATTCGGGTCGGTCGATGGATTATCACGCCGCCTGAACCTTCCCCTGATCTTCGGACGTGTTTTTACGGATATTCAAGACACCGTTCTGAAATTTCCCTGTCGAGTTGCAAAGGCGGGCGTCCGTTGAGATCCGACCTTCTGCCATCAGAGATAATTTTCGCTCGGGCCTGAAATCGCTAATGCTGGATGTATTTCAGCAGGCGCTTCAAAAACCTGAAGTAGGGGTCGAGGTTCCGGGTATCGTAAGCCCACAACGTGTAGTTTTTCTCCATATCGATGCCGATCTGCTCTGCCGTCTGCAGGGGATATAACAAAATGGGAATCTCACTGTTTTCATAATGGTGCGACAGTTCGTCGGCGATCGCCTGGATGATATCCTGCGTCAAGTATCTTCCGTTGATGACGAGGATGCTGATGGAATTGGTCAGTTCCGACATGTTCAACCCGAGGTCCGTCACATTGGCCATGATAATCGCGCTGAGTTTATCCCGATAGCGCAAGGCCAGCAGATGGCGCTCCCTTTTCAAACCGATACGGTGATAGGTTTCGACCACACCGCTGCAATCGAAACGTTCCGGACTCAGGTGCAGGGTCTGCAACATCAATCCGCCGGAATGATTTTCGTAAAAGGTCTGCAAGTCTTTCAGGTCTTCTTCTTTTACCGGGGTCAGCTGCCAGCGGCTGGGCAGTGCGGTGTGTGCCCCGGGTTGCTTGCGGTAGTGAAAATAGGCGAACGGGTCAAGGGAACAGATTTTGGGGTCACGAATATTGCGGGCCGCTCCCCCGAAGACATGATAGGGAAACTTGTTGTCCGGTCGGAAGTAACAAAACACGTAATCCATATGCATGGAGTAAAGCCGATGGGACTCGTTGATGAACCGGCCGCTCTGATTGAGAACGATCAATCCGCCCCGGTTGCCGGCACTTCGTATGGCCGCGTGGTGGTGCTGCATCCACGAAGATTCGTAGAAGCGCACGGTGGCGGTATGCGCCAGGATGCGGCCGTCTTTCTGGTAGATGAAGTGGCTGGCCACACTCGGGTTTTGATTATAGAGCTTTTCGTAAGTGGCTTTGATTTTTTCCTTGTTGGCCTGGATGAATTCATATTTTTCCGGATAAATGAAACCGGTTTCAAAGAAGAAATCCCATAAGGCTTCCATATCCACCTTTTTGCAGACGTAGGCATGCGAATCGGTGGCCTGGTGCATCAACCCCAGCAGCCGGATATGATCTTCGACGGCCATGTCCAGAATGGTCAGTCCCGAGAGCACCACGGGATGTCGCGCACCGTTCTGAACCAGGCAATAGACGACCTGGGCGATGCAGTGCAAGGTGTTGCCGTCGCTGAAGATCAAATTCATGTCGGGGATGATGAGCCCTGGCAGCAGAACGGTGGAGGACGCATCTTCTTCCACAGAGAAACCGGAACCTGAAATGTCATGGACTTTCAAATCGATGGTTTTACCGAACAGCGGGTGTTCGAAAGAGACATCCGGTGGGGGTGTCAACTGATGTCGGGTGCTGCGAAACTCCCGGCACTGAAAACGACGCATCTGACGCTGCATCGGCTCCAAGGTAAAATGGCGGGTATCCACCCCTCCGTCGTGGCGGACGATACGGCATTCGCCCGAGTAAAGCGTCCGATTATTCTTGGTAAAGACGATGGTAACCGGAAGATCGACTTCGATCCACCCGAAGGTTTGGGGCGGGGTGGTGGTGACGCTGACCCGAAATTGAGCGGCGCCGTAATCCAACAGGCTGCCGAAGTAGGTTGCGCCGTTTTGGAATAGATAGGCCGCCACCTGGCGGCATTGATGACGATGAATTTTCTGCGTGCTGATTTCGATGCAGGTTTCCGGCAGCGTCAGAATGATCTGACGTTCGTTGATGGCGTTGACCTGTGCCTGCACCTTGATCAGTTGCTGGCCCTTGAACACATGCAGGCACTGAAAGCGGTAGGACTCGACGAGCACGTCGAAATCGATCTCTTTATCCCACCGGCACACCAGGCGGGCACCCTGGCAGGGCAGGGGATATGCTTGAAGCGTAAGGGTCCTCGCGTATTCGCGGTGTTGAAAAACGACGCTCAGGGCCCGGTCCTGAAAATTGAGACTGTTCAGTTTGTTGATCAGTTGCCGCCGGCTGATCTGTTTCTCGGGCAGAGACGCATCGAAAGGGTCGTCAAAAGGCTCCGGCCGCGCCACCTGGCGTTTTTCTTCACGACCGACTTCTGTATCTGGTGGGAGAGATGGGATTGGTTCAACGATCCGCTCCATGGACAACCTCGTCATTTCAACTTCGGATCACTGGAAGCGCAGGAAAACCCCAGCATCACTTCAATGCACAGGCAAACTCGACCCACTGATAAGCCCCATTGTCACATTTTTACTTTTATCAAGGATATTTAACACACTCCCTGCCCCGAGGCAAGCCGATAATCGCTCGATTTAGTGACCTTTTCTTTAGCGGGCCGCCCCTGGCGGATGGTATTTCGCACGGTATTCGGGCAGTTCGATGATCGGTGGTCGTTCAACCCCCTTGATTTGCACGATGTCCGGCTCTATGGCCCCCTTTACGAGACGATATTGAATCATCTCGTCGTGCAGTTCCTCTTTCAGATCGATCATGCCCAAGGAGATTTTACGGTTGATGAAGGTCTTCAGGATGGCGAAGGCCATCTTTCCGAGCGCCTTGGTGTCCTGGTTGCGGTGGATCCGCTTTTCCAGATCGACCTGCGCCATGATATCCAAACCCCATTTTTCGTAGATGTCCAGTATCATGCTGGTTTCCACGCCATATCCGATGGGGAAGGGAAGCTGTTCGAATACTTCCCGGAATCCGGCGTACTCTCCGGAAAGCGGCTGAAGAATTTGGGTCAGTTCAGGGAAGAACAAGGAGAAGAGCGGCCGAATGACCAGTTCGGTCACCCTTCCGCCGCCGGTCGGCCGGATGGTTTTGTCCACCGATGCGATGGGGCGGTCGTAGAACGCCTTGGTGTATTTGATATGGTCATTCACCAGGAGCGGCCCGATGAGTCCATATGCGAAACGGTGGTGAATGTTTTTGATGTCGGCATCCAGATAGACGATGATATCTCCCTGGGTGACGTAAAGGGCCCGCCAGAGGTTCTCGCCTTTACCGGTGTAGGGCGGCAGGTGCGGCAGGATATCGGCGGCCCGGTAGACATCGGCGCCATAGGTGCGCGCGATATCGCGGGTGTCGTCCGTGGAGCCCGAATCCACGACGACGATTTCATCCAGCAGCGGATGGCGCGACATCAATTCCGACTTAAAAATGACGATCTCCTTGGCAATGGTTTTTTCTTCGTTGAGTGTCGGCAGACACAAGGAGATCTTCAATCCTTTGCGTCGTTTGAGCGCGACCAGGTGGTTCAGGTCGCAAAAATCCTTGTGATGGAAGGTGTTGGTTTTGATCCAGGTGCGATTCATATGCTTCTCACCGTGCATTTTCCAGTCGTCTACCCATCGCACGCCCCCGCGTCGATGGCCATGATCGTGCCGAGAATCTGGGCGATCCCTTTGAACATCGGTTCGATCTGCATGGTCGCATCCGTTTGCTGGTAGCCTTCCCCGCGAGTGATGCCGAGAGTGACGGCGGGGATCTGGCGCGATAAAAAGATGGAAAGCTCGGATTCGCTGGGCTCGCTGAACGGTTCCAGCCCCAGGGTTTTCATGATACCCAAGACGGCCTTCACCAACGGATGGTTGTACCTGAGGCTGGCCGCCCGTTGGTTGCTGACTCTTTCCAGAATCAGCTCCACCTCGTATTCATGGCGCAGTCCGTTGACGATATCACGGATGTCGCCGTATATCTCCTTGACCATGGTGTCCGCATCGCTTCTGATCTCCAGTCCGAGGGTGGCTTCGTGAGCGATCTGACCGTGTTTCAGGCCGCCCTGGATGGTGCCGAAGATGATTTTGGTCCTTGGTTTCAGCGGCAGGCGCAGGGCCATAATCTGGTTGATCACCTCGTTGAGAATCAGGATCGCATTGGGAAAGAACCGCTGGGAACGCTCCTGGGCCGGATCCACATGGCAGGTTATTTCGCATCGGATCATCCCATCCGAGTAGTAATTTAAGCGGCCCAATTCGCCGCTTTCGACGCAGACCGCACCGCGGATGGGGGTCGACCAGGACTTGAGCAGGTGGCGGATGCCCCGCAGATTGCCTTTGCCGATGGATTGGATGACACCGGCCAGAATGATGTCCGACTCGAAGCGGAGATCAAGTTTGCGAAAGATTTCAGGAAGGGAAAGGAGCACACCGACGCCCAGGGCGTTGTCCAGCACCCCCGCGCCGGTGATGGTATTTTTGCCGACCGTGTAGTGATGATCCACCTCTTTGCCGAAAGGCGAGTCCATGTGGGCCACGACAAAGATGGGCGGCTGGCTGCGGGAGCTGCCCTGAAGGATTCCGATGGGGTTGAAAAATCCATCGGTGGTGCATTCGTCGACGCCAAACTCCGAGAGGCGTTCGAGAAACAGGTCGACCCTGGCCTGCTCCTCAAAGGTGGGGGCGGGCACCTGGCCGACGAGGACGGTATTGGTCATGATGGTATCCATCATCGTGCGCAACACGTCGACGAATTCGGGCAGTTTGTCCGTATAGGCATGCATGGCTTCTCCGAACCTGAAAAGTGCTCTGGTTTGGCAATGAAACCGCTACGCGGCGGCCTGGGGAAAGTGGCCGCCCGAGGTGTCGGTTCGAGACGAAGTCGGATCGTAAGGGTTGTTTAAAAATATAATTTTTTGGTGGGCAGGGTCAACCCGTTTTAATCCATTACAGAATTCGAACCGTTTAAGCCGATTTCGCCGAATGATAATAGTGCAGGATGGCGTCGCTCAGACCTTCGATGGTGAAGACTGGGGCGACCAGATCGACGCGGAAGCCGAGTGCTTTGGCCGTTTCGGCCGTGATGTCGCCGATGCAGGCCACGGCCACCCTTTCCAGAATGGCTGGATCGAGCCCTTCGGGCAGCAAGGCTTTGAAGTTCTTGACCGTGGAGGAGCTGGTGAAGGTGACCATGTCGACGGTTCCCGCCTGGAGTGCCTCCAAAAGAAGGGGGGCATTTTCGGTGGATTGCACGGTTCGGTAGACGGCGATTTCATCCACGACCGCGCCCATGGCAGTCAGGGATTCGGGCAGCACGGTGCGGGCTTCCATGGCGCGCGGCAGAAGGATGCGTTGGCCGTCGATCGGCTGTCGGGAAAAGGCCTCCACCACAGATTCGGCCTGATACGTGTCGGGTAGAATATCGGTGGTCAGGCCGTATCGCCGAAGTCGTTGGGCGGTCGCCGGTCCGATGGCGACCGTGCGCAGATGGCCCAGCATACGGACATCCCGGCCGGTTTCGAAGAGACGCTGGAAAAAAGCGTCGACGCCGTTGACGCTGGTAAAGACCAGCCAGCCATATTGTGCCAGTCGTTGCAGGGCCGCATCCAATGCCGTCCAATTTTCCGGAGGCACCACCTGGATGGTGGGGCATTCGATACAGTCGGCCCCCAAATCGTTCAGCCGTTGCACCAGGTCGCTGGCCTGGGCCCGGGCGCGCGTGACAACGATTCTTTTTCCCAAAAGGGGCCGTTTTTCGAACCATTGCAGCGTCTCGCGCAGCCGCACCACCTGGCCGACGACGATGATGGCCGGGGCCTTCATGCCGGCAGCGCGCGCCCGCTCGACGATGTCGTCCAAGTTTCCGGTAACGGTGCGTTGCCGGGTGGTGCTGCCCCATCTGACCAGGGCAACCGGGGTGTCGGCCGGCCGGCCGTGCCGGCGCAGCTGCGCCACGATATGGGGCAGGTTCTTGACGCCCATCAGAAAGACCAGGGTGCCGATCCCTTTTGCCAGGGAGGGCCAATCGATGTCGGAACCGGACTTGGTGGGATCTTCATGGCCGGTCACAAAGGCCACGGTGCTGGTAAACTGGCGGTGGGTCAAGGGAATACCCGCATAGGCCGGCGCGGCGATGGCCGAGGTGACGCCGGGCACGATTTCGAAATCGATGCCCGCGGCATGAAGCACTTCGGCTTCTTCCCCGCCACGACCGAAGATGAACGGGTCGCCGCCCTTCAGCCGGGTGACCACGCGTCCGGACTGCGCCTTTTCCACCAGAAGAGCGTTGATGCCTTCCTGGGTGAGGGTGTGGTCCCCGCCTTTTTTGCCCACATAGATGCATTCGCAATCCGGACGGGCATGGGTCAGCAAGGTCCTGGCCGCCAGGTAGTCGTAGATCAGCACATCGGCACGGGCAATGCACCGTTGGCCTTTGAGGGTCAGCAGTTCCGGATCACCGGGGCCTGCACCGACGAGGTAGACCTTCCCGGAGTGGGCGTTGTCAGCCATGGGATTGCAAACTTTCCAATATGTGGTCCGCGCCTTTGGCCAGAAGATCTTCGGCCAGGGCGCGCCCCAGTTGCTCCGCGCTTTCGACCGGACCGGAGCGTGTGTTTTTGATGATGCGGCGGCCGTCGATATCGGCCACCAACCCGCGGAGTTCGACCCGGTTGCCGGCGGTCGTTGCATGGCCGGCAATGGGAACCTGGCAGCCGCCTTCCAGGCGCTTCAAGAAAGCGCGTTCGGCCTGCACGGCATGGCGCGTGTCCGCATGGTCGAGTTGCCCCACAATCGGCCCCACAAGGGGATCGTCGTCGCGCGTCTCGATACACAGGGCGCCCTGGCCAACGGCCGGCAGCATGTGTTCGGAATCCAGATAGCCGGTAATCCGCTCGCTCAGACCGAGCCGCAGCAGCCCCGCCGCCGCCAGGACGATGGCGTCCAGGTCCGTGGTTTCCAGCTTTTTCAGGCGCGTGTCCAGGTTGCCGCGCAACGGTACGATGGTCAGATCGGGCCGCTGGTGTTTGAGTTGGGCGGCCCGACGCAAGCTGCTGGTGCCCACCCGGGCGCCATCGGGCAGATCGTCCAGGGCTGCATGTCGCACGGAAACGAAGGCGTCGTGTGGATTCTCCCTGGCCGGAATCGCACCAATCGCAAGTCCCGCCGGCAATTCGGCGGGCATATCCTTCATGCTGTGCACGGCCAGGTCGATCCGGCCCTCCAGGAGGGCCTCCTCGATCTCTTTGACGAAAAGCCCCTTGCCCCCGACCTGGGCCAGCGGCACGTCGAGAATCTTGTCGCCCTGGGTTTTGATGATGACCAGCTCTACGGAGATGTCCGGCTGGTCACGAGTAATGGCCGCCTGGACCCAGCGCGCCTGCCAAAGTGCCAGCTGGCTCCCCCGGGTCCCGATACGCAGGGGAGATTTCATCAGTGGCCGCAACCTGCGCAGCTCGAGGCCGAACATCCGCTGCAGGAGGAGGCCGAGGCCGAGGACGCGATCGTCTGGCCGCCGGCACCTTTGGAAACGAACCCGCAACAGGACATCAGACGGCACACCTCTTTGCTTTCACATTCCGGGCATGCCGGGCAATCCTGGCCGATCACCAGCTGTTCAAATTCGTGGCCGCATTTTTTACATTGATATTCATAAATTGGCATCAGACATACTCCTTGGTGGAAATTCGGCCGCCATCGTCTGCAACCCCTTTCCAGAGATTTATCGTGTTCGGATAATGAGCCGAAAACCCACCATTTATAACTATTGTCCGGTCAAAATGCAAGTCGGGGAAAAGCGGTGCAGCGATTCTAACTGAATGTCATTCATTAAACCCGGC
>DHGT01000050.1 GCA_002402905.1 Desulfatitalea sp. UBA4791 | reverse complement strand
TTGCGCGACTTTGACGGGGCCCTGTGATGCCTCCTGGATGCCGTTGACATCTCTCTTTAAGCGTATATATTGATCCGGCTTTGCCTGCCGGCCGATGGAGTTTCCGCCGATGCCTTCCCCCGGACGTGCACGCCAATAAACGCACAAAAGGTTACCTATAATATCGATGGATTCGAAAAACAACACTGATCCCGTTCATCGCCTTGCCTATGAAGGCAAGGAGATTCTCCTGGTGGGTACGGCCCATGTTTCCAAACAGAGTGTGGCGCTGGTGCAATCTGTGATCGACCAGGAGCGGCCCGACACGGTGTGTGTCGAGCTGTGTGCCGGGCGCTTCCAAACCCTGCGACAGAAGGACAGCTGGCAGCAGATGGACATCGTCAAGGTGATCCGGGAAAAAAAGTCGTTTCTGCTGCTTTCCAACCTGATCCTGGCCGCTTTTCAAAAACGCATCGCCGCCAAACTGGACATTCGTCCCGGACAGGAGATGATTCAGGCCATCGAGTCGGCCGAGGCGATCGGGGCGGCCGTTCATCTGGCCGACCGTGACGTGCGCGTCACCCTTTCGCGCACCTGGCGCCAGATGGGCTGGTGGGCTCGCATCAAATTGATTTTCCAGCTGATACTCTCTTTCGGGGATGTGGACGACATCGGCGCCGAAGAGGTGGAGCGTCTGAAACAGCAGGACATGCTCGAGACGATCCTGGCCGAAGTGGGGCGTTCCCTGCCCACCATTCGCAAGACGCTGATCGACGAGCGCGATCAATACCTGGCCGCCAAAATCCGCACCGCACCCGGTCAAAAGATCGTCGCCGTGGTGGGCGCCGGCCATGTGCCGGGCATATTGAAATACTGGTCCCAGCCATTGGAGCTCGGGGAGCTGGAAACTCTGCCGCCCAAGGGGCGTCTGGGCACCCTCTTCAAATGGGGCATTCCCGCAATCATCGTTGCTTTGATGGCCTATGGTTTTTTCTGGGGCGGGTCGGAGGTCGGCACCGGCATGGTGATGTGGTGGATCGGCGCCAATGGCCTGCTGGCCGGCCTGGGCGCGCTGGCAGCCTGGGCTCACCCCATGACGATTCTTTCGTCCATGTTGGCGGCCCCCCTGACCTCCTTGAATCCCATGATCGCTGCCGGCTGGGTTTCGGGCCTGGTGGAAGCCTTTTCGCGCAAACCCCAGGTGAAGGACTTCGAGCACCTCCAAGAGGATATCCAGTCACTGCGTGGTTTCTGGAGCAACAAGGTCACGCGCATTCTGCTGGTGGTCGCCTTTACCAATCTGGGCAGCGCCGCGGGCACTTTTGTGGCCTTTCCCATGATGATGCAGCTGCTGTGATCCTGATAGCAACCGGTTTTACGCCTGCTCGACGATTTTGACCACCCGCCGCTGAACCACCTGCCCATTGTCCAGCCGATGGGTCAATACGATTGTCTGCAGACGGTTTTCGGCGAACAGCTGGATGCACTCCGGGTAGAGCTGCCACTCCAGTTCCAACCCCTTGCGCTTGATCGTGTCGAGCGTGTCCTCTTCCGCGATGGAGAAACAGCGCTGGCCGATGATCGGACCGGAATCCTCGCCATAATCGATGAAATGAACCGTGCAGCCGCCCACCTTGCATCCATACCGATAGGTGTCGCCATAACCGTCCACGCCGGGGAAAGCCGGCAGCAGGGCCGGATGGATGTTCATGATGCGGGGACGATCCGGACCGGTATTGAAGCGGTCGATGAAGTAGGGCGTCAGATTGCGCATGAACCCCGCCAGGACCAGTAGATCCACCGGGTGGGCGGCCATTTTTTCCAGGAGCTGGGCCTCGGCGACGGCGCGGGTGGTCAAGAACCGTTCCACCGTTTTACTTTTCCCGTCCGGTTTGAACAGGTGTTGTTTTTTGATGATGTCGTCGATGTCGAAATCCGACGGTATGTTCAGCCGTTCTGGGGGCTCCTTGTACTCTTGAATGATCGCACCGTAATCGACCACGAAGCTCGGAATGCCATGCCGTTGGGCCCTCCCGAGGCCCGCCGCATTCGGATTGTCCGACCCCACGAAGACCATCTCGCCGTCGATCATGCCCGATTCGCAGGCGTCGATGATCGCCTGCAGATTGGTGCCTCCGCCAGAAATCATGGCGCCGATCCGAATTTTCTTTTCCATCGTAGGACTCCTGATCATAAAAGATGACGTGGTTCGGCACGCCTGCCACCGAAATGACTGTCGGCCCATGGCTATCAGACCCGGCGGCGGGTGTCAAAGGCCCTGGTTACCGACGGGTTTAAGTTTTCCAACCGTCAACCGATATTGATTCAAGATTCGAACGGGTGTTGAACCGGATATTCAACCGGATATCCAATGGATGAATGAGATCATGGACGCCTACGTTGCCCGACAGCCGATTTTCAACCGTCGGAAAAAAATATTCGGATATGAATTACTCTTCAGGGATGCCACGGCGCGGTTTTCACCCGAAATAGACGGAGACACCGCCACTTCGACCGTCTTGGGCAACACCTTTTTCAACATCGGAATCGATGCCTTGAGCGGCGGCAAAAAATCCTTCATCAACTTCACTGAGAACCTGCTGGTCAAAAAGATTCCTCTGTTGTTGCCCACCGGAGAAACCGTCATAGAGATACTGGAAACTGTTCGCCCTACTCCGGAATTGATCGCCGCCTGCCAGGAGATGGTCAAAAAAGGCTGCACGCTGGCCCTGGACGATTTTGCCTATACCCCTGAACTCAAACCCCTGATCGATCTGGCCCACATCATCAAGTTCGATTTCAGGCTATCATCTACTGACCAGATCGCCTCCTATCTTGAACAGATTCCCCGTCGCAACGGATTGAACATGCTCGCCGAAAAAATCGAAACATACCAGGAGTTCGAACAGGCCAAGGCGATGGGGTTCGACTATTTTCAGGGGTTTTTTTTCTGCAAACCCCAGCTGGTCAAGGGCAAGCAGATTGCCGCGGCCCAGCTGAACCTGTTGCAGATCATGGCCGCAGTGAACCGGGCCGATTTTGATTTTTCCACACTGGAGAAATTGATCGCTCCGGATGTGAGCCTCTCATATAAGCTATTGAAATATATCAACTCAGCCTTTTTTGCCAAGGCCAGGCAGATCACCTCCATCCAGCAGGCCCTGGTCTATATGGGCGAGGCGGAAATCCGCCGATTCGTCTCCCTGATCGCCATGTCCAACCTTGCCAAGGGCAAACCGGACGAACTGATTCGGGTTTCGTGCATCCGCGGCAAGTTTTGTGAATTGCTGGGTGCATTGGCCGATCAGCGCTGCGATCCCGGTGAGTTGTTTACCCTCGGCATGTTCTCGCTGATCGACGCCATTGTCGATCAGCCCATGGCTCGGGTGATGAAAGAGCTGCCTCTTTCTGAAAGCATCAAAAATGCCCTGTCCGATCGGAGGGGCGAACTGATCGGATACCTCGCCTTAGTGGAAAACTACGAGAAAGGCCTTTGGGCATTGGTCGGGCGTCTGGCCGAAGCTTTGAAGATCCCCTCGGATCACCTGGAGGAGGCCTATCGAAAAGCCTGTGCGTGGGCCAACACCTTTTCCGAGCCCGAGTAGCGGGTCGGACCGATCACCTGGATTAAAGCCGGTGTGCGTGTTGACAACCCCGGGGGTTCATATTATTTTTGGCTTTCTCAAACGAACGCCTTGATAGAAAGGACGATAACGCTATGGCTAAAGGGATCGTGGAAATCAGTGACAGCAGTTTTGACAGCGAAATTTTAAAGTCTGACAAACCCGTCGTGGTTGACTTTTGGGCGCCATGGTGCGGGCCGTGCAAAGCCATCGGCCCGTTGATTGAAGATCTGGCCGGAACTTATGGCGACCAAGTGAAATTCACGAAATGCAATGTAGATGACAATCCAGTCACGCCAGGCAAGTTCGGTATCAAGGCCATTCCCACCCTGATTTTCTTCAAAGAGGGCAAGGTGGTGGACCAGATCACCGGGATGGTTGCCAAGACCAAACTGGAAGACACCCTCAAGAATATTCTTTGATCGCCATGAAGGCGACACGGTTTCTCGCAATTTCTCTGATGGCGGCCATGATGGTCTGCTCCGGCTGTGCCTGGTTTGGAAAGGACGGCCAGGAAAAGCGGGCCGAAGAGTTGATCCAGGAAGGCGTCGAAGCCTATGACAAAGGAAACTACAAGCGGGCCATAGAAGCTTTCGGTCAGCTCAAGGATTGGTATCCTTTCAGCAACTATGCCATCCTGGCTGAATTGAAAATCGCCGATGCGCATTACCACCTTCAGGAATATCCTGAGGCCGTGGCCGCCTACGAAGAGTTCGAGCGCCTTCACCCCCGCAACGAAGCGACGCCGTATGTGGTTTTCCAGATCGGTATGTGCTATTTCGAGAAGATCGATTCCATCGATCGGGATCAAACCCCGGCTCGCAAGGCCTTGGAAACGTTTCGTCGCCTCATTGGTCAGTTTCCCAATGATCCCTATGCATTGAAGGCCCAAAACAATATCCACCATTGCTTCATGAGCATGGCGGGCAATGAATTTTACGTGGGCCGGTACTATTTTCGCCATGGTGTTTACGCGGCCGCCCTGGAACGATTCCGTGCGGTGATCAACGAATACCCGGACGTCGGATTTCATCGTGAGGCTCTTCTGTATATCGCCGCGTGTGAAGCCTACCAGCCGGTGGACGAGAAATCCCCTTAATCCCAGAAACACAGGCCCGGCTCCGGGGGATGGCATCCAAAAAAGAGCTTTACAGCACCCTTAAAAGAGGGTATGAAACCAAATTCGTCTATCGAGCTAGACCGGCAGACCCGACCGGCGTATACCGCGGGTTGATCGACCCCGGTGAATCTATTTGAATTTAATTGATGATATCGAGCGTAGCGGAGAGATCCAATGGCCAGAGTATGCGAAATCTGTGGAAAGAAGCCGATGGTGGGAAGCAATGTCAGCCACGCCCACAACGTCACCAAACGTCGTTTCAAGCCCAACTTGCAGAGCGTTCGCGCCCTCAAGGATGGTCGTCCCAGAAAGATCCTGGTTTGCACCAACTGTATCAAATCGGGTCGCGTCATCAAGACGGCGTGAGGTTCAACCATCTGGCATCATAGCGACCCGGTTCACGTCGGGTGCACCGCGACCGAAAACGGTTCACAGACCCATCGAGATGGATTTGCAACAGGCTGCAGGTCCATCTTTTTTTGTTCATCCGGCCACAACGGGGTTTCGGGGTTTTCAAAACTCGAGGGTGTCATAAACATCCGGAACCATGACCCTGAGCTCAGGAAAATTCCTCTCGATCGTCTTCACCATCCCCTTGATATCCGTAAACGGCAGGCTTCTGGTGCGGGTTCCCTTGATGTGGGGCTTAGAAAAATCGTCATGATGGAAAAGGACCACGGTTTGCGGTCGGACCCGTTCGATCAGCCGCCGGGGATACCCTTGGCGCTTTTTCCAGCCCGGCACGCATAGAAAGAGCACATCACAGGTGTGCCCCGCCATTTCGGCGTCGATGAAATTGGCGCTGCCCACATGGATGAAGGTTTTGCCGTGGATGACGAGTTTGGGGGCGAATACCGTTCCCACGCGATAGCCGCTGGCTCTCATGGGCAGGCAACTGTCGGTCCCAATTTCTCCCGGAAAGGGCACCTTTCCCATCGCCACGAGACCATGGGCCGTTGGCACCATGGTGACCGCCGCACTCTCGCCCAGCGGCACCGTCTCCCCTCCGGAACAGACCCGTACCCGATTCGGCAGGCCGTTGAGTTCCATCAACGTGTTCAACGAGGCGCTGCCCACCACCGTGCAGTCGCAATGACCGGCGATATAAGGCACATCCAGGGCATGGTCCGAATGGGTGTGGCTCACAACAATCGCATCGATCTGTTCCATATCGGGCAGATGGGTGGAGATGGCCGCTTCGTCCGGTAAAATGACGCGGGTCAGGGTATGAAAAATGCCCACCCGTGTGTGATAGGGGTCGATGAGGATGGTCTGTTGGCCGGTTTCAAATTGGAGACCGGCGGCACCGGTCCAGGTCACTCGGATCATCGGGACGCTCCTGGCAACGATTTTTTACATGGCCATCGAGGGCCAGCATCACCGGAACATTTGCAGATAATGGGATCAGCTTCAAGAGGAAACACCGAACGTGGCGCCAGTGTCGGAAGGGTGCGGCGCTAATAAAATGGTTCAAGGATCACAACAAAGGGCCGATATTACCAAAACAAGGCCCGAGGCAGTCATCTACGGGGGCGGACAGAAGACGGATGCAAGGACGCCGTATGAAGATTACACTGGAGGATCTGGCACCCTTTCAGGAGATATGTCGTAAAATATGCCTTAATATCCCGGCGGGTTATGCCTGGGGATGGGATGACAAACGACATATGGCCATGGTCGTTCTCGAAGGAGAGGATGCCGAGCTGGTTTTTTTCCCTCTGTTCAAAGAGTTCCGCCATCATTGGAATTTTACTTCCACTCCGCCCGAAAACGCCTCGATCATCGAGTGGGTCGACAGCCAATTCGGGCTCATGCCCGGTCAGGTGCTGTTCACTTCCTATGCCCTGCACAACCTGGTTCTCTGTGTGGCCTGGTGGCCGTGGGGCGAAGATCAGAAGGTCTCCATGCGAGTCGGCCTGATTCCCGTGAATAAAGCGCGGTTGCGCGATGGCGTGGCCGATCAGTGCCTGCGGTGCTGGTTGCAGATATCCTTGCCGGACAACGTCTGAATACCTTTCCCTCCCGATTTATAAATTCGATCGGTAAAACCGGTTGACGTCCCCCGGGACGGTCCCTATAGTGCCGCCACTGATGCCGGGATCGCGCTGGACAGCCCCTTCATGGCATAAAAAATTCCCACTTTCGATAAGGATCGGTTGTACTTCGTGATGCCCTCCGCAAAAGCCAATATCAAGATACTGGCCGCCCTGACCCTGGTGCACTTCACGGGTGATTTTTACAGTTCGTTCACCACGCCCCTGTTTCCTCTTTTCGTTGAGAAGATGGGGCTCTCCATGACCGCTGTGGGCGTCATCGCCGGTGTCAACCGGATGCTGGCCTTTATCGTGCAGCCGTTTGTCGGGTACATGGCCGACCGTTATCCGACCCGAGGGTACCTTCTCACCGGCCTGATCATGACGGTCGTGTTCATTCCCCTTTCGGGAATCTCCATCGGTTTCTGGTCGCTTCTCGTGGTCGTTGCGCTCGGTTCCGTGGGTTCGTCCATGTTCCATCCCCCGGTCACCGGCATGGTGCCGCTGTATTCGGGGCGCAATCCCGGTTTCGCCATGTCGGTATTCAACACCGGCGGCACGCTGGCCTTCGGCATGGGGCCGCTCTTCATCACCTGGTTTGCCACTCACTTCGGCCTGAGGGCGGTGCCTTACACCATGCTGTTGGGTTTGATGGCGGTGGTCTATCTGTTTGCCGTCGTACCGGTGCCCCAAAGCGAAGGGATGCGTTCCCTGGGGTTTCTCGGATCGATCAAGGAGAGCCTCGGTTCGGCCTGGAAAACGGTGGGATTGATCTGGATGGTGATGGTGCTGCGTGCCATCGTAGGCCAATCCTTCATGACCTTCATGCCGGTCTATTATGTCCAGAAAGGGTTTTCGGTGGTGTCGGCCGGCGTTCTCTTTTCCCTTTTCACCATGGCCGGCACCTTCAGTGGGCTGACCGCCGGGCACCTGGCCGATCGGATGGGGTTTAAAAAGATTTTCATTTTCACGCACGGGCTGATGGCACCGGTCCTGTTGCTGCTGCTCTACCTCGAAGGCGCGTGGGTCTACCTGGGTGTCGTTCTGGCCGGTATCTTCGTGTTGGCCACCATGCCCCTGGGCGTTGCCCTGGCCCAGCAGTTGGCCCCCAAAGGGCGCTCCATGGTGGCCAGCCTGATGATGGGATTTGCCTTCGGCCTGGGTGGTATCGTGTCGCCCCTGGTGGGGAAAATGGCCGATCTCTATTCCATTCACGCTACCTTGACGGCCCTGGCGCTCGTGCCCCTGCTGACGTTGCCCCTGATCATGGGGTTCCCGCGAAACAAGTGATGCTCGAACAATGTCCATCCACAAATGGCCAATTGTCCCGATATCGGCGTTGCGCGAAAAATTTAATCCTCGGAATATCGACCATATGCCTGCGGTTAAATTTTGCGCGCGCCTTGATCTCGACCCAATTTGCCTATTTGTGGACGGACACTGAGTGGCGCCCAAGCACAAATGGCCAATTGTCCCGATATCGGCGTTGCGCGAAAAATTTAATCCTCGGAATATCAATCCCTCCCTATCGCCGGGAGTGGTCCAGTTCGGGATAGAGCACCCTGGCACACTCCGGGCAAATGCTGTGGGAAAAGTCCGCTTCCGAATGCTCATGGATATACACTTCGATGGGCTGCCACCGCCCCTCATCGTTGCGGATTTTTTTACAGGACGCGCAAATCGGCAACAATCCGCTGAGCCGTTTGACTTCATTCAGCGCTTTTTCAAGATCGGCGATCAATCGTTCGCGCTCTTTGGTGGCCCGGTATTTGATCAGTGCGATTTCGATCGTATAGCGTAGCTCGGCATTGTCGTAGGGCTTGAGAATATAGCCATAGGCATTGGCGTTGACGGCGCGTTCCAACAAGGCCTGATCGCTCAAGCAGGTGACAAAAACGATGGGGATGTCTTTCTGATTGTGAATCAATTCAGCGGCCTCGACCCCGTTCATGTCGCCTTCCAACAGAATGTCCATCAATATCAGGTCTGGAGACTGCTCGACAGCCTTGCGAACCGCCGCTGGGCCCGTACGCGCGATATCACACACCTGGTGGCCAAAGGAGCTCAAGCGCGCTTCCAATACGGTTGCCACATGGGTATCGTCTTCAACCACCAGAATATTGGCCGGCAGGGTCATGGTTTCATTCCTTTTAAGGCGCCCATCGATCAGGTGGTGCACTTTTGACGACACTGGATGCAAAAATTTCACCTTCCGGGATGAATCGCCTCATTTCTTGGGACCACTTGGATCATCCGTCGTTTGTGTCAGCAGCGGGGGATGAATTCAAATATCCTAGTGTTACAAGTTGTTGCGCATCGTTTGGAGAGTGGCGGTACAGGCGCGAAAGTGGACACGAATATCCAGACGAGCGATCGGTACTATTGAATCATGCAATTGGCTTGCCAAGGGGTTTAGGTTTCAACACGGGCGGGGATAAAGCCCGCCCCTGCGTTGCCGGTTTATGGTAACGCCTGTATTTTATAACAAATGTCGTAGGGGCGGACTTTATGCCCGCCCGCAACATCCGCGTAAATTAACGACATTGGTTTATAAATGAAAACCGTGGGCCATCGGAATTGGCGGGAATTGAAGCCAGGCGTTCACTTCGAGGATCTCGTTACTCGTCTTCCTGATGGAAACTTTTGATAATATACCCGCCCGACTTTTCATCGGGTTCCAGCTCCATCAAGTCCCTGGCAGCCGCCTCTTCGAGCAGGCGTTTGAACGAGCGAAAGCCATAGTAGGACTCGTTGAAACCGGGACGCCGGCGCTTGAGGGTCTGTTTCACCATGGATCCCCAGATCTTCTCTTCCGATCCACGCTCCTCGGCCAGGGCCTCGAGGGTTTCCATGATCAGATCCAGGGCCTCCTGGGTACGCTCTTCGGCGTCTTTTTCGGGCACGCTGCTCTTGGTTCCCTGGCGTGCCGTTTTGCGGGTCGACTTTTTGCGCGCTTTTCTTTTGCGCACCAGGTCGTCATAATAGATAAACTCGTCGCAGTTGGCGATCAGAAGATCGGAACTGGAGTTTTTGACCCCCACGCCGATGACGATCTTATTGTTTTCGCGCAGCTTGCTCACCAGCGGCGAAAAGTCGGAGTCCCCGCTGATGATCACGAAGGTATCCAGGTGGGATTTGGTGTAGCACAGGTCCAGGGCATCGACCACCATGCGGATGTCGGCCGAGTTTTTGCCGGATTGACGCACGTGGGGAATTTCGATCAGTTCGAAGGCCGCCTCGTGCATGGCCGCCTTGAAGTCTTTGTAGCGTTCCCAGTCGCAGTAGGCTTTTTTGACCACGATGCTGCCCTTGAGCAATAGGCGTTCGAGTACTTTGGCGATGTCGAAGGCGTCATAACGTGCTTCTTTGACGCCCAGGGCCACGTTTTCAAAGTCGCAAAAGACGGCGATATTTTCGGTTTCGGTGGTCTTGTCCATACTGTCTCCCAGGGGGTTGGTTGCCGTTTGATCGGATGGCGGTCAAAAGGTGCTGACATGGACTCTATTTAGCCCAGTTCTATGGATGGACTCAAGACAAAAGCAGCGGCTGCAATGGCGTCAAGGATAGAGGTGTCCCAGAAAATAGTTCATCTGCCGGTACCACCACGGCCAGTCGTGATTGACATCGTGGCCCCAGATGTCGATCCAGGCCGGGATGCCCTTTTCCCGGCAGATGCTTTCCAGGTGACGGGTGTCGGCCAGCGCCTCTTCGTCCCAGGCGCCTTGTCCGGCGCATACGATGATGGTGCGTTGCCGGTACTGATCGAGGATGCGCCTGTCGACCAGACCGGCCAAGTAGGTGAGCGGGGAATTGAAATAGACCGCCGGCAGGTCGTCCGCTCCCAGCCCGAATTCCGCGCGGTCGAGCCGGTAGAGGCCGCTCAGGGCGATGGTGCCCTGGAACAGGTCCGGATGCTTGAAAAAGAAATTAAGGGCATGATAGGCGCCCATGCTGCAACCGTTGGTCATGGGGCGTGCGTCGGGCTGACGGCAATGCGCCTGAACGAACGGCACCACCTCGGTGGTGACATAGCGGTCGTAATCTTCGTGGCGCGCATTGCGCCGCGCCGGTGGCACGAAAAAGTCGTACCAGGAGTCACCGTCGATGCTGTCCACGCAAAACAGTTTGATGCGGCCGCCGTCGATGAAGGAGGAGATAGCCGCCACCATGCCCATCCCTTCGTAGTCGAAATAGCGCCCCCGGGAACAGGGGAAGACGATGAAGGGATCGCCCCAGTGGCCGTAAACCTTCAGGGCCATATCGCGCCCCAGGGCCGGACTGCGCCATGAATGTTCTTCGATGTGCATTTGAGCTCCTGCTTGGCTAAGTGGCGTGGATGAAGGCCGTGATCTCTTCTATTTCTTCGATGCGCGGCGACCTGAAGATGTAACCCATGTCGCCCAGCGCGCTGCTGAAGACGCCGGGTACGCTGGCCACCCGCACCATCCGGCTCCCGTAACGCGAGACGATCTCATCGTGGCGGTGGCGGTAGGCGATGCTGTTCTTCCGGCTGGCGTAACAGCAGTGGTACTTGCGGGAATACTCCAGATCGGCTTTTCCGTGAACCAGAAGCCGGGCCCAGGCGCGGTAGATGTCGATGTCGCAGGCGAAGTTGAACATGTCGGTGGTATAGCCGCCCGGCGGACGCATGTTTACTTCCAGCGCCGTGTATTGCTCGGGTCCGGTACGGAAGAATTCGAAGTGAAAGAAGCGCTCGCGCACCGCGAAACTTTGCACGCACCGCCGCCCCAGCCGCTCCAGCTCCGGCGGGATCTCACGCAGCGAATAGTAGCTGACGTGGCGCGCCTCGTTTACGGTTTCCATGATGCCCTGGCTGTACGTGTGTGCCGTGTAGAACAGCAGGTTGCCCTGGCGGTCGGCCAGGCCGTCGAACGAGTAGATGGTGCCGTGCACAAAGGCCTCGATGATGTATTGGACCGGCGGTTTTTTCTCAAAGAAAGCGGTCAGGTCCGCGTCGTTGTCCAGGCGGAAGGTGTCCAACGCGCCCACGCCGGCATCGGGCTTGGCCACCACCGGGTAACCGGTCTGGGCGATCAGCGCGCGGGCATCCTGGATATCTTCCACCACCCGGCCGGCGGCCACCGTCACGCCGGCGGCGCGAAACCGTTCTTTCATCAAGGACTTGCGACGAATGGCACCGATCTGGTCACTGCGGATGCCGAAGAGGTTGAAGTCGTCGCGAATGCGCGCTTCGGTATCCAGCCAATACTCGTTGAGGGATTCGAAACGGTCCAGCTTGCCATACTTGTGGGTGAAATAGCCGCAGGCACGCACCAGGGCGTCATAGTCGTTCATGTCGTCGACCCGGTAGTACTCGGTCAAGGCCTGGCGGACATCGGGCGCCAGCTGGTCCCAGGGGGTGTCGGCGATGCCCAGCACATGGGCCCCCTCGGTTTTAAGGGCCTGGCAAAAAAGGTAGTACTGGGGTGGAAACTGGGGGGAGAGGTAAACGACATTCATGGTCGCGGCTCCGGTTCGGGAAGATGGGGTTGTTCAAGGGCTGACCGGCGGGTCGTTTCAGTCGCCGTCGAGCCGGCCAGTGGCCAGCGATTTACCAGTCAAGCGAAGCGCGTCCGGTTGAGATTCAAATCACCCCGGCCCCATCTTTTTTTCGAAGAAGGGGCCGGGGTGCCAGGAGAGCTGTGCGTGCAATAGAAAAGGCGGAGAGCGGAATTATTCCGGCAGGCTGTCGACCTCCTCGGCCTTGATGATTTCGATCGGCGTTTTGGGTACATCGTCGTGCATGCCGGCCCGCCCGGTGGCAACTCCCTTGATTTTGTTCACCACGGCGTGACCTTTGACCACTTTGCCGAAGACCGCGTAGCCCCAGCCGCGCTCGTTTTTGGCGGTATGGTTGAGAAAGTCGTTCTTTTTCACGTTGATGAAGAACTGCGCCGTAGCGCTGTGCGGATCCATGGTGCGCGCCATGGCCACCGAGTAGGGATCATTGGTCAGGCCGTTGTCGGCCTCGTTCTCGATGGGCGCATTGGTCGGCTTTTCCGACATATTGGCGGTCATGCCGCCGCCCTGGATCATGAATCCGTCGATCACCCGGTGAAAGACGGTGCCGTCGTAATGGCCTGCTTTCACATATGAGAGGAAGTTGGCCACGGTTTGGGGGGCCTTTTCCGCGTTCAATTCCAAAAAGATGTCGCCCATGCTGGTTTCTAGTCTAACCACTGTTGTTTCCTTTCTACTATAAGGCAGCCGTCCGAAAGTGAGGCGCGGGCGGTAGTTGAAAGCCCGCACCCTGAAATCCCGGCCGGCCGGATGAATTGACAGCGCCAATATGGGTATTGTTTGCGCCCATGGCAAGTCGTCGTGTCGTGTCGGTTTTATACATCAAAGCGGCGAAAAATACCATGAATGATCCCAGTCGTACGTGTCGGAAGTTTGATCTTTTTCATGGCACGCTGTATATCCCCTGAAACGACGCGACGGCCCGGCGCCGCGCTCGCCTGCGGCCGCACGAACACGTTCCGAACGTGGATGTGAAACCATGATCATCATCGCCGACAACCTGCATGTCATGCAGCCACCTTTTGCCCGGGCATTGACCTCCCTGGACCCGGTCCCTGTGCGGGCCATGGTAGAGGCGTGCCTGCAAAACGGCGCCCAGGGGCTGGACCTCAATCCGGGTCCCCTGCGCAAGCAGCCGGAAGCGGCCATGGTATTTCTGGTTGAAACCGTCCAGGCCATGACCGAACTGCCGCTGCTGCTCGACACGACCAATCCCGCGGCCATGGCCGCCGGCCTGGGAGCGTGTCGGGGCCGGGCCATCGTCAACGGGGTCTCTCTGGAGCCGGCCAAACTCGAACGGATTCTGCCTCTGGCCGTTCAGTTCGATGCCGACCTGATCGGCTACCTGCTGCACCCCAACAGCCAGGTCCCCATCGACGCGGCCGACATGATGGCCCTGGCCGTTGATCTGTTCCAGGCCGTTACCGATGGGGGGCTCGATCCCCGGCGGTTGATCCTCGATCCGGTCGTTGCGCCCCTCTCCTGGCAGGACGGTGCGCGTCACAATCGGGCCGTGCTCGAGGTGATCGGCGCGCTGCCCGATCTGCTGGGCATCCCCGTGCGCACCATCGCCGGCATCTCGAATCTCGCATCCGGCGCCATGCCGCTCGATCGAAAGATTGCCCTGGAACAGGCCTTCGTGCCCATGCTGGCCGCCGTCGGCCTGGACATGGCCCTGGTCAACGTGCGCCATGGGCCGACCGTGGAGATGATCCGGCTCTGCAACGGCCTGCTCGGAGAAGGGGTCTTTGCCTGGGCGGCGGGGCTGGCAACCAGCGATTCAAACTGAATGCCATTACTGAAATCCGGCCCGGGTGGGGCAGGTGGCCGATGCCACACGCCAAGCGG
>DHGT01000066.1 GCA_002402905.1 Desulfatitalea sp. UBA4791 | reverse complement strand
GCTTTAACCCTATAAGCGCTAAGTTATTCCCGCACCATGGTCGGCGATAACTAAATTTCGCGCATACCGCTATGCTGTTTTTCGCGTAATCGTACACGTACTCGTTCTCGTCCTCGATGGTTTTGCTTTCGAGGCTTGAAAATGCAAGCTTCGGCAGGTATTTTTCGATGACGAGTACGAGTACCGCAGCGCTGAGTACGAGTACGATGTGGACTTATCGGGCATAGAATTATCTTAGCGCTTATGGGCTTTAAACCCGCCCGCATGGAAACCCGAACGGCTTAAATTAACGGCATTGGATTGAAACCGCAACTTACGACATTCGGTTGTGGATGACCATGGCAGCGAACAACACGACCCCGAATAGAGAGAAGTAAAGGCCGTTGAGGGTCTGCTGATATTTGACTTTGATCTTCTGGTCCGTTTCGGACTGGATCATGGCCTTGAATTGACGAAGGTCTCTCATCCATCCAGAGAGCATCTCGACGGTGTACCCCTTTCCCTTCAATGCAATTTTGATCTGCTGAAGATTGTACATGAAAATAATGGCCGATAGGATCAAAGCGACTTCGAGCAGCGTCATGGCGATTGTTCTCCCTTTGCATTTTTGGATGGATGCCTGCGGGACGGCTGTTTTTTCATTTACCAACAATAGCACCTTAGTTACAATGAAAACAGCTTTCCAACCCGGTTGACAAACCAAGGAGGTGAGAGATGTTTGCACTGATCTACGA
This sequence comes from Desulfatitalea sp. UBA4791, assembly GCA_002402905.1. Classification (GTDB taxonomy): domain Bacteria; phylum Desulfobacterota; class Desulfobacteria; order Desulfobacterales; family Desulfosarcinaceae; genus Desulfatitalea. The sequence continues at coordinate 16,393 of DHGT01000066.1, read as the reverse complement.
CACCCACAAATTGGACAAGCCGAAAAAATTTGTCATTTCCGTTCACAAAAGCCGCGAAACCGCCGAAAAGGCCTTGGAAAAGCGAAAAAAAAAGTTGGGGCGAACCACCGAGGAATTCAACACCCGCGTCGTCTGGGTCCAACGCAAGATAAAACCGGGCGATCCGCTGATCGACAAGGACTTTTCCACCTGGAAACCCGGTGAAAAGATTCCTTACGGCGAGACCCATTCGGACACCGACTAAAATCCCGGCGATCGATGCCTATCCTCACATGGCCGATTGGCCCGGATGCACCCCGATCAATGACGTAAGCCGGCGTCTCGCGAGCCGCTAAAAAACGCGGCGTGATTGGACGTGAAAACAGGTGGGTCGTTTCTCACGATCGGCTGTATCGATGGGTGTCGCTTGAATGTCTTGTCAAGGAACTGCCGAACCGCGGCCCGATCCCATCCGGCCGGATGTTCAAAATCGCTGTACAGGGCCAGATCCCCCTCGTAAAAATCCCTGAGCACCAGCCCTTCCGCATCTGGGCTGCCCAGCGGCAGGTTGAAAACGGCCAGATTCAAAAACGAGATGCAGGGGTGATGCGCGGCGACGAAGGCAAGCGTTTTGTCGGCCGCCGTCCGATCCTCTGCGGGTGTCCCGAAAAGCAGGTAGACATAGGCGGCGATACCGGCCGCGTGCAGATTGTCCAGCACCTTGGCCGCCATATCGAGGCGGATGCCCTTTTCCAGCCGGTCGAGCACCGTCTGGCTGCCCGACTCCAGTCCTATCTTGAGCATGGTGCAGCCCGCCCCGGCCAATTGACGGCAAAACCCGGGATCGTCCAATGGGGCACCGATACGCACGAATCCATACCACGGGGCCCCGGGCGGGGAATTGATCAAGGTTTTGAGCAATGCCGGACTGATGGCGTTGTCGAGCAGATGAATCAGAACCGGCCGGGTCTGCGCGCTCAATCGACGCAGCTGTTCGGCCGCCGTCCGGTGAGGCAATGGCCGAAACGGCCTGCGCTCGGCCCGTTCGGGACAGAAGGCGCAGCGCCGCCACCAGCAGCCGTCCGATGCGCTGAACGGCAAAATGAATCCGGGGCTCAAGTAAGGAACCGATAAAAAGTCGCTGTAATCGGGCAGCCATTCCTTTCCGGCCGCCGGACGCCCCATGGCGTCGAGCAGGGCCGATTCCCCTGGCCCGGCAATCATCTCGTCCACCCATCCGCCCAGGCAGCGGATCCGTTCCGGACGCTGCATCCAGGATGTGATCAATCCACCCCCGACGACGATTTTCAAATCCGCGCCGGTCCGCCTGATCAGCCCGATCAGCGCAAAGGCGCACAGGGCCTGGGAGAGATAGTTGATGGAGATCCCCACCACGGCCGGACGCAACGCCAGGATGCGCGGAATCAGCCGCGCCTGGAAATATTTGAAGAAGGGGTTGCGTTCCGGGCAGCGGGCGGCAGCGATCAAATCGGCGCTGCGCAGCGGCGAAAGATGCGCATCCTTGTAATCCGCCAAACCGACCCGCACGGCCGACGCCTTCCCGGCCAGAGACAGCAGGCGACCGATATCGGCCACGGCCCGGCGATAGGTGTCCGGACGGCGATAGGTGTCCGGGTCCCGCAGTGCGGTAATGTGACGGTGCACATGTCGCCGGGCCCGTTGCGACCAGGTATCGGCCGGCGGATCGCTGTTGGCCAGCAGGTGGTGGAGCCCTTCGACGCTGGCGTCGATCGCGGTGCATTCGACGCCCTGGCTGCGCAAGGCTCCCGACAGCCTGGCGATGCCGGCCGGAGGTTCGCTGGGTTTGACCACCGGTGGATGAATCAGCACGATATGAGAGGCGATCGTCGTTTCGGTCATGATGGACCGCCGTCAGACGGTTTGCCGGCAGTGGGTTTCACGGGTGAAAAAAAGCAGGATCAGGGCCAGGGCGATCCAGGCCAGCATCATGGAGAACCCGGCCTGATAGGCGGCCAGGTCGTAGATCCGGACACCGGCCTGCGTCTGTCCCTGCCACTGCCGGTCCAGCATCCAGCCCACGGCCGGCTGCAACACCATGGGCCCGATCATCACGCCCATATTGATCACCCCCGAAACGGTTCCCGAGAGACGGCCGGGCACCGACTCCTTGGCAAAGGCGAAGGTCAGGATCATGCTGCCCGAGCTGAAACCGGCAATCAGCAAAACGACGACCAATGCGGTGAGCGGCAGCGCCGTTGCAAAGAAAGCGATGGCAAAAGCGGTCAGGGTCAGGGCGCACCCGATGATGAAAAGCGGCTTGCGCTTGCCCCAGCGGTCGGACAGCCACCCGAAGATGGGGCCGGCCAGGGCCAGCGCCACGAGCACGGCAGAGGTCACCACCGCGGCCCGCGAGGTGGAGAGATCATGATGGGTAACCAGGTAGGGAACGCCCCACAGTCCGCAGAAGGTGAGCACGCTGCCGGCCAGGGATCCGGGAATCACCAATAGCAACAAGGTGTTGCGATTGCGGCACACTTCGAGAATGCCGGCCACAATGGGCGTGCGCCTCGTTTCGCCGCAGCCGATCCCGCAGGTAGCCAGGTCGGCATACCCCTTTTCGTGCGGGTAATCGCGCACGAAAAGCCGGATGGCGATGCCGATGGCAACGCTCAAAGCCGCCACGAAAAGCATCACCGTCCGCCGACTGTAATGGTCCATGAGCAGGCGCAAGGGGTTACCGGCGAACACGGCGCCGATGATGCCGAAGAAAAGCGCCATGCCCGATACCATGGCGTAGTACTGCGGCGGGAACCAGCTGTTGGCCAGTTTCAACAGCCCAACGAAGGCCACGGCCACGGCACCGCCGATGAGCAGGCGCCCCATCCCGACCCAGAACATGGCCGGTGAGAGGGCGAACAGGATGGTGCCGACCGTTGCCACCCAGGCGCCGGTACTGAGCAGACGCCTCGGCCCCCAGGTATCGGCGATGATCCCGGTGGGGATCTGCATGGCCACATAGCTGTAAAAATAGACGGCCGACAGTTGGCCCAGGGCGCCGGCGCTGATATCGAATTCCCGCATGAGCTCTTCGGTCATGACGGCCGGCGCCACCCGATGGAAAAAGCCCAGCAGATAAAAAAAGGCACCCAGACTCCAGATGAACCAGGCGATGCGCAATGGTGGCGAAGGGGCGTTGGTCACGTTAACGTCATTCCTTTTTCGAAGACATTTGCAATGAGGTCCGGACTATAGAGTCACCGTTGGGTGCTGTCAACCAGTGAAGGTCCCTATCCATTGGGCGATTCGGCCAGCTTGGCCTGGATCAAGGCGGCCAGATCGTCGCGGCCCTGCTCCCGAAGCGGTTGCAGCATCTCTTCGTAGAAGGGTTCGCGATGGCGGATAGTGATCTTGAAATTTTCGAAAAGGGCGGGATCTACATCGTTTTCCACGAAGGCGCGGCTCCGTTCGAGCGCGCCGATGGCGATCAACCCGGTCATGGTGCGCACGCACTTTTCGCAACGGCCGCAATTGAGACGATCGGGGACATTGGCCAGGCACACCCTGAAATTGTCCAAGGCCACCGGCCATTGGGCGATCAGGCGCAGTTTGTCGATGCGCGACAGTTCGAGGTCGCAATGGCGAATCTGCACATCGGCGCTGCCGTAAGCCGGGTCCAGCAGGGGATGCGAACCACAGGGGACCAGATTGGGGATGTCGTAGGAGGCCGCCACGTTCATCGTTCCCACGCGCCGCCCAAACGCGTGGGCCACGGCCCCCAGGACCGCTCCGAAAAAACGGTTGAGCCACAACTCCCGCTCATCACACAGGTGGCGGATATTGGTGTACACCGGAATGAGCGTCACCCCTGCTTCGGCCGCCACGGGCGCCATGTGCGCCCTGGCCCGTTCGAAGACATGCAATTTGGCGCCCCGCTCGACCACTCCGCCGATATCAAATCCGTGGACCATCAGGCCATCCTGCACGCGGTACGGGTGACCGGACGGAAATTGCAGATGATTGCGGCGCAAGGTGGCCAGGGAATCGATCCCACCGGATAGAAACAATCCGGTCCGACGGGATATGTCTTCATACCGTGGCGCCGGCAGGCTTCGGGCCTCCAATCGCAGGGGCCGCATCTGGCCGTTGGACCAGTGCGCCATCAACCCCATGACCCTGGAGAGCCCCTCCTTGAGCACCGGGCAGACGCGCGGGTCCATGGCAATACGCCGTTCGCCGAAGTGCAGGGCCGGGATGACGGCGCCCACCAGAAAGGCGTCAGGAACCGGTTCGATATCTGCCTCGAATTCTCTCTCGGTGGCGATGTAGATCTCCCTGGCCGGCTGATCACAATCCTCCCAGCGGACCATGGCCCGCACCCGCACCTGATCGCCATCGATCGTCTTCTCCAGGTCGGTAATGCGCATGGATTCAATCTCCCATCCGTCAGGTTTGCCGAAGGTTGATAACGAATTGTAATCGTTTTATATCTTGATGAACTTGAAAAACGTGGTCGCGGGACGGCGCCGTAAAAAGTTCAAGATCAAGGCGCGCGAAATTCCGTGTCCTGAGGCGTACTGATCGTACGCCGCAAGGAGCACGGGATGAGCGCAACGCAGATATTGGGCTTTTTACGGTGCCGTCAAGTGTTGGATCCCAACACGCGCAGCACGTAATCGATCATGGCGCCGGCGATATCCTTGCCCGTGGCCGCTTCCAGCCCCTTGAAGCCGGGCGCGTAATTCACCTCGTTGACCAGCACACGGCCATCGGCCGCGACCATCAGGTCGACCCCGGCGATCTCCAATCCGACGGCGGCCGCGGCACGAATAGCGGTTTGCGTCAATGAAGCGGAAAGTTCCAGGGCGCGGCCCTGCCCGCCCAGATGCACATTGGCGCGAAAATCCCCTTGAGCGGGCGCCAGCACCATGGCTCCCGCCACCTGGCCGCCGATGACCAGCGCCCGCAGATCCTGCCGCCCTTCGGGTTCGATATACTGCTGCACCAGGACGCCGCGGCCGTTGTCGAGTTCGATCCGAATGTGACGGGGCAATACTTCCCCCGGATAGATTCTGCAGATGCCGCTGCCCTGTCGTCCGCTGACGGGTTTGAGCACCGCGCCGGCCGCCCCGAATTCACCCAGGGCCGCCTCGATGCCCTCGGCCGCGGAGACAAAGACGGTTCGGGCCACCGGCAGGGCGGCCCCTGCAAGAGCCTGCAAGGTGAAAAATTTGTGTTTGGCCCGTTCGATGGCCGGCAACCGGTTAATCACCGCGACACCCATCTGGGCCAGATGCGAGATGAGCGGCAGGGCGGCAGCCTTGATTTCGGCCCCCTGGCGCGGCAGGACCGCATCCAGGGAGACAGCGCGCCGATCGCCGAGCAGCACGGCGCGTCCTTCTCGATAAGCGGGCCATACGCGATAGGGATCGATCGGTTCGAGATCGCACCCCCGTTCCTGAGCGGCTTCCGCCAACCGCCGGGTGGGATGGTAGTCCGGGCCGCGCACGGTGATGACCCCGATCTGCTTCCGCTTCGAATCCATCAGCGCTCGCTTTTCTCTACTGCCGGTTGAAAAACAGTACCGATCGGTGCCATAGCTTCTCTTTCGACTCTCCTCATTAAACTGAATGTCACTATTTTGACCAGATATTGCCTTTAAACTTAAAGGTCTCGTAAAAAAAATTTGTGCCGGACGACGCTGTATAAAAATCAACTCAAATCGGGCTGCGGGGGCAGCTCGAAACCTTCGGGCAGCATCCACTCGGGCACCCAAATGCCGATCTGCTTCCGGGTCCGTTCGCTGAAAAATGCGGCGACCTTTCGGGTCCGGTTGCGAATGGCCATCTTCTGGGTGGCCACGTTGTCTTCGGCGATGACCGAGTAGATCTTGTAGCTTCCGGCTCTCTCGGTCAAACCCTCCAGCAACTTGGCACCGATTCCCAGGCTGCGGTACTCGGGTCGCACGGAGGTGTATCCGCGCTCCAGGTAGTTGTGCAGGTCGATGCCGCATTGCGCGCTCACTGCGTCCACATACTCTTCCCGAGGCCGTTTCAGGCTGGAATTGCCCGCAATCAAACCATCTTCTTCCGCATAACCGATCAAGTACGCATGTTGCAGGTTATGGCGCAGCCACTGGCTGCCCACCGTGCCGCCGGCCTCGACCATGCGGCAGATTTCGTCGAAATATCCGGACGGCAACTGATCTGGCGGCAGGTAGCGATAGACCAGGCGGCTGCCCAATTCCGGCAGGAGGCGACCATCATCGCCCAAACGCTGGCGGGCCAGGCCTTTGGCTCCCTGTGTCCGGACACAGGCCTGAAGATAAACCGGGTCTTGCAGCCGCATCCACACCGGTCGGCCGGGCATGGGCCGAGTGGCGCCATAGGGCGGGCTCTCTTCAGGAAAATGCCACACCCCGTCGCTGTATCGCGAAAGGGGACTTTCATACCGGCACCAGGAGTGAATGATATAAGGATTTTCATTGGCAAACTGCTCGATCTGCGCCCTCAGCTCGGGATCATCCCCCGGAGTGAACACCAGGTGATTCCAATGCCCCTGCTTGGCGGACTGGAACAGCAGGCGGCTGAAATCCGCCATCGGCCCGCTGGGCTTTTCCCAGACGATCACCCGCCCCCCGCTTTGCGCCACAGATGTTGAAAGAGATGAGAGCTGGGCGGACGCCAGCCGATAAACGCTCCCCTCTTCGCTGCAAGGTCCCGCCCCCTGTGTCGACGCCGCAATCTTCTCCGCTGCCGCTTCGTCCATGGCCCGATGAATCATGGCAGCGACCCGGTCTGCCGCCGGTTCGCGCAGTTGGACCAAAATCCGTTCGGCCGCCGTGCCCCAATCTTTGCGGGCGGCACAAACCGCAATTGCGACCGTCGGCCATCGCCGTTGCCACCGACGCGCCAGGGTCAACGCCCCGACCATCTGGCCGGGTGCAGAGACCATCATTGCCACTGCGGCGCACCGGCCCGAGGCGATGTCCGGTACCTCCGCCTCACCTGCATAGTCGAAAAATGGGTTGTGCTGCGGATCATCCAGATAAGCGGCCAAAGCCTCTTCATCATCGAGCCCCGGCCGCACGAATCCACGGCGATCGATGCGGGCGGGAGGGTAGGCGGCCGATACCAGATCCAACACCTTGTCGAGGCCATCCAACCGACGAACGCTTTCAGAGAAATCGGCCCAGCCAGGGTCGGCCGGCGATTCCTGCAAGACAGCCGGATCCTCCCGAAATGTCAAGCCAGCCATACAAGTTTCCGCGGCAAGGAATTGAGCCTTCCGCCGGACCCGATCTTCCGCCCCCTGGTCATCGCCCCGCTGTAGACGCTCGGCGACCCGTGCCTGCAAATCGGCCTGCACACGGGCATTCCTCACTACATAGTTGAAATATCCCGCACCGGCATGGAAGCGACGGATGGTGTGACCGTCGTGCCGCATCGCGTTCGCGACCCTCAGAAGGAGGGTCGAATAACAGGCCGGATGGTGAATCGGCGGCTGCACCAGAAGAATATCGGCCTCTGGGTGGCGCATGGTGTTGGGTCTCCTTTGATCTGACTTGTCTATATCATAAGCGGTGCGATATCAAACAGTGTCTGCCCCTTGGCAATCAGGGGAAAAACCATTATGATCGTTGAACTATCTGTAAGGCGATAAAACTATTGGAGATATGCCATGATCTGCCCCTCCGCGAAGGTCCGAAGCCGATGGTTTCCCGCGCTCATCCTCCTGATCTGCCTGTGGCCTTGCCTCGCCGCGGCCGAAAGCGAAATGAAAAGGTTCGTCAATTCCCTGGGTATGGAATTTGTGCGGATACCGGCAGGTGCTTTCACCATGGGCAGCCCTGTCGATGAACCCCATCGGAGCGACAGCGAACGGGAACACCCGGCCGTCATCGACAAGCCGTTCTACCTGCAGACCAGCGAAGTCACCCTGGGCCAGTGGCAGGCCATGATGGGCAGCGGTTTCTTTTTACGCTGGCTGGGCGACAAAACCCTACCGGCGACGAAAATCTCATGGTTCGATGCCAACAAATTCATCCAGAAACTCAATGCGATGGGCAAAGGCACCTATCGATTGCCCACCGAGGCGGAATGGGAGTATGCCGCCCGCGCAGGAACCCGGAGCGCATATCCCTGGGGACATCGTATCGACTGCTCGCGGGCCATGTACGCCGGCAGCTATTATGGGGAGAGCGGGTGCATGGAACAGCGCCCGGGGTTGCGAACCAGCCAGGAAAGCCCGGCGCCGGTCAGAAGCTTCGCCCCCAACGCCTGGGGGCTTTACGACATGCACGGAAATGTCTGGGAATGGGTCCAGGATTGGTTCGGCCCCTATCCTCAAACCCGGCAGATCAACCCCCAGGGGCCTGTCAGCGGTACGGAACGCGTGCTGCGCGGCGGCAGCTGGTTCGATCCGGGGCACGCCTGCCGATCGGCCAACCGCGCCCACGCCCATCCTGCCAGCCGACTTCACACGACGGGATTTCGCCTGGTTTTTACGCCCGAACCATAGGTTGATTTGAACATGCTCAAGCGCATCGCCCGTTGGCTCGATGTTTACGACAAGGAAATCGGCCTGTTCCTCTGGACCCTGGCCCTGCTCTTTCTCGTGCGCACTTCGGGCATGCTGCTCAACAATTATGCCGAAACGGCTTTCCTGAAGCGTTATGGCGTCGAGTTCATGCCGGTCGTCAACATGCTCAACGCCATCGTCACCGTGGTGGCCATGGGTATCATGGCCGGCTTCATGCAGCGATTTCCGGGCCCCAAACTGCTGGCCGCCACATTTCTGTTCACAGGCGTCAGCGTCATGGGCCTGCGCCTGCTGATCCCGCTGGGCATCGACCTGATCTATCCGATCCTCTTCATGCTCAAAGCCTTGTACGAGGTGTTGCTGGCCATGCTCTTCTGGAACCTGGCCAACGACCTGTTCAATACCCGGCAATCCAAACGGCTCTTTCCCCTGATCACGGCCGGAGGGGTCGTCGGCCAGATCCTGGGCAGCTTCGGCACCCCCTGGCTGGTGCGCTGGTTCAACGTCGATAATCTGCTGGTGATCTATCTGATCATCAGTATCATCGGCGCCGGTGCGGTACGCGGCATGATGGGCCGGTTTCCCTCCATCTTGAACGTCGAATCAAAAACGGGTCGTTCGAAAGAAAAAAAATCCATGATCCAGGAGATCAAAACCGTGGCCCCGATGATGAAAGAGTCCCTGCTGCTGCGGCTGATGATCCTGCTCACCCTCATGCCCAACGTGGTGATCCCCATCATCAATTACCAGTTCAACTTCGCCGTGGACCGCACCTTTGCCACCGAATCGGGACTCATTCAATTTTTCGGCTACTTCCGGGGCGTACAAAACATCATCAGCCTGATCATATTGCTCTTCGTCGGAAAGATATACGGCCGATGGGGCCTGCCCGTGGCCCTGATGTTCCACCCGCTCAACTACATTTTCGCCTTTACCGCATTCCTGCTGCGGTTCGATGTGTTTTCGGCAATCTACGCCCGGATGTCCACACAGATCATTCGCACGACGATCAACATACCGGCCAACGCGGTGGTGATGGGGTTGTTTCCGGAATCTTACCGAGCGATGGTGCGTCCATTTTTACGCGGAACGGTGGTGCGCATCGGCCTCTTTGTCGGCTCAGGACTGATTCTGATCGGCGATCGTCTCTTTCATCCGCGCTATCTCTCCCTGGTGGCCCTGCCCTTTGTCCTGGGCTGGCTCGTTGCCCCTATCCTTCTTAAATTGCGCTACGCCGGTATCCTGTCCAGTCTGATCAAGGACAACCAGCTCGACCTGAAATCCATGGAAGAAAACGAAGTCTCTCAGCTGTTTAGGGATCGTTCCATTCAAAACGAGTTGGCGGAAGCGTTCCGCAATGCCGAGCAGCAGGAGGTCGTCTGGTATGCCCGCTTGATACAGCGGCTCAAGGTGCCGGATACCGACCGATTGTTGATCGAGCGCATACCGACGCTATCCCCCGAAATGCAGATGGCGCTCCTCGAATTGCTGACTCCCAACGTCGGTGCCAATGCGTCCACGCTGCTCATGAATCTGGCGACCCGTGAGGATCCGGCCCTGACGCTGGCCGTACTGAAAACCGTTTACCGTCTGGGCACCGGCGCCACGGCCGCCTTCGACCGAACGGCTTTCATGGACCACCGGGACCCGATGATTCGTGCCTATGCCGTGGCCGGATTGATGGCCCAGGCCCAGGAAACGGCCCGGGCACACATCCAGGCATGGCTCGATGCCGAAGACGCCGACACGCGCAAGGCGGGTATCATCGCGGCGGGGTTGTCCCGTGACACCCGCTTTTTGCCGGCGCTGAAGAAGTGCCTCGAAGACGAAAGGGACAAGGGCTTCCTACCGGAAATCATCGACGCCATGCACGCGGCGGGCGAGCACGACCTGAACGCCATCCTGACCCCTTATCTCGGTCACAACGATCAGCGCGTCCGGCTGGCGGCCCTGAGGGCCTTTCATGTCGTCGACACATCCAGCCTGAGAACGGTTGTCGCCCTGCTCGCCGACCCGCTTGCGGAAATTCGACATACCGCCGCAGAGCGCATCGAAAATGCCCGCTTCCAGGATGGGAAAACGCTGATAAAGGCCTTGAACACGCCAAGCAAGCCATCCCGCGAACTTCTCTTCGATTTGCTGGACCGGCTGCAGATCAAGGACCCGGACCTGTTCCGTTTCGCCCGTGACCAGATCGAAGGCGCCTATAAATCCCTGGCCGAAACCCAGGGTTTGTCCAACCTGCCCAAAACCCCGGCACGGGAACTGCTCCTGGAGCACCTCGCGCAGCAGCGGATGGAGATAGTCGAGAATGTGCTGCGCGTGCTCAGCATCGAAGACCGCAGCGGGCGCATGCGGATCATTGCCCGCGGCCTGCTGTCGCCCGATGCCAGACAACGGGGGAACAGCCAGGAGGCCATCGATGATATGATCGACCGGTCCCTGACCCGCATTTTACTGCCGCTGATCGATGAAAGGCCCGTGGAACAGGTGTTGGCCATCGGTCGCAAGGCGTTCAAGACCAAAAAATTCTCCAAAGACGGAAGCGATCTCATTCAACACCTGTTGCAGCGCTATGATTGGATGGCCGTGTTACTGGCGTTACAGATCCACGCCGAATCAGAAAAACCTTTCATCGACCGATCCGACATCGAACCCCTGGCCAACCACCTCAACCCCCATGTGCGCCGGCTGGCACGCCAGATCCTCTCATCATCCCATATCGCAGAACCCAAGGAGGAAGGTTCCATGACCGAATCCCTCACCTTGCCCAAAATCATATTATGGCTGAAAAGAATCGAGATCTTTGAACAGCTGACGGTCAACGAGCTCGCGGCGGTCGCCTCTGTCACCGAAGAGATCGATTTTGCGGAAAACCAGGAAGTGATCAAGGAGAACGATCAGGGCGACACCCTGTATCTGATCATCGAGGGCCGGGTGTCTGTTTTCAAACGGCAGGAAGATGGCAAAGAGATCGAACTGGACTACATGGATGCCGGCGACTATTTCGGTGAAATGGCGCTTTTTGAGGACCTTCCCCGCACCGCTACGATCCGCACGACGACCCCGTGCCGCATGCTGATGCTGCACAAGCAGGAATTCAAGGAGATGGTGCGCGAATATCCCCAGATCGCCCTGGCGATCTGCAGGGTGCTCAGCGCCCGCATCCGGAAACTGCACGCCAGAATGACGCAATAGATCCACTGTTCCTTTAGTGCCCATCCACAAATGACCAATTTGCCCGATATCTGCGTTGCACGAAAAATTTAATCCTCGGAATATCAACTATATGCCTGCGGTTAAATTTTTCGTGCGCCTTGATCTCGACCAAATTTGCCTATTTGTGGACGGGCACTCCTTAGGCGATCGGACAAGGGGCCTATTCAGCTTCGATCCGCAGGTGTTCAGACGATGCCGCTTCGATATCGATAATTTTTTTATCGCCCACGTAATCCTTGGTGGCATATTGGGTGATGTTTTGAAACTTGACTATTTTTTTCCTCATCTGCTCGATGTTGTCCTTGAGCAGGCGGAACAATTTCATGTCACGTGGATTGCCGACCGCTGCAGGGGCCAATTTTTCACTGCAGGTCATGACGACTTGCAGCGGATTGTTGAGTTCATGGCCGACGGCACCCGCCAGCTCGAGGACCGACAATAATTTTTCCTTGGCCAAACGCTCTTTTTCAACCTCTTTGCTTTTGGAAATATCCATAAAATAGCACAGGGCGGCTCTTCGCCCCTGATATTGAATCGATGTCGCGGTTTCCAGAATCCATTTGGGGTGACCGGATTTGTCGTCGATGCAAAATTCGTATGGGAAAAACCGTTCGCCTTTGAGCATCTGGATGCAATTCTCCCGAACACGTATCCTATAATTTTCCTGAACGATATTCAGCGGCCTGGTCCCGATCAACTCTTCTTCAGTATAGCCTGTGATGCGCATGAATTCCGGGTTGACATATTTGAATGCGCCGTCCTGCACGATATAACAACCGATCAGGGAGTTACGAATCGATAATTCAAACTCCATCTCGGCTTGCCTGCGCCAGGTATTGTCGCGGATGAACCCCTCGATGGCGACCGGAGTGCCGGAAGGATCCCGAACCACGGTCCATCGATCGTGCATCACGCGAATGGACCCGTCACCTTGCAGAAGACGATACTCTATCTCTCCGATGGGATTGGGGGACTTGAAGGAGGCGGCCCTGGCTGCCCTGGCCTTTTCACGGTCATCGGGATGGATGCGCTGGAACACGCTGCCGGGAGAAAGAATTTTAGCTCCATTTTCTTCGATGGCGTACAAAGATAAAAACTGTTTGTTGAAAAACGAGAACGTCCTGGATTCGATGTCGTACTGATAGACGGCATCCTGGGAGCGATCGGCGAGTTGTTTGAAATCTTCGGAAAGTTGACGGATGACGGTATTGTCCTGCCGTCGAGACGCCGCCAGGGCGCTCTCCAGCGATTTCACCCTGGCTTCCAATTCTTCATATGTCGGCTTTGCTGCCATTGGAATGATCGACCCCAATCTCTTTTATTGGTCGGGAAAAATATTTCTGCCATCCAAAACGATACCGATGCGATCGTCTTCCTGTGTCAGCAACACATGTGCATCGCTTTGGCCGGCCAATGGCGCATGGCGACTGCGAAGATATTGAAAATCAAGGGATTCAAGCGCGTGTCGGGTCACTTCGATGATCTGCTCGAGGCTCTGGCGGGTTTCCGGATCTGAACGAAAATAGCGCGATACCGCGCGGTTGTGCAGCCGTTTGATCTCGGTCTGGATACAGTGTCCGGAAAGGTCAAGTTCAAGCGAGAAGGCCATTTGCCGCTGTCCTTGGGATATCGTCTTGCACGTTGTCGATCGACGAACGGACGATCGGATGATCGTCCGCAACAGAACAGTCGCAAATTACCTTAGCGCAATTGCGGGCGGGCGTAAAGCCCGCCCTTGTGGCGTGTGGTGGCCGATGTCATGGGGTCGTTGGAATCGGGTGTATCAACTCTCTTTTTCGGCTTCCAAGTCGGCCAGACGCTGCTGTATGCGCTGCAGTTCAGTCTGCAACAGATCCGCCTGACTTTTCAGCGACTGTCGTTCGAACTCGGGAGAAGCCCCTTGAGGGTAAGGCACATATCCGCCCCAATTCATCCTGCCGGCCCCGCCGCCTTGCCAGTAACGCCAGCCGCCTCTCTGGCCGCGCCCCTGGAACATACCGTAGCCCCGCCTGGCCGCCAAATTGCCATATCCGGGGGCTACCCCTCCGCTGCAATAGCCCAGACCGCGACCGGTCATGGGGCCCAATCCCATTGGTCCTCTGCCATTTCCTGCTGGCATGTGTCACCTCCTTGGTTTTGAACGATGATAGGATGCGCTGACCATCGCAGTGCCGCACGTGCGGCATTGCAGCATGGTACAGGGCACCCCTGTTTGGTGGGGTTCCCGTCGCCCACATTTCGGACATAGACAGTCTTCGACGCCGCCCGCTGAACGCCCTGATCGACCTGGACCATGGGGCTGCCCTCGTCTGCGACCTCCCCTCTTGGGAGGCTGTGCCTCCTCAGGGTCAAGAACCCATGCTCCCATGCCGATTGGCGAAGCACCGCCCATCTTGCGATGGCGCCGTCCGCCATACCCCGGCATGGCGAAAGCGGTGTCTTCGACGGACCCTTTCAGCCAGGCGTCGATCACCTCTTGCAGATCTCCGGCCACAAAAGGAATGACCCGTATGGCCTGAGCAGTTAAAATCGATTGCAGAGAGCGAGAGATGGCCCCGCAGACCAGGGTTTCAATTTTCCACTGAACCAGACACAGTACCTTCTGGGCCGGCAAGTCATCCTTGAATGTCTCCATTCGCTGGGACATGCGTCCGTCTTGATCGACTTCGACGATGCAGGCCGTACGCGCCACATCAAAAACCGGGGCGATCCGGCTATTCCATGTGGGGAAGGCGGCGTTCATGGGAATCAATCGAGTCCTCCGATAACACATTACTAGCACGGCACGTGCCAACCTTCAGAAGGTCGGTCCGCCCGACTTAACTTATCGGGATGATATGTATTTATGATTTTGAAGAAGAGAAGAACAAAAAGACGGTCATTCCAGATCAGCGACCATGACGGTTGAAAGAGACGCAGGCCCGCGACCGTCAATGCTCTACTTAGTGCCCGTCCACAAATAGGCAAATTTGGTTGAGATCAAGGCGTGCGAAAAATTTTTCCGCAGGCATATAGTTGATATTCCGAGGATAAAATTTTGAGCAGAACGCAGATATCGGGCAAATTGGCCATTTGTGGTGGGCACTACTTAACGATTCTCAGCCGCGATTTGCCGGCCCGCCAACGTTCGATATCCCTGACATGTTCCGCCAAATCGAGGCAGGCCAGACGAAACCAGCGGGCGCGTCCTCCCTTGGCAGGGTCGACCTGGGTTGCAAAAAGTTGAAAAATGTTTTGCCCGGACCCTTCACTCATCTCTCTGAGCAGCATCGCCAGACGGCTGGCGGTTTGGTAGTAATCCGATACATCCACCGGGCCGCTGTTGATATCCCGCAAGAGATGTTTTAACTCGCGATAGGTATCGCGATGCCTGAGAATTGCATGCTCCGATCCCACCAATGCCTCTGCTCTCTTCTGCTTTAGTTCTTCGAGTGTATAGGTGATCATGGAACAACCTGAAACGGAAGGTACGGAAGACTCGAAGAAAAAACCTTCGAGCCTTCCGATCGATACATTTACTTCTGACCTGCAATTCTTTCGGCGTTGTTGCGCCGGGGAGGTTTCAACACGACCTTCGGAATCAATGTCTACATCGCGGTTTCGGGATGAAAGACATTGACCTCTTTCAAGTCATCATGCAGGTACTCCCGCTCGTTGGGCCCCAGGATACCGAGAGACAGGCAGATCAGGGTCCACAAATGCACGACGCCATATCCGGCGCCGTAATGCTCGCTCAGCTCATGGATCTGGGCATGACAGTTGTGGCATCCGGCGATGCAGTAATCCGCACCGGTTGTCTGAATCTGCTGATCTTTCAGCCGTCCAAACTCCAGACGGGCCTCTTTGTAGCCGGATTGGAGGAACCCGCCGCCGCCGCCGCAGCAGTAATTGTTCGAGCGGTTGGGGTGCATGTCGATGAAGTTGTCTTCACCGACCACGGACTTGACGACGAAACGCAGGTCCTCGGCGATGGGGTCACCGTAGGCCTTGCGCACGATCTGGCAAGGATCTTGTACGGTGAACTTGATCTTCAGATCTTTGTTCCAGTCGGAATTGACCTTCAGTTTGCCCTCACGAATCCACTTGGCGTAGTATTCGTAGATGTTTTTGACCTCAAACTTGTGGGGGATGTTGTATTTTTTCAGTCCTGCCAGGACCGAGAAGGTAACGTGCCCTCACTCGGTATTGAGAAAGACGCGACACCCCAGATCGTCGGCCTGCTTGGCCGCAGTGGTGGTAATGTGCTTCCAGGCATCGTCATCGGCCAGGAACATACAGTAGTTCTCGCCGCCCCACCCTTTGGATCCATAGGTCCAATCGGCACCGGCCAGGTGCAGGATTTTCCACAAGGGCACCATCTCGTCCGGTTCCGTGACCGGTTCGCGTGAATTCTGGTTCAGGAAAAACTCGGCCCCCTCCTTGTCGATGGGCGCCTCCATCTCGGCAAATTCCGGCTGGTTTTCCCGGTACTCTTCCAATACATCTTCGACCACGAACTGAAAATCGTCCGGCGAGGTCCCCATGGCGCTGCAGCTATCGTTGCGCAATGCCATGTCGCACGACCCGAGGATGCCCTTGGGGCGCTCTTCCCTGGGCCAGAGGGCACGTGCATTGAAAACCAATTGGGGAATATCGATCTTCATCGGACAGACGTAGATGCAACGCTGGCACATGG
>DHGT01000015.1 GCA_002402905.1 Desulfatitalea sp. UBA4791 | reverse complement strand
CCGTGATGCGCACCTCATCGGACAAAGCCTTGTCCATAATGGCCTGCTTGTCCGTGGCAGCCCAGGTGGCGCAATCGGGAAGCGCGCCGGGAATGGCGCCGGCCTTGGCCTTGACGGCATCGCGCACCTTGAGGCCTTCCTTGATCCGTTCGACGAGCACATCGTCGTTCCAGGCCACATTGGTGATGGTGGTAAAGAGCGCTTTGACGATAAAGTGGGCGGCGTCCTTGTCGACCGTACCGCTGGCTTTCAACTTCTCGCCATACAGGCCGATGCCCTTACACACGTGAATCAGCAGGTCCTGCAGATCGGCGGTCTCCTCGGGCTTTCCGCAAACCCCTCTGACCGTACAACCGGTGTTCTTGGCCGTTTCCTGACATTGAAAACAAAACATGGCTTACTCCTTTCGTTGGTCCGTTCCTATTATACGCGCGTTATATGCATATATGTGAATAAAAATGATTTTAGCGGCGTTTTGATCGTTCTTCTTAACCCTGTTCATTTATTATATCTAACCGGCCTATCGCAGGCCGTTCTCTTCATGTTTCCGAGCGATCGCGGCGGCCAGTTGGTCTATTAATTGAAAATCGGACGCCGCGGGAACCCCTTTGCACAAGACCGGATCCAGCACCTCGACCTTGAGGTTGGGAATCATTCCGGCCAGGGTTTCCACGGTCTTGCCGCCCCAACCATAGGAGCCGATGATCGAGAGAAACTTGGCCTTGGGCCTGAGGGCATTGGCCAGCAATGTCGCATAGGCGGCCAAAGGGTGTGGACCGGCCAGGACGGTGGGCACGCCCACGACGATGGTGCCGGCATCGACCAGAGCCATGGCGAGCTTGCCGATATCGGTGACCGCCAGGTTGAACAGCTCCACGCGGACCCCTTGTTCGACGAGCGCGGCGGTCAGGCGATCCACCATTTGCCGGGTGCTGCCGTGCATGGAGACGAAGGGCAGCACGACCACGTTGTGCGGGGCACCATTCACCCAATCCTGGTAGGCCTCCAGGATCCAGGCCGGACGGTCGTAGATCTGGCCGTGGCTCGGCGCGATCATGCCGATCTCATGCGCTTTGAGCTTTTCCATGTTTTTGGCGATGATGGTCCGAAACGGCATCATGATCTCGGCGAAATAGCGCTTGGCGGCTTCGTGCACCCGGCCCTGGTCGGTGACGAAAAGATCGGTGGTGGCGATGTGAGAGCCGTAAAAATCGCAGCTGAAGAGAATTTTGTCTTCCGCCAGATAGGTCACCATGGTTTCCGGCCAGTGCACCCAGGGGGTGTGGATGAACTTCAGGGTCTTGTCTCCCAGGGAGAGGGTTTCGCCGTCACCCACGGTGACAAAGGCGCTTTCCGGTATGTCCAGGATATCCATGAGCATGCCCTTGGCCTTGGGAGTCGCGACCACCTTGGCGTCCGGATACCGTTCCAGCACGAGCGGGATGGTGCCCGAGTGATCCTGTTCGGCATGGTGCGACACGATATAATCGACTTTTTTCACGTCGGCCAATTGGGCGAGCAATTCGCCGGCCATGGGGGGATCGACCGTGTCCAGCAGGGCGGTTTTGTCGCTACCCTGAACCAGATACACATTGTACGAGGTGCCGTCCGGCAGCGGAATCAAAGAGTCGAAAAGCCGCCGGTCCCAATCGATGGCGCCCATCCAGTAGATGTTTTCCATTATCTTTCTTTTTTGCATTGCGCGTACTCCTTCCTGTTGGGTAGCAATATCTATCGGATTTAAAACCAGAATTCTGGGTAGCGCCGGTTGGGCGCGATGTTGTTGATCAGCAGCGCGATGATCAGCATGACGAGGGCGCCCAGTCCTGCGGGGATGACCGCATAGAGATAGCCCAACTGGTGCACGCTGTCGCCGCCGATGACGGCGATCAGGGCCGTGGCGCCGCCCGGCGGGTGCAGGGTCTTGGTCCAATGCATCAGGGCAATGGCCGTGGAGACGGCCGCGGCCGACGCCAGCCAGGGCAGTTGGCCCAGGAACTGAAAGGCTGCCACGCCGATCACGGCCGATAGCACATGGCCGCCGATCAGGTTGCGCGGTTGGGCCAGGGGGCTGCGGATGGCGCCGTAGATGAGAACGGCCGAGGCGCCGAACGAGCCGATGATCATGGAAAGCGCCGTTCGGTCCAGCAGGTTGTAATGGATCAGCGCCACCACAGCGATGCCCGCGAAACTGCCGATCCAGGACCAGAGGATTTCCACCGCGCCGACCCGGGGCGGGCTCTGGGTGTGCCCCAGCATTTTTTCGAAAAACTTCATGGATTCTCCTGTCTATCCGAGCATGCAGAACGAGTTGACCAGGTCCGAGCGGGTGACGATGCCGACCGGTTTGCCCGCCGCGTCCACGATCGGCAAGCGGTTGATGTTTTTCTCCATCAGCAGGGCCGAGATGGCGCCGATGGAGATGTCTGCCGCGGCCGTGATGGGCGGCGCGGTCATGATGTCGCGGACGGTGCGGCCGGCCATGGGCGTGGCCACGCATCCCTTGCTCTTCAGGCAGTGGGCGATGACCCGCATGAACGATCCGCCCGGACCGGCACCCATTCGGCGCAAAAAGTCCTTTTCGGAGATCACGCCCACGATGCGGCCGTCGCTGTCGGTCACCGGCGCGCCCGAGATGCCCTTGTCGGCCAGCAGGGTGGCGGCGGCGATCAAATCGGCGTCGGCGTCGAGCACGTGGACCGTCGGGGTCATGATGTCGGCGGCTTTCAAGGCGTTCAACATGCGTTCCTGGGCCAGGGCGTAGGCCACCCGGTAGACCTCCCGAAAGTCGGCCGGGGTGATGTCGATATAGCCCTGCATAGCTTTCATGGCGGCCATGACGTCCGCATCGGAGATATCGACGGGGGCACACTCTCGAAGATTCGCTGCATTCACGGGTGATGCTCCATTCTGTTGCAGGTTGTTGTGGGTCTTACAGGCCTTTTAAAAGTAATAGCCCGCCCGTACTTCAAAGCGGTAGTCGTTCTGCTTCTCGCCGAATTCACTGCGGCCGTCGCCGGCGATGAGGCTCGCCCGCAGGCGCAGCTCCAGGTTGGTGATGCCGGTGTAGAACAGCTCCGGGGTGAGGCTCAGGCTGCCGTCGTCCGTATTGATGATGCAGGTCAGCGCGGGCGTCAGGTAAAGGATGTCGAACGGTTCTTTCTGGCTCATCCGGACGTAGAGATAGTTGCGCATGGCGCTGGGCCGCGCGTAACCGCTGCCGGCCAGTTGCAGGGCCTGGGCGAGCCCGCTGGCGTTGCCCGTGTCCTGGTAGCTGGCGTAGCCGCGATCGACGAGGTCGTAGAAGGCCTTCATCTCCTCCCTGTCGAAACCGGCACCGTTGTGATAGAACTCGACGATGGTGGTCAGATCGAATCCGGTCAGGTAGCGCAGGCCGACCAGGAAGGCGTGTGCATCTTCTCTGGTTCGCCGCGGTGTGCCTCCGGCGTCGAGGACCAGCTTGCGGGTGTTGGGCAGCCAGGCGTATTCGCCGTGAATTTCGAAGTTGGTCGTCAGGTTGCGCGAAAAATCGACACCATATCGGTCCGGCCGGCTCCCGCCGGTCATGAACATCACGTCCAGGTCCGTGTCGTACAGGAGAAAATAGAGCCGCCCGGCCCAGTTGATCTTTTCCGTTTCGCCGAAATCGTCGTTGACATGGTCGTAGACCGGAAACAGCACCGGCGTGAACGCAACGGTCGTCAGGGGGCCGTCGAAACTCCGGATCCAATCCGCGGTGGCCATGACATAGCCTTCCATAGCCAGCTCTGGATCTTCCGGGTCCTTGGGACGGTCCATGAAGGCCACGGGGTTCCAGGCATATCCCTTGCCCCATTTCAGGGTTTTTTTACCGGCATCGATTTTGACAGATGTCGCGGCTTTTGCCGACAGGTAGGCCTCGTAAACGGTGGTACGTTCCTCGCCGCCGGCGTCGTCGTACGCGAGATCGGTGTTGAGCCTTGCAAACATGCGGTAGATGCTCTTTTCGTAGCTGCCTTCCAATCGCACCCGGCCGTTGATTTGCCAGCGGGTGTGCCCCTGGGGATCATCGTAAAAACGCAATCGATACAGGGCGGCGTCGTCATCCAGCCCATAGAGCACGGGTCTGGCTTCCACATAGCCGGCGACCTGGTAGGGCTTTTTTTCGATTTCGTCGAGATCGAAGGTATAATTGTCTTCCGACCACGATCGGTCAGGAAGCATATAAAATACCATCAGGAGCACGGCGATCCCCAGGTGTTTCATCTATCGCAACGATTCCAGGTTCGGCATGAAGGTCAGGGTGAAGACCTCGTCCTTGAATTCCCGCTTTTTGATACCGGCAAAGAGCATGATCGAGGTGTAGCCTCGATAAAGCGGACTGTCGGTTTCGATCACCGACGGCCGGACGATGCCGCCGCCAAAATCCTTGATCTCCTTGAAGTGCAGGGTTTTGATCAACATGCCATCCGCAGTCTTGCATTCGATCCGGGTCGGCAGGGTCCGGGCTTTGTCCACCCACATGCTGAGCTGGTCGTAGGCGACCGTGCGGGTCCTGGCCTTGAGCAGGAGCAGCAAGTGCGCCGGGTCGGGCTGTTCGGTTTGGACCACGTCGTATTCATCGCCATAGTCCAGGCTCAGGATGTCGGCGTTGTTGAAGATCCCGCCCACCACGGACTGGAGGCTCGTGATGCGAATCGGTTTTCCGACGTTGGGGATGTTGAGCCACATGTTGTCGCCCAGGCGAAGGGTGCTTCGCCCCTTTTCGCTGGCCGGGGCCAGGAAGAGTGCGGCCACCTTGTCCGCACCCTTTTTGACCGAAAAGAGCGTAAACTCCTTTTTGCGGCCGTCTGGCTCCAAGTTGATGAGTTTGCGGTACATCTCGTACGATTCGGGATTGAGATTGCGGTCCACCTCCTTGAGCAGCGCGTTGCCGTCGATGGCATGCGCCGGCCAGGCCATGGCCAGCGTGAGAATGAATCCGAGTAATTTAAGCATGAATCACTTCCTTTGATGGACGCCGACGGTATCGGCATCGCGGGCGGTTCTCCTACACATGCCTGAGCGCCTGGATCGGTTCCATGCGCGAGGCTTTGAACGCCGGCTGGAGGCTGGCTGCCACGGCCACGGCGATGACGATGACCGACACCACCAGTACATCCATGGGATCGAGGGTGGTGGTGAGCAGCAGACCTTTCTGCTGGCCGAAGTCGAACTCGATGCCAATCAGGTTGAGCACGACCACCAGTCCGATGCCGATCAGGTTGCCCACGACGGCGCCGATGACGCCCAGGCAAAAGCCTTCCATGATAAACAGGGTCCGAATCCGGCCGGGCGGCGTGCCGATGGCGGCGATGGTGCCGATTTCCCGGATGCGTTCGTAGACGGCCATGATCATCACGTTCATGATGCTGATCAGCACGATGGCCACGAGCATGATTTTAATGAAAAAGGTCATGACGTCGATCATGCTGGCGATGTTGAAAAAGGGCGAGAGCTGCTCCCAGGAGTGGACTTCGAGCATCGGCCGGCCTTGCTTGTCCACCGTGTCCGCCGTCTCCCGGATCAGATGCTGTCTGGCTTCGTCCAGGCGATCGAATTGCTTCAGCCGAACCACCACTTCACTGATTTCGGCCTCGCTCATGCGAAGTATGTCGGCGGCATCCTCGATGTGCAGATAGCCGTCGCGGCCGCCGGGACCGGTGACGCTCTCCAGGATCGCGGAGACGGTGAACTGCTTGCCGTTGACCGAGCCATCCGCGTTGGTGGCCACGATGACGACCACATCTCCCAGTTTCACCTTCAGTCCTTTGGCCAGAAGGACCGGCACCCACAGCTCGCCGCGCCTGAGCGCCGTTTCTCCCTCGGCGATGCGGGCGGTCAGCAGGGGCGTCGTTTGCAGTTCCCTTTCTGGATCGATGCCGTTGAGTCGGATGTTGGTGGTTTCCACGAAATTGCTGAACATCCCGCCGAATTTGATGCGCGGCGAAAAGGCCGCTACACGGGGATCGGTGGCGAGTCTCGCCGCGATCTTCCGATAGGCTTGGGGCGGGAGGTTCAGGTTCAGCGGCAGGTTGTCGATGGAGGCGACATATCCCTTGCGGTGGATCTGCAGGTGGCCGAGCATCGAATCGGTGATCTGGCCGATCATCATGGCTTTGAAGGAACCGCTGATCGAGACGAAGACGATTACGAAGACAACGCCCAGGGTGATCAGCGAGGCCGTGAGCAAGGTGCGGCGCTTGTAACGGATCAGATTGCGCATGGCGATTTTGAACAGATTAAACATGCGGCGCCTCCCCACTCCCTTGCCCGGTCGCGAGACGCCCGTCTTCGAGCCGGAACAGGACTTCGGCCTCGCCGACGATCTTGGTGTCATGGGTGGAGAAAACGAAGGTGGTCCCGAGGTCGTCTCGCATGCGTTTCATCAGTGCGATCACCGTGTAGGCGGTCTGGGAATCGAGGTTGGCCGTGGGTTCGTCGGCCAGGACCAGCGCGGGATGCGTGACCAGGGCCCGGGCCACGGCCACGCGCTGTTTCTGTCCGCCGGAGATCTGGTGGGGGAATTTGGCGGCCTGGGCGCTCATGCCCACCGCGTCGATCATGCTGGCGACCCGTTCCCTGCGTTCGGTGGGCGGGATGTTCTGCACCATGATGAGCGGATATTCGATATTCTCGTACACAGTCAGGACCGGGATCAGGTTGAAGTCCTGGAAGATGAATCCCAGGTGCTTGCCCCTGAAGGCCGCGCCCCCTTTCCGGTCCAGGGTGGCGATGTCGGTGCCGGCCACGATCAGCTGCCCGGACGACGGCTTGTCCAGGCAGCCGATCAGGTTCAGGAGGGTCGTCTTGCCGCTGCCCGACGGTCCGACGAACGAGACGAACGAGGCGGGTTCGATGTCGAACGTCACCCTCCGAAGCGCATGGACAGTCACCTCTTCGGTCTCGTAATCCTTGGATACATTTGATGCCTGGATCAATGCCATGTTCAGCGTTCCTGAAACGTTATAAGGTCACATTCTTCTTGCCGCCAAAATAGCGCATGAACTGGGCCCGTTCGTATACTGCCGGGTCGGCGCTGCGCTCCTGGCTCAATTTGCCTCTGAAATCCGAAAGGGTGCGGTACCTTCGGCCGGTCATCCACGCTTCCACGCCATCGAGCATCTCCCGGATGTACTTCGGCCCGTTCTTGTAGAGGCAGGAGGCTACCTGCACGGCCTGGGCGCCGGCCAGCAACTGCTTGATCACCGCCGCGGCATCGTGCACGCCGGTGGAGGCGGCCAGGTGGCAGTCGACCTTGTTGGCCATCACGGCGACCCAGCGCAGGGAGAGGGCCAGGTCAGACGGGGTGCTGAAGACGAACGACGGCTTGACCTCCAGCTTGTCGAGGTCGAAATCCGGGCTGAAAAAGCGGTTAAACAGGACGATGCCCTTGATGCCGGTTTTGGACAAGCGCTGGATCATGGGCCCCAGGTCGGTGAAGTAGGGGCTGATCTTCAGGGCCACGGGGATGGAAACGGCTTGGGTAACCTGTTCGGCGATCTTGAAATATAGGGCCTCTTTTTCTTCGCGCGAGTGTTCGAAGTCAGTGGGTGGGAAGAACATATTCAGCTCCAGGCCGTCGGCCCCGGCTTTTTCCAGGTTTACGGCATACGAGAGCCACTCCACCGAATAGAAAAAACAGTTGATGCTGGCCATCACCGGAATGGTCACCGCCGCCTTGCTCGCTTCGACCAGTTCGATGTATTTCTTCAGATTCTCTTCGCGCAACACATAGTCGTAATACTCGATGGGGCTGCGCTGACCATCGTAGTCGAAGTATTGGGGATCGCCGTACTGCACCCGGGCGGTCTTGATGAAATCGGCGTACTCGTTCATCACCTCCTCTTCGAAGATCGACTTGAGCACCACGGCCCCGGCGCCGTTTTCCGCCAGCTTTTTGACCTGATCCACCGATCCGGTCATGCCCGAGCTGCCGGCGATGATCGGGCTCTTCAACTCCATGCCCATGTAACTGGTCGTCAGATCCATGCCTACCTCCTCTCATTCGGTTTATATTTTTGAATGCAGTTCAGTGCAGGTACTTCTCCCGCAGAGCGGCAGCCATCTGATTGACGGCGGCAAATGCGCGCTCCACGGTGCGCTCCTTGTCCGGGTTGATCAGGCAGCAGGTGGCCGGCGAGATCATACCTTGAGAGATCAATTGTTCACGGTCGATCCCCTTGCCCCACAAGGTGGTCCAGATCGTTTCGAGGCGCTGGATCAACGTGGGGATCTCCTCCTGGCTGAAGGCCTCGAACCCGGTGGGCACGATGCCCCAGACGATTACGCCGCCGCGATCGAGAAATTTGCCGATGGATTTGGCATAGGAGGCGAAGACCTCCGCATTGGTGTAGACATCCAGGGAGAGCACCTCCAAGTCCAGGTTGAGCAGGAAATCCCAGTCCGGGTTGCCGCACAGGTGAATGCCGCGGGGCCGCTCCACCTGGGCGAAAAACTGGTCCAGGTCCCCCTTGGCCTTGAGATCGCCGTAACCGGCCATGGCCGAGAAGAGAAACTGCAACCCCGGCTCGTCCACGAACATGAAGGCATTGGGGTTCAATTTTCGCAGCCGGGCGAGCTGGACGTTGATCCGCCTGGCCATGAAGTCGAGCATGAAGGGCCGCACGGTATCGTCGAAGAGAATGGGCCGTTCGTCCTGGTCCAGGATGTTGAACCCGAAGCTGATGGGCCCCTCGAGCTGCCCCCGGATGGCCGGCCGGTCGGCCAGGTCCATGGCCAGGAAGCGATGGTAGACGGCGGAGTAGGTTTCGCTGATGTCGAACATCTCCGGTTCGTCGAAGTGCATCAACGTCGTTTCCAATTCCTCGGCGAACTTGTCCATAGAAAAGCGCAGGCTGCGTTTTTCCAGGTCCAGGACAATGCCGGGAAAGTGCTCGGCGGCCTGGACGTACATGTCTTCGTAGTAGCTGTAGTTGGGCAACTGGGGCCAGAACGGCACGTCGAGCGACAGGGCCATTTGAAGGGCGCGGTCCACGTCCGTGTGCGGCATCACCGCCATGGCGGTGGTCAGCAGGTTGCCGGGAATGGGGTTGGGCATGGCCGTTTTCTCCTTTGTTCCGGTCAGATAGAGGTGTTTTGCATCTTCAGGTGAATCGGTTCCGCCGGGTTTGCCTTGCAACCCTATACGAATTCTGGGGCCGGTGTCTTGACTTAAGTCAATTTCGAGGCCGGCTGCCGGATCTTTAAATAGGTCAGGCCCGCGGCGATCACCATGGGAACGACACCCAGGGCGATCAGGACCACGTGCGAGGGCAGGCTGGCCCATTCCAGCATTCGGATACGATCCTGGGCCATGAATTCCAGGCCCCGGGCATGCCAATATCCGTTGGTGAGCACATCCCAGATTTGCAGCACGCCCACCGGGAACAGGTTGGTAATGACCATCAGGGCCAGGCCCACGTTCATACCCCAGAAAGAGACCTTCACCCATTTTTCGGGAACCACCCACTGGGCGTCGCTGAGCACATGGCGCAGGCAAAGCACCAGCAGGGCCATGGCCAGCATGCCAAAGGCGCCCAACAGGGCCGCGTGTCCATGGTTGAGGGTCAACACCGTCCCCACCTCGTAGAAACTCACCACCGGCATATTGATCAAAAAGCCGAAGACGCCGGCGCCCACGAAGTTCCAGAAACCCACGGCCATCAGAAAGTAGAAGGCCCATTTATGGGGAATCACCTTGCGAGCTGTGCTGGCACCGCTCTGCGTGCCGGTCAACTTCATGAAATCCCATGCGTCCAGCGTCAGGAGGGTCAGGGGCACCACCTCGAGGGCCGAGAACATGGTGGCCAGGGCCATGGTGAAGTTGGTCTGGCCGGTCCAGTACCAATGGTGGGCCGTGCCGATAATGCCCCCGGAGAGAAACAAAATGGCGTCCATATAGATGACACGGATCACGTTGATGCGGCGCACGACCCCGAGCTGGTAGAAGGTGACAGCCACCAGAACGGTGACGAACAATTCGAAAAATCCCTCCACCCAGAGGTGAATGATCCAGAAACGCCAGGTGTCGACCACCGCAAAGTTTGTGGTCGATCCGAAGAAAAAGGCCGGCAGGTAAAATACCGGAATGGAGGCGGCCGCCCCAAGGAAAAGCCACCCGATCTCTTTTTTACCGGGGTCTTTCAGGGCGGGACCGACCGCCCGATAAAGGAGCCACAGCCAGAAGGTGAGGCCTACGGCGAGGATCACCTGCCAGAACCTGCCCAGTTCGAGAAATTCCCATCCCTGGTGGCCGAACCAGCTCCACAAGGACCCGAAGAGTTGGTGGATGCCGAGAATTTCACCCAACAGACTGCCGACCACCAACACCACCAGGGCCCAGAAAAGCAGATGAATGCCCGTTGTATGACCCTGGGGTTCATTCTGGCCCAGCGAGGAGGCCAGGAGCAGTCCGCCGGCCACGTAGCCGGTGGCGATCCAAAAAATGGCGAGCTGCAGGTGCCAGGTGCGCATGATGTTGCTGGGCAGAAACTGGGCCAGATCGATACCATAAAAATCGCCGGGATCGGCCCGGTAGTGGGCCAGGGCGCCCCCGATCATGACCTGCGCCAGGAAAAGAAGGGCCACGATTACGAAGTATTTGACCACCGCTTTCTGGCCGGGAGTCGCTTCGCCGGGTCGCATGATGGGGTGGATGTCCCGTTCTCCGCCTTTCCATCCCAGGTAATCGAACCGCCCGAAGGTGAACAGCACCAGCGCCAGGCCCCCGAGCAGCATCACCACGCTCAGCGCGCTCCACAGGATGGCGTCGCTGGTGAGAAGGTTGCCGACCGCAGGGTCGTAGGGAAAATTGTTGGTGTACGAGTAGGGTTTGTCCGGCCGGTTGGCTACGCTGGCCCAGGCGGCCCATGAGAAAAACGCGGTCAGCTGGCGGATCTCTTCCGGGTCGTCGATATATTTGCTTGGAAGACCGCCATTGTTTGTGGGATGCGTGAAATAGCCCGCCCAATATTCCAACTGCCGTTGAAAGGAGGCTTTTTCGGCCGGTGTAAACAGAAGTGTATCCGTCGTGGCATTGTAGCGATTCTGTTTGAGCAGGAGCGCTACCTGTGCGTCGATAGACGCACGTTGTCCCTCGTCGAGCGCCGAAAGATCACGGCCGAACTGCTCACGGGCCAGCGCGTTGCCGGCGTCCAGGGCGAGTTCATGGAGATAGCGCGCTGAAAAATCGGGTCCCAGGTAGGCCCCATGACCCCAGATCGAGCCGTTCTGCATCAGCGCGTATTTTAAGAAAACCTGTTGGCCTGCCTCGATGTCCCGACCGGTGAAAATCGGTTCGCCGCCGGAACCGACCACTTTGGCCGGTATGGGCGGCGCATGGCGATAGGCCTGCACCGAAATAAAGACCAACACCGCCATGCCGATAAAGAAGACCAGCGCCACACTGCGACGCCACCAGGGAGAAAGCTCCTGCCGGGGCGATTTTTCTGTGTGCATTCGAGACCCTCCCTCATTTGGTCAGGTAGGTATTCTGAAGTTCATCCAAAAGGGCATGGAACGCCTCGTGCTTTCCGGCACCGATGCGCTCGCGTTCCAGCCGTTCGAAAGCCTCGAAAAGCGACTCGTCCTGTCTGGAGTCGAGTCGCTCGTCGGCCATGGGAAACAGAACGGTATCTTCCTTTGCGATATGCTGGGTCAGCAGCGTCACGTAGGCTTGAACGGTTTTCCGGATGTCGCCGGCAGCCCGGCGGTCGCCGGCGCGGTGAGCGGATAGATGCTTTTTAAGGCCGGCCACCAGCGAGCGCCCTTGCTCGTGCTCGCTCGACAGGACGCCGATGGGGCCGCCTTCCCGCTTCACCCCGGCGGCTTCCAGTGCCGGGAAGAGAAACTCCTCCTCCTTGCCGTGGTGGCACTTGTCGATAAAGATTGTCAAGAATTCCATGATGCCATCGACATGTGGAGCCTGCAAGGCTTCACCGCGCTCGGTTTTCTCCGCGACGACACTCAGGACCCGCAGCATCTGTTCGATGCCGCGGTGCTCGTTTTTCAACTCCTGGGTGGCCTTCATGGGGACCTCCTTTCAAACGTCGACTTTCCGCAGATCGTAACTTACGTAACGTCCTTTTCACCTCCGAAATAGCGCATGAACTGCACCCGTTCGTAGACGGCCGGATTGCTGGCCGCCTCCTGGCTCAGCTTGCCGCGGAAATCCACCAAACGCTGGTATCCGTGGGACTGCATCCACTCTTTCAACCTATTCAGCATAGTCTCGACATGCTCGGGCCCCTGGCGGTAGAGGCTGGACACCGTTTGTACCGCCTTAGCGCCGGCCAAAAGCTGCTTGATGAGGCCCTCGCCGTCGTGAACGCCCGTGGAGGCGGCCAGATCGCAATCGACCTTGCGGGCCATGATGGCGATCCAGCGCAGCGATATGGCCAGTTCGGCCGGCGTGCTGAACACGAAGGAGGGTTTGACTTTCAACGCATCGATATCGATGTCCGGACTGAAGAAGCGGTTGAAGAGCACCAGTCCGGCCACGCCGGTGCGCGACAGCCGCTGGATCATGGTCCCGAGATTGGAAAAATAATAGCTGATCTTCAAGGCTACCGGTATGGAGACCGCGGCGAGAACTTTATCGATGACGCGGAAGTAGGCCTCCTCCTGCTCCCGGGCCGAGCGCTCGAAGTCCGACGGCAGAAAGAACATGTTCAGCTCCAACGCGTCGGCGCCGGCCTCCTGGATGCGGTCGGCAAAGGCGGTCCACTCGTGGGAGAAGATGCAGTTGATGCTGGCGATGACCGTGATATCCACTGTCTTTTTGGCGGATCGGATCAATTCGATGTACTTGTCTATCCGTTTTCCTTTGAGATGGTAGTCGTAATAGTCGAACTGATCCAGGTTGACACCCTCGGCTTGCGCTTCTTTCATGATGTCTTCGTACTCGAAGAGGATCTCTTCTTCGAAGATCGATTTTAGTACCACCGCCCCCGCGCCATGTCGCGCGAAAGCCGCGATTTTGTCCACCGAACCGGTCAGCCCCGAACTGCCGACGATAAGGGGGCTGGCCAGCTTCAGGCCTAAATAAGTTGTCGTGATGTCCATGGTTGCTCCTGTCTCCCGCGCTTCGGGTTTTGACACATTTTTTTTCGTTGTTGTTCAAAATAACATCTCTCTCGGAAGAATCATTTGTAGGAAGTTAATTTGGTTGTGTATAGACTCGCCACGATGCCGTGCACCATTCCGAAGAAGGTGACGAGCCACGCCATCATGGCCACGTAAACAAAACCCCTGGGGATGACGGCGATCATTGGCGCCTGGGTTACTTCGGCAAGGCGGTGGGTGCAGGCGGTATACATGCCAAGGGGAAAGACCGCCCCCCAGAACAGCGGGCTGTAACGTAAAGGGAATCGCCGGTACCCGTGGCGCCACACACCCAAGATAATAAGCATGGGAATCCACCATGTGGCAGTGGCCCAGAAAAAAAAGGTGAGGCCCTTTAAAAAAGGCGTCAATTCGAGCAAAAAGGGCGAGGCCGAGGCATTGGCGATCAAACCGGTGCCTCCCAGCGTGGTGATGGCCACGGCGCCCATATTGATCCAGTAAGGCGGCGTCAGGTCCTGGGGGGAGAAATGGAAGAACAGGTAGCGGTAGAAGATCAACGCGATCACCCAGATATACAGCATGCCGCCGAACAGCCAGGTGATGAAGGCCAGGAAGAGGACGGGTTCCCGGTAAAGCTGAAAAAAGGGAGCGAGGGCGGTACTGAGCACGGTGACGGCCTGGGTGGCCACGATGGCGAGCAGCCATCCGCCGTTGATGCCCTGGGCGATGGAGGGCTTTTCTTCCTTGGTGATCAATCCGGTGAACAGGCCGTAAATCAGACAGAGCCATAGGGCCACCGTCACGCACCACAGCGCCGCGGCCACCGGGAAACGGCCGGTCAACAACAGCGTCTGGCTGCCCAGCACACCGGAGGCGGCCACGGCGGTGAAGAACCCCATGCCGAGCATGTGGTCCCGGAAATCCTCGCGGAATCGCTGCGTGAACCAAACGAGTCGGGCGATGTACATGGCCCAGAGAATCATGTAGGCAATGGTATTGATCCCAAGGAGGGTCGATGCAATATTTTCGAACCCCTGATAGTGGGCGGCAATCGAGACAATACCCGTGGACATCACCAGGGCGAAATAGGCCGGGTTGAGCTCTTTGATGCCCCGGGCGATGATGTCATGGGAAACGGCCCGGCCGGGCGCCGGTGGTTTGGGGCGCTTTGCCTCGGGTGTTGCGGCGGTTTTCTTTGATTCCATGGGCAGACCCTACTTTTTTCCGGATTTGGGATAAAAGACCGCCGTCAGGACGGTTGCCACAATCAGAACGAGCACGGCCGTGCCCGGCAGCATATAGGCCCGGAAGAACCGGTCGGCATCGGTTTCGGGCGTATCGTTCCCAGGGGGGAGGTTGACTTGACCGTCGCTTGCGACCGCTTGTCCGGCACTATTTTCGGCCAGACGCGATCCGCCGGGATCGTCTGCCGCCCATGCCATTGCAGCCGAAGAGCAAACCAACGTCCAGATCAGGTATTGCAGGATAACCCACGCCAATGTCCGCTTCAAGGGGTCTCGGTCCAACGCCATAAGCCTGTTCTCCCGCGCGTCAGGTACTGGAATAAAAGCAACCATGGTCAGAATTGCCTTGCCCGGCGCCGGAACACGATGGGCGGCCGCAAGAGGTAAAACAGGGGCGCGCTCCAGATGTGCACCAGGCGGCTGAACGGTGAAAAGCCGAGCAGGGCCCAGGCCGAGACGACATGGATCTGGTAGCTCAACGGCACGTCCCGCATCAGCCCGGCGTCGGGGGTGAAGGTGACGATGCCGCGTATCCAGGGCGCCACGCTGTACAGCACGTTGAAATGTCCGAACACCACATTGTACAGTCCGACGCCGATCACCGCAACCAGGCCTGCCAGCGTGACGAGATCGTTGCGGGTGGTGACGGCCTTGAGGCGCGCCACGCTCAACCGCCGCCAGGCCAACAGCAGCACCCCGGCAAAGGCGGCGATGCCGACGGCCAGTCCGCTCCAGTAGGCCAGGGTCATGTGGCCCTGGGCATCGATGCTGAACAGGTCGAAGACGCGTTGGGGGATGAGCAATCCCCCGGCATGTCCGAAGACGGTCAGGATGATGCCGGCATGAAAGAGAACCGACCCGGCGAAGAGGCGTTTTTTCTCGAGGAACTCGCTGGAGCGGGCGTTCCACCCGAACCGGTCGGTGACGTAGCGATAGGCGTGGCCCACCACGAAGGTGGTCAGGCACACGTACGGGAAAACCGTAAAGATGACCGTATACCAAAGGTCCATGCTAATCCTCCTCGTGGGCGTGGGGCTGGACCGGCGTCTGGCTGCTGCCGTCATCCAGTCCGGTGGTTGCGGCCGCCAGGCGGGCCAGGGGGCGCAGGAGCATGGCGTATGCCGGGGCACTCTTTTCCAGGCCCGCGACCAGGGTTTGCGTGGCGTGCAGGCATTGCCACACCGGAAGTGCGGTTTCCGGCCGGGGGTGGATTGCCAGAAACTCCAACAGCAGGGGCAGATAATCGGGCAGTTCCCCGCCCGTGCGCTCCCAGCCGGCCTGGTCGTACAGGTGCTGCAAGCGCGCCAGGGCCGCGGCGCGTTTTTCGTTGTCGCCGTATGCGTGATAGGTCAGATTGAGGGTCGTGGCCGGACGCAGGTCGAAGGCGGCCGTGTAGGTTTCCTGCAGGCGCAGCGGCGCGTGCGCCCGCAGGTAGTCCAGGAACCCCTGCACCGCGCTCTTGAACTCGGGTTCGGCAATCTGTTCGGCCGCGGCGGCAATTCGGTCGAGACCCTTCAGCAGGCCGTTGTCCGGGTAGTCGAGCAGCACGGAGAGCAGTCGCAAGGTGTCGCTGGACGGCGCTGCGGTCGTCATCGGGTACGCCTCCTTTTAAAGGGCTTCGCCCAGGCCGCATTGGCCCTGGCGGGTGTAAAGGGTGTCGTCTTGCGCCGCTGCAGTGGGCACCACGAAGCGCTCGGCCAGGGGGGCCAGGGCCAGCAGTCGATAGATTTTTTCCGCGGCGGTCGTGTCGAGTCCCACCGCATCGAGCACCTGGGTGTCGTCGCGCTGTTCGACCCGCCGGGTGCGCATGAAGTGGCGCAGGGCCGCCAGGCGCCCCAGGGCACGTCGCACCGGGGTCTCGTCGCCGGCGGTGAGCAGGTTGGCCAGGTAGGCCACCGGTATGCGCATGCGGTCGATCAACTCGCCGGTGGCGGCCGGGTCTTCCACATGGCTGCTGATCGGGCTGAGCGGCGGCACGTACCACACCATGGGCAGGGTGCGGAACTCGGGATGCAGCGGCAGGGCCAGTTGCCACTGGCTGATCAGGGCGTGCACCGGCGAGCGTTGTGCCGCGGCCAGCACGTTGGGCGCGATGCCCTGGGCTGTTGCGGCACGGGCGATCTCGGGGTCGTGCGGATCGAGCAGGAGCTCCAGGTGGGCCGGATAGATCTCCTGCTCCCGCGGGGTCGCCGCGGCCTGGGCGATGCGGTCGGCATCATAGAGCAGCATCCCCACGTAGCGGATGCGGCCCACGCAACTGTGGGCGCACAGAGTGGTCAGGCCGGCCTCGATGCGCGGGTAGCAGAAAATGCATTTTTCGGCCCGGCCGCTCTTCCAGTTGAAATAGACCTTCTTGTAAGGGCAGCCCGAGACGCAGTAGCGCCAGCCCCGGCAGCGCTCCTGGTCGACCAGCACGATGCCGTCCTCGTCCCTTTTGTACAGGGCGCCGGACGGGCACGATGCCACGCAGGCCGGATTGAGGCAGTGTTCGCACAGTCGCGGCAGCCAGAACATGAAGACGTTGCGGAATTGCAGGTAGGTCTGGATCTCCAGGTTTTTGAAATTGATGTCGCCGCCGCCGGTTTCCGTCAGGCCGGCCAGGTCGTCCTCCCAGTTGGGGCCCCACTTCACGTCGAGGGGTTCGCCGGTCAGGCGTGAACGGGGTCGCACCGCGGGCTGATGGTTGCGCCGGGGGCTGTCGATCAGTCGGCCGTAGTCGTAATCCCACGGTTCGTAGTAGTCGTCGATCGTCGGCAGGTCGGGGTTGTGGAAGATGTTCAGCCCCTTGTGCACCCGTCCGCCGGCCGCGAGCTGCAACCGTTGGCCGTCAAGGGTCCAGCCGCCGCGATAAATTTGCTGGTTCTCCCATTTTTTGGGATAGCCGATGCCCGGCTTGCACTCGACGTTGTTGAACCACATGTATTCGGCGCCTTCGCGGTTTGTCCACACGTTCTTGCAGGGGATGCTGCAGGTATGGCACCCGATGCACTTGTCCAGGTTCAGCACCATGGCGTATTGGACTTTAATCTTCATACCATTCCACCTTTCCGGCCTTGCGCACGATGATCGATTCGTCGCGCTGGGCCCCGATGGGTCCGTAATAGTTGAAGCCGTAGCTCAACTGGGCGTAACCGCCGATCATGTGGGTGGGCTTGACCAGGATGCGCGTCACGCTGTTGTGGGTGCCGCCGCGCTTGCCCGAGAGCCCCGAACCCGGCGTGTTGATCATCCGCTCCTGGGCATGGTACATAAACGCCTTCCCCGCCGGAATGCGAGGGCTCACCACGGCCTTGGCCATCACCACCCCGTTGGCGTTGAAGCACTCCAGCCAGTCGTTGTCCTTGATCCCGATTTTGCCGGCGTCGGCGTCATTGATCCAGATCGCCTCGCCGCCGCGGAACAGGGTCAGCATGGTGAGGGTGTCGGAATAGGTGCTGTGGATCGACCACTTGGAGTGGGGGGTGAGGTAGTTGAGCACGATTTCGCGTTCCGGCTCGCGGCGCACGCCCGCCGGATCGTCGGCCGTTCGGCCCAGGGGCGGCCGGTAGACGGGCAACTGCTCGCCGAAGTCGCGCATCCAGGGATGATCCTGGTAGAACTGGGCCCGGCCGGTGAGCGTTCGGAAGGGCACCTTCTCCTCGATATTGATCACGAACGGCGAGTAGCGCCGCTCCTCGGACTCGATGCCGCTCCACACCGGCGAGGTGATGATCTTGCGCGGCTGGGCGGTCAGGTCGTCGAAGCGGAAGCGGTCGCCTTCGCGGCGCAGGCTCAGGTGGCGCAGCGCCAGCCCCGTGCGCTTTTCCAGCACGCCCCAGGACTTGACCGCCGTGGCGCCGTTGGTCTCGGGCGCCAGCATCAGGATGGTTTCGGCCGCCTGTTTCTCGGTCTCCATGACCGGTTGTCCCTGGGCGATCCCTTCGGCCACCGTGCCCAGGGAGGCCTTCAACCCCTCGACTTCCTCCTGGGCCTTCCACATGATGCCCTTGGACCCCACGCCCGCCGACGCGGCCAGAGGCCCCAGGGCGGTCATCTTGCGAAAGGTGTTGGGGTAGTCGCGGGACACCACGGCCAGGTTGGGCATGGTTTTGCCGGGGACCGGATCGCACTCGCCCCGGCGCCAGTCGTGCACCTCGGCCTGGGCGATTTCGCCGGGGCTGTCGTGCATCAGGGGCGTGGCCACCAATTCCTTGACCGTGCCCAGGTGGTCGGCGGCCAGCTCGGAGAATCTGGCGGCGATGGTCTTGAACTGTTCCCAGTTGGTACGGGTCTCCCAGGGCGGGTCGATGGCCGGGTTGAACGGGTGGATGAACGGATGCATGTCGGTGGTGTTCAGGTCGTGCATCTCGTACCAGCCGGCGGCCGGCAGGGCGATGTCGGCGTACATGGCGCTGGTGGACATGCGCAGCTCCAGGGTGACCAGCAGGTCCAGCTTGCCTTCCGGGGCCGGTTCGCGCCATTCGATCTCTTGGGGACGCAGGGGACTGTCGGTGTTGAGCACGGCGTGGTCGGCGCCCAGCAGGTGCTTGAGGAAATACTCGTGGCCCTTGCCGCTGGCGCCCAGCAGATTGGCCCGCCACAGAAAGAGCATGCGCGGAAAGTTGGCCGGGTGGTCGGGGTCTTCCACGGCGAAACGCAGCTCGCCCGCTTTGAGTTGTTGCACCGCGTGAGCCACGATCTCCTCGTCCGTGGCGGCGCCGGCGGCGACGGCATCGCGCACGATGTCGATGGGGTTGCGATCGAACTGCGGGTACGACGGCAGCCAGCCCAGGCGGGCGGCGATCACGTTGTAGTCGGCCATGTGGGCTGCCGCCGGACCATCGGCCAGGGGCGAACGGATGGTCTCGGGCCGCAGGGTGTCGTAGCGCCACTGGCTGGAGGCAAAGTAGTAGAACGAGGTGCCGTTCTGCTGGCGCGGCGGACGCTGCCAATCCAGGCCGAAGGCCACCTGGGACCAGGCCGCCTGGGGCCGCACCTTCTCCTGGCCCACGTAATGGGCCCAGCCGCCGCCATTGACCCCCTGGCAGCCGCACAGGGTGGTGAGATTGATGATGGCACGGTAGATCATGTCGCTGTGAAACCAGTGGTTGGTGCCGGCGCCCAGAAAGATCATGGACTTGCCGCGCGTCTTTTCGGCATTGTCGGCGAATTCGCGGGCCACGCGGATGGCGTCGGCGGCCGGCACACCGGTGATCGCCTCCTGCCAGGCGGGGGTGAACGGCTTGGGATCGCTGTAATCTATTGGATAATCGGATGGATAACCGTCCGAAGGGGAGGACGCGTTATCGTGGCGTATGCCCAATTGGGCGGCCATGAGATCGAAAACCGTGGTCACGCGCACTTCGCCGCCGGCGATGGAAACGGTTTTATACGGTACTGATCCCTTTTTGACGCCGGCCCCGGCCTCGGCGAAGACCGCAAAGGCGACAGTGCCCCAGCCGTCGTTTCGATCGGCAAAACTGAGCAGGGGATCGACAGGCTGCCCGTCCGCCTCCATCTTGAGGTTCCAGCGGCCCTCTTCATTCCAGCGGAAACCGATGCTGCCGTTGGGAACGGCAAAGCCGCCGCCGGTGGCGTCGTACACCACGGTTTTCCATTGGGCGTTGTTGGTCGTCAGGCCCAGGTCCGCGGCGCGCAGCAAGCGCCCCGGCGTCAAGTCATCGGCACCCGCTTCGAGCACCACCACGAAGGGCAGGTCGGTGAACTGCCGGGCGTAATCCATGAAGTAGGGGGTCTGGCGCTCGATGTAGAACTCCTTGACGATGACGTGGGTCATGGCCATGGCCAGGGCCGCGTCCGTGCCGGCCCGGGCCGGCAGCCAGATGTCGGCGAACTTGACGTACTCGGCGTAGTCGGGCGCCACGGCCGCCACCCGGGCGCCGCGGTAGCGCGCCTCGGTGTAGAAATGGGCGTCGGGCGTGCGGGTCATGGGCAGGTTGGTGCCCCAGACGATGAAATAGGAGGATTCGTACCAGTCGGCGCTTTCGGGCACGTCGGTCTGCTCGCCCCAAATCTGGGGCGAGGCCGGCGGCAGGTCGCAGTACCAGTCGTAGAAGCTGATCATGGATGCGCCGATGAGCGACAGGAATCGCGAGCCGGCCGCGTAGCACACCATGGACATGGCCGGGATGGGCGAGAAGCCGAAAACGCGGTCCGGGCCATATTTTTGGATGGTGTGGACCAGGGCCGCGGCGATCAGGGTGGCGGCCTCTTCCCAATCCACGCGCACGAAACCGCCTTTGCCGCGCGCCTGCTGGAATTGCCGGCGTTTTTCATGATTGCCGGCGATGGCCGCCCAGGCCGAAACCGGATCGCCGTTCGCTTCCAGGGCCGCACGCCACATCTCCAGCAGGCACGAGCGCACCAGGGGATGCTTCAGGCGCACCGGGCTGTAAGTGTACCACGAATAGGTGGCGCCCCGCGGGCAGCCGCGCGGTTCGTGGTTGGGAAAGCCGTCGCCGCAGGCCGGGTAGTCGGTGGCCTGGGTCTCCCACACCAGGATGCCGTCCTTGACGTAGACATCCCACGAGCACGAGCCCGTGCAGTTGACACCGTGGGTCGAGCGCACCTTCTTGTCGTACTGCCAACGCCGGCGGTAGAGATCCTCCCACTCCCGCTGGCCGCAGCGGGTCTGGGTCCACTGGCCGGGGCCGGTCTCTTCGTTGCAGCCGTGGGCAGGGCTTTTGGGGCGGAAGAAACGCAGTCGGTTCAGCAGGCTGGTTGTCATTGGACACCTCGCGGCCCCGCTTGGCGGGGAATTTTAAGGGTGAATTGTGCAGAGGGCGTCGAGCAATTTCTCCATGATGGCATTGATCTGCTGAAAACGCTGGGGGTCGGCCAGCATGGCCGCCGGTTCCTGGACATAGGCGGATCCGTCCAACTCTTCGGCGCAGTGGTCGATCAGCGCCCGGGCCGAGGCGGGCGTGGTTTCCAGGTGGAACTGCAGGCCGACCATGCGATCGGCCATAATGAATCCCTGGTGGGTACAGGCCTGGCTCGATCCCAGGGGGACGGCACCGGCCGGCAAATCGAAGGTATCGCCGTGCCAATGAAAAGCGTCGAACGCCGGGGGCAGTGCGTCCTGCAGCACGGTCGTTTGGGCTTGGTCTGATCTGCGGACGGGAAACCAGCCGATTTCGCGATGGCCGTTGGGCCGGACCGGGGCGCCGGCTACATGAACCATCAATTGGGCGCCCAGGCAAATGCCCAGGATGGTTTTGTCGCGCTTCATGGCCGCTTCGAGGAACCGTTTTTCAGCGGCCAGCCAGGGATGGCGCGCATCATCGTGCACCCCCATGGGGCCACCCATGACGACCAGCATGTCGAAATCCGTTATTTCCGGCAACGGCTCCGCCTGCCAGAGGCGGGTGACGGCCACGTCGTGGCCGGTCTTTTCGAAATAGGCTGCCATGCTGCCGATATCTTCGAAGGGAACGTGATAGAGGGCATGTATTTGCATTCAAGCCTTCCTGTATGGGTTTGGGGTGGCGTAGGAAAAGGCAACTTCAGGCAATGTCAAGGCAGGATCGATGATAAACGAAGTTTAACTGAACGCCTTGACTTAAGTCAAATGCCAAAAGGCAACATGCACCGAATGGAGATCCGGCCTGTTCGGGATCGGATCATGGCCGGGCCAGGACCACGGTAATATTGTCCGCGCCGCCGACGTTCACGGCCGCACTGCATGAATTCCCAGCAGTTGGACCCTTTGGCGCCGGCGTTTGGTTTGCAAGAAGACGATGCGATAGCGATTCACTCCCTTCGAGATTTTTTTGACTTTGAACCAACAAGGGATCGAGATGGTTGGATCATATCGTGGGAGCGGAACGGTGTCATTGACTTGAGTCAAGTTTGACGTCACCGTTAAAAGTAGCAGAGGCGTCATGCCGGACTTGATCCGGCATCCAGAACCTATTGAAAATACTGGATCCCGGCCTTCGCCGGGATGACGGGAAAAGCGAATTCCTGACTTTTTACGACTCTGTCAAGTTTCAGAGGGAGGTCGAATTCGGGAATGGTGCTTCAAGTCGCTGAGAACAGACGAGGCGCCCGGTCCTGTCTCGGGCGCCTCGTTGTTGTATTGTCGCGATTTGAACCGTGCACAGGATATCCTGTGCACGATTCTGTGAGCCTGCTTCTAACCCGTTACTTCCCGCCGAAAATTTTGGGCGGCCGGGTCGTGTCGCCGGTGGCGTTGGGGAAATCCTTGGCGATGTAGGCCTTCTGCCCGGTTTCGATCAGGTGGTTGGCCTCTTCCATGAAATTGGCGAATCGCAGCTTGACTTCATAGAAGCCATGCCACCAGGCATAGTCCGGGGCCATCATCATGACGCCCATGCGCGCCCGGCGGCCTTCATGGTGCCACAGTTCGTAAAATTCGACTTCGAGGCGCTCGTCGAAGAACTTGGTTTGATCCAGCAATCCTTTTGAATTCAGTTCGTCGAATTTGGCCTTGGCCGGTTTGTAGTAGACTTCGTTGTACTCTTCCACCGCCTTGTCGTACCCATGATAGAAATCATCCACCCAGGCATCGCTGTGACAGGCGAGGCAGACGTTTTTCATCTTTTCGCGCTCGACCTTCCAGTCGGTACCCGAAGGGAAGGCGGCAAAGTCCTGGGGCCGCACGGTGAGCGGGGCCTGGGTCTCCCAGGAGATGCGTTCGGTGACGTCATGGGTGCCTGTGACTTTGCCCGAGCCGCTCATATGGCAGGCGGCGCAGGTGGGCGCGCGGTAGTCGGTCCCCGGTGTCCAAGTGCCGGCCGCGGCCTTGAAGTTGAACTCGTCATTGAAGGCGTGGTAGATCGTGCCGTGCTTGGACTCTTCGTAAATCTCGATCTGGGGATGGTCCGGCCCCAGGTGGCACGAGTCGCATGCTTCGGGGCGCCGCGCTTCGGATACCGCAAAGCGGTGGCGGCTGTGGCAGGAGGTGCACGACCCCTTGCTGCCGTCCAGGTTGAGACGCCCCACGCCCACGTTGGGCCAGGTGGTGGCATCGAGCTTGCCTTTGTCATCGATGGCCAGCACCGTGCCGTGGCAGTGGTAGCAGCCGGTCTTGCGCTCGTTGTCCGAATTCATGCCCTTGTTCAGCCAGGGGTCGAGCTTCCACATGATCTCGATGGTGTTGGCGTGTTTGCTTTTGCTGTACTGGGTCACCTCGTCCGGGTGACAGCGGGAGCAATCCTTGGGCGTGACGACGGTGGCGACGGGCACTTTGTACTTTGCTTCGGCATAGGGAAGGTCTTTGCGGCTGTAAACCGCGTCATGCCCCTTGGCCACATCCTGATCTCCGGGCTGGGCCAGATGGCAGTCCAGGCAGGTGATGTTGGCGTTGGCATGGCGGCTGTTGGCCCAATCGGCAAACAGACCGGGGCTGGTCTGTTTGTGGCACTCGATGCAGGCGACCGCCTCCGGGGGGATGCTCCGCTCGATGCGGAACTCCTTGACCTTGGCAAAGTTGGGCTGGGCCATGGCCGGTGGCGAGACCCCGGCTGCGATCAGCGCCAGGATCGTCACAGCCGTAAAAATCAACACTTTTCGTCGCCTCATGGTTTTTGCTCCTTTCTTTGAAATGTCCGAAAGCATTGACAGTAACCCGTGATCAGGATTTGTATTTAAAGTTTTCTCAATCCTTTGGCGTGATAGGGGAGTTTGCGGTACTGCTTGAACTGGACGGTTTCGCTGGGGTTGTGCACGAGATCCCAATGGCAGTCCACGCACTTGCGTTCGTAACCGGGCCGGGCGTAGAGCACCGTGCGGTGGGCCAGCATGGCGCCGCGCTTGTCCGGCATGTCCAGCAGGTTGCGATGGCACTTCTGGCACTCGGCATTGTCGAAGGAGGCGTAAGCGGCCTCCCTGTTTTTCTGCCGGTCGTATTCGTCGATGATGAAATGCATGACCACGTCCTTGGCACCGTGGAGCGTTTTGGCGAAGAAGAAATCGAAGGTCTTGTGGGGCGCGGGCAGATGGCAGTCCATGCAGTCGGCCACGAACCCCTGAGGATTGTTCACATGGGTGGACGCACGCCACTCCCTCACCGCCGGTTTGATCTCATGGCACGTTGCACAAAAATCCGGGGTGGAGGTTCTCACCATGGTGTAGTAGGTCATGCTCAGCAAGGGAAAGGCGATCACCACGCCCACCCCGACCAGAATTGCCGCAATCACGTATTTTTTCATGGCTGCCCCCATGTGCGGTTGTCTGCAGTGTTGCGCCTTATCGTTGAACAGCGTGCTGAAAATAGGTACAACAGCTTCGCCACGTGTTCCGCTGCGCTGTCCCGGTTTTTGAATTCAATTTAAGTAACGGTTTTCAATGGGCATATGGCTGAAGGAGATCCAGCCGCTGAAAGATATAGGTCACTTCAATTAACGTGAAATATCGATCCGTTGTCAAGGAGAAAAAGGCATTTCTGATGAAATTGGGAACTTTACGCCACCTTCGGGTTTTCGCTTTCTTAGTTGTTGCCGTGATCGGTGGGGTCACAGGGCATGGCATGCATCCCCACCTTCTGGCCGACAATTCGGTACAACTGGAAAAGCCCGTCCCGCGCCGAATCGTGATCGGCGGTGATCACAACTACCCGCCCTACGAATACTTGGACGAGAAGGGCAACCCGTCAGGATACACCGTGGACCTCACGCGGGCCATCGCTCGGGAGCTGGGGATAGATGTGGAGATCCGCCTGGGGCCGTGGGAGCAGGTCCGCGACGCCCTGGTGCGCGGGGAGATCGACGCGCTGCAGGGCATGTTCTACTCTCCCGAAAGAGACCTGGCCTTCGATTTTACCGTACCCCATACCGTCAATCATTGCGTGGCCGTGGTGCGGACCGGAGAGGGGGAACCGCCCGCCACCATCGCCGATCTGACCGACCGGCGAATCGTGGTTCAGCAGGGCGATATCATGCACGATTTCGTATTGAAACACGGTCTCACCGAGCGGCTCACTGCGGTCGATGCCCAGGAGGAGGCGCTGCGCGAGTTGGCCCGGGGCGACCATGACTGCGCCCTGGTGTCGCGTCTGACCGCCCTGTACTGGATCGAAAAACAGGGCTGGCGCAACCTGACGGTCGGGCGGCGGCCCTTGCTCAGTCCCGGTTATTGCTATGTTGTGCGGCACGGCCACAAAGCGCTGCTGGCCCAGTTGAGCGAGGGGTTGAAGGTGATCGAGGCCACCGGCGCCTATCGGCGCATCTATGAGCGATGGATGGGCGTCTATGAGGATACGCATTCCGGTGTTCGGATGATGCTGGGATATGTGGCTCTGGTCGCCGTGGCGCTGCTGGTGCTGCTGCTGGGCTTTTCATTGTGGTCCTGGTCGTTGCGCAAACAGGTTGCCCGAAAGACCGCGGAGCTGCGCGAGAGTGAAAATCGCTATCGGTTGCTGGCTGACAACACCCTCGACGTGATCTGGGTGATGGACCTCGATCTCAGGTTCACCTATGTCAATCCGGCCATCACCCTGATCACCGGCCACACGCCGGAAGAGTGGATCGGCAGCCGGTTGCCGGACCATTGCGATGAAAAGAACTTCAACGAGATGGCCCGTGTGATCGCCGCTGAGCTGGAAAAAGGCCCTGGGGGGTCCGGCGTCGTTTTCGACGTCGCGATGTTTAAAAAGAACCGTGAACCGATCTGGGTCGAGATTCATGGCAAGGTCTTTTATGACGATGCCGGCCGGCCCATCCGGCTTCAGGGCATCACGCGGGACATCACCGAACGCCACCGGGCCAACCAGGAGCGCGAAGCGCTGCAGGAACAGCTCAACCAGGCCCAGAAGATGGAATCCGTGGGGCGTTTGGCCGGCGGTGTGGCCCATGATTTCAACAACTTGTTGTCGATTATCATGGGGTATGCCGAACTGGTGCTCGAAGAGGTGCAGGAGGGCCATCCCCATCACGAACCGTTGCGGGAGATTTTCGATGCCGCCATTCGGGCCAGGGATGTGACCCGCCAGTTGCTG
Source organism: Desulfatitalea sp. UBA4791 (assembly GCA_002402905.1). Lineage (GTDB taxonomy): Bacteria > Desulfobacterota > Desulfobacteria > Desulfobacterales > Desulfosarcinaceae > Desulfatitalea. Next base: position 56,854 of record DHGT01000015.1, on the reverse strand, counting down.
GCCTTCAGTCGCAAGCAACTGCTCGAGGTCAAGCGCCTGGATGTCAATGCCGCGGTGGCGGAGTTGGAACGCCTGCTGCAACGACTGCTGGGGGAGGATATCGAATTGCAACTGCGTCTGTCGGATGAGCCATTGGCCGTGGCCGCCGACAGCGCCCAATTGACCCAGGTGCTGATGAACCTGGCGGTCAACGCCCGGGACGCCATGAGTGACGGCGGGACATTGACCATCGAAACCGGCCGGGTCGTGCTGGATGAGGCCTATGCCGATCTAAAATCCGATGTGGCACCTGGCGATTACGCCATGATCCGGGTCAGCGATACGGGCTGCGGCATGGACAAGGAGACCCTGTCTCGTGTTTTCGAGCCGTTTTTTACCACCAAAGGCCTGGAAAAGGGCACCGGCCTTGGATTGGCGACCTCTTACGGCATAGTCAAGCAGCACGGCGGCAACATCTGGGCCTACAGCGAACCGGGACAAGGCGCCACATTTAAGATCTATCTCCCGCTGAGCGGCTCACCCCTGCCGGTTCAGCCGCCAACGGTTCCGCAGCGCAAGGTCGCCCAGGATACGGCAACGGTGCTGGTCGTGGAAGACGACCCCGCGGTCCGTGCCATGGCGGTTTCCGTGGTGCGGCGCGGCGGTTACGATGTGATCGAATCGGCTTCGGTCGGGGACGCCGTTGAAAAGGCCGCATCGCACGGCGCGCCCATCGATCTGGTGCTCACCGATGTGGTCATGCCGGGGATGAACGGCCCCGAAGTGTTTGCCAGGATCTCGGCGCATCATCCGGAAGCCCGGGTGCTCTACATGTCGGGCTATAGCGACAACGTGATCGCCCGGCAGGGTGTTCTGGAAGAAGATATTGACTTTATAGAAAAGCCGTTTACAGTCAACGGGCTTTTGGAGAAGGTGGTTGAGGTGCTGAGCCGGTAACATCGCATGGGCAGGGAGGCGTGACGAACGCCATGGTGTGGGCGATTTTAGCAGTAATATCCGGGTTGGCGCTGCTGGTGTGGAGCGCCGATCGTTTTGTCGAAGGGTCGGCCGCCACGGCGCGGCATTTGGGGATGTCCCCTTTATTGATCGGCATGGTGATCGTCGGTTTCGGTACGTCGGCGCCGGAAATGGTGGTGTCGGCCTTTGCGGCCGTCCAAGGCACCCCGGGTATCGCACTGGGTAATGCCTACGGCTCGAACATCACCAATATCGCCCTGATTCTGGGACTTACAGCCATGCTCAGTCCCATCGCCGTCCACTCCCAGGTGCTGCGCAAGGAGTTGCCGATCCTGTCCCTGGTCACCCTGCTGGCCGCATGGCAATTGTGGGACGGCCGCATCACCCGATTCGACGCCCTGGTGCTCCTGGGCGTGTTCGCCGGCCTCATGGGCTGGACCATTTTCCAAGGCGTGCGACGGCCGGCAGATGCGCTGGGCAGCGAAATGGCCCAGGCATTGGCGGAGAACATCATGCCCATGCGCCGCGCCCTGTTATGGCTGGTGGTCGGCCTCGTGTTGTTGATCGTCAGTTCACGTCTGCTCGTCTGGGGGGCCGTGGGGATCGCCAGCGGCTTCGGGGTGAGCGATCTGATCATCGGGTTGACCATTGTGGCGATCGGCACTTCCTTGCCCGAGCTGGCCTCGTCGGTCATCGCCGCGCGTAAAAACGAACACGACATCGCCTTGGGCAATATATTGGGCTCCAACCTGTTCAATACCCTGGCCGTGGTCGGCATTGCGGGATCGATTCAACCCATGACCGTGGGGCCGGAGGTTTTCTTCCGGGACATCATGGTCATGGCCGCCTTGACGTTTTCTCTGTTTGTCCTGGGTTACGGATTCAAAGGCCAGGGACGCATCAACAGGTTCGAAGGGGCCATCCTGCTGGCCGTCTATATCGGTTATTGCAGTTACCTGGTGATCAGCGTGTTAAGATAGCGGCCGGTCCGTTCCGTGGATGAACTTGGCCCATCCCCTGCTTTATGGTTTGTCGGGTTTCCCGTCGGTAGCGGCTGCGGTGGCTTTCTGCGTTTGAGATTTGTCTTTGCGGGGTTTACGCCGTCTTGTCTTTTTCTTGGCCTGGGATTTCAATTTACGTTGCCGTTTGAGTTCGCGCACCCGTTCGCGCACCCGCTGCCGATAGACGGTGATGGCATTGAAGGCCAGGTAGTAGCCGATGACGGCAATGGGAACACCCAGAATTGCACCCCCCACGCACAGGTCGAGCACGATCATCGGCGAATCTTTCAAGAGCTGCAAAAATCCGTCGAAATCAGGGGAGGTGGGCCAGCTCACGTGTTTCGTGAATCCGGTGATTTTCGAACCGACCCAGTAGGTGACCGGATAAATGAACGGTACGGTGAACACATTGGTGATGTTGACGCCGATGGCCGCACCGATCTTGCTCCAACCGAGAATCGACGCGCAAATGACGCCGATGGCGATATGCATCCCGAAAAACGGGCTCATGCCGATGAACAAACCCAAGGCAAACCCCAAGGCAAGTTCCCGTGGGGCACCCTTGAGCTTGATGAAGCGCTCGTAAATTTTTTTGGCCAGATTTTTCAGCGACTGGTACAAATATCATCCCACCCGTGCAAGCAGGTTTGTGAAAATCCGAACAAAACCCGTGAGACGCAACAACACATGCCGCAACTCGTGTTCCAGGTTCAGCCGGGCACTACTTCAATGCATCGATCTGTTCCTGGATTTGGCGGATCTGGTGGTCCCGCATGCCTTGGGTGAAGGTCGGGCTGAGGGCCCTGTTGTTCAATGCATCGATCTGTTCCTGAAGGCGGGCGCGCTCGGCGGCGATTCGGGCCTCTTTTTCTTCCTTGGCCTTGCGTTCCGCTTCCGCCTTACGCCGGGCGGCCTCCTCTTCCCTCTCGATGTCGGATTGGCGGTTTTGTTGCTTGACCTCTTCGATCATCCGATCGAACTCAGGCCGCTCTCCACCTTCGCCATCCAAAGACGCGCCCTGTTCGGTCTCGTAGTCTTCAACCCCTTCTGGAAGCTGGTTACTGAAACGTTTGACGCCATTCTCATCGGTCCATATATAGATGGTATCGGCGGCGACGGGCGAGACGATGAGTAACAGCGCGACGAAAACCATGGTGACTTTTCTCATGGGAATCCTCCTGTCAGGTATCTGACTTTTATTTGATGTCATCTTTATCATGCCGACGAGCGCCTTGGCAATGTCGCGGGATTGAATCGAAATTGCATTTTAAGGCCTTTGCGGATAAAAGATCCAGTTCTATAGGTTAAAAGCAATTGGCCCCGGCCACAGACATTCAACCCTCATGCGGTCCGGTAGAGCAGGTACATATTATGAAAATTGCCATTTTCCAGGTGAATCCGCTTATCGGGGATTTTAAACGTCAATTCTCCTTGATCGTCGAGGGGTGTCGCCGGGCCAGGGAGCGGGCTTGTGATTTGGCCGTTTTCCCGGAACTGGCCCTGTGCGGCTATCCGCCCCGGGACCTTCTGGAATATGGGGCTTTCGTGACCGCCAATGAAAAGTGCCTGGCGGCCCTGGTCAAGGAGGTGCGCGGCATCGGGGTGATCTGCGGGCTGGTCACCGCCAATCCGGATGAAACCGGCAAGGCGCTGTTCAACTCGGCGGTGCTGTTCGAGGATGGGCGGGTGTTGCACAAGGCCGACAAGCAACTGTTGCCCACCTATGATGTCTTCGACGAGCAGCGCCATTTTGAACCTGGAACGGCGACCCAACCGGTGGCCTACAAGGGCCATCGCATCGGGTTGACCATTTGCGAAGATGCCTGGAACGACAAGGATGTGTTCCGGCGCCGGCTTTATGCCCGCGACCCGGTAGCCCAACTGGTGCAGGATGGCGCGGACGTGTTGATCAATATCGCCGCCTCGCCGTTCCACAAGGGCAAGCGCGTCTTCCGCGATACCATGCTCGCGACCCTGGCACGCAAGCACAAGGTCACCGTCGTGTTCGCCAATCAGGTGGGCGGTAACGATCACATTCTGTTTGACGGCGCCAGCGCTGTTTTCGATGCCCAGGGCCAGGTCGTGGCCCGCGCATCGGATTTTGCGGAAGACATGGTGATGTATGACACGGCCGACGGCCGCGGCGAGATGCACCCGGTTATTGGTTCGGACACCGAGGCCGTGCTGCAGGCTCTGATCATGGGTACCCGCGATTATGTCACCAAATGCGGTTTCAGGAAGGCGGTCATCGGTTTGTCGGGCGGCATCGATTCGGCGCTGGTGGCCTATATCGCCGTCCAGGCCCTGGGCCCGGAGCAGGTTGCCACGATATTCATGCCCTCGCGCTATACCTCTCCGGACAACTACGAAGACACCCGCAACCTGGCCGGCAACCTGGGGGTCGACTATTCGATCATTCCCATCGACGGGTTGTACCAGGATTTTGTCCGCCTGCTCGTACCGAATGCAGACGACACGGCGTTGAGTCTGACCGAACAGAACCTGCAGGCCCGCATCCGCGGTACGCTGCTCATGGGGGTTTCCAACCGGGACGGTTGCCTGGTGCTCTCCACGGGCAACAAGAGCGAGCTGGCGGTGGGTTACTGTACCTTGTATGGCGACATGAACGGCGGGCTGGCCGTCATCTCCGACGTGCCCAAAACGTTGGTCTACGAGATATGCCGCTGGATCAACCGGGACCAGGAGGTGATTCCCGTGCGCATCCTGGAGAAGGCCCCTTCGGCCGAGCTCAAACCCGATCAGACCGACCAGGACGATCTGCCGCCCTATGAGGTTATCGATGCCATCCTGGAGGGCTACGTGGAAAAAGCCATGTCGGCCGATGAACTGGTGGCCGCCGGACACGATCCCCAGGCGGTGGCCGATATCACGGCCCGCGTGGACCGGAACGAATATAAACGCCACCAGGCGGCACCCGGTCTCAAGGTGACACCCAAGGCGTTTGGCGAAGGACGTCGTTTCCCTTTGGCCAAACGGTTCAATCCCCTGTAGCCGATTCGAGAGGCGAGGCGCCCTCGTCCTGGCCGGATCCCCTTATCCGGATTTGGTCTTGCCGCGCTTTTTACGGTCCCACCCCCAGTTTTCGTAATATTGCCAGCTGGCGATGGCGTTGAGTTTTTTGATCTGCTTGTCTTTTTCCAGCAGGCTGGCCCGCAGGACGTCTCCGATGGACAGCAGCCCGATGAAACGTTCCTCTTTTCGAATGAGGATATGGCGGATATAAAGCCCCAGAAACATCTCTTCGAGCCGCTCCAACGGCGTATCGCCATCGGCAAAATGAAGATGGGTCTTCATATGATCGCCGATAATGGCCCGCTCTGGATCAAAACCGGGATTGCCCGTCGCCCGCAGCAGGTCCCGTTCGGTCCAGATGCCGATAATCTCGCCTTCTGCTTCTATCAACATGGCGCCGACGTTGGCCGCATTCATCTTGGCGATGGCATCGGATAGCCGCTGGTCCGGGGTGACGCTGACCATGATCCCCGGGCCTTTGTCGTTCAATATGTCTTCAGCCGTTTTCATAACCTTCTCCTTCTCAAGGGAATTTTTGTAGCGATGGCATGGACGATCTACCTGTAGCCGCCTATGGCCGCGATCATGAGCCACTATAAGCATGAACCCATGTTTTGCCACGCAACCCGATGGTTTGAGACGGTCCTTCGGCGTCCGGATGGCAAAAATCGATAAAGAATAGAATATACTTGCTTTCTACAGAAAAAGTGCTACTGTACAGTCAATCAATAAAGACCCGCTCTTCATTGGCGGGTAGTTTCGCGCTTAAGGAAAGTCCGACGTGTTCCAGGTGACATCCTCAAGTATGAAGCTTTGAGAATTTTTTAAGAAAGGAGGATGTTACTATGCCAAGTGGAACAGTAAAGTGGTTTAACAGCAGCAAAGGGTATGGGTTCATTGAGCAGGAAGATGGCGGACCGGATGTATTCGTTCATCACACCGGTATCAATGCCAGTGGTTTCAAGTCGCTCAACGAAGGCGAAAAAGTGACCTTCGATATCCAGCAGGGACCCAAGGGACCGTCGGCGGTCAACGTGACCGTTCGATAACTAAAGCTGCTTCAGCTTCAAGGCACACTTCCTCATGGAAGTGTGCCTTTTTTTATGGACCAGGGCAGCGATGTAGCTTCGGCTCAGTTCCCCCCGCCGCTCCCATCGTCACTTTTCCGCAAGCCAACAATTCTGACTGAATGTGATTCGCCCTGAAGGGCCTGCCCCACCCGGGCCGGATTTAATGAACGCATTCAGTCAGAATCCCTGGCCGCAAACGCTTTGCCTTGAAAGCTATCGCGTTCCATCAGGCGACGCCGGATCAACTCGGGCGTCTCCCCTTTCCTCAATGCCCATCCGGGGGCGACCAGTTCCTCCCGGTGGGGGTCGCCGGTGAGCCTTTGAATCACCATCCGATTCGGCAGACGCTCCAGAACATCGCAGACCAGTTCCACATATTCCGCCTGTTCGAGGCAACGATATTTCCCTGACCGGTAAAGGGTTTCCATGGGGGTGCCCCGAACCACGTAGAGCAGGTGCAGTTTCACGCCGTCGATGGGCAGGCGGGCAATGAAATCGGCTGTGGCACGCATGTCGTCGCCCGTCTCTCCAGGCAGGCCGAGGATGATATGCGCGCAAATCTCCATTCCCCGGCCGGCGGTGGCCAAAACGGCCGATTCGAAGGTTGTCACATCGTGGCCGCGGTTGATGGCGGACAGGGTGCGGTTGTGGGCCGACTGCAGGCCATACTCCATCCAGACCAGGTGATCCCTGGCATATTCTTCCAAAAGGTTCAGTTTGGCTTCATCCACGCAATCGGGCCGTGTGCCGATGGCCAGGCCCACGATATCCGGCACGGCCAGGGCCTCGTCATACATGGCCTGGAGGCGTTCGACCGGTGCATAGGTGTTGGAAAAGGATTGGAAATAGGCGATGAATTTCCGGGCTTTGAATCTGGCGGCCACCGCTGCCTTGCTGATGTCGAGTTGTTCGGTGATGGACAGTCCCCTGGAAAAGGCGCCGGTGCCGGAACCGCGGGCGTTGCAGTAAATGCAGCCCCCGCGACCCGCGGTGCCGTCGCGGTTGGGGCAGGTGAGCCCGGCGTCCACGGTCAGTTTGTGGACCCGGCAACCGAATCGGTCGCGGAAATAGCGGTTCAGGTCATAATATCGTTGCGGAGCAGGATGCATCGCTCTGCCATAGGATAAAAGCACTTATTTGGCAAGGTCGCCGTTGGCGGTGAGGCAGGGGCCGATGGTGCAATCGATCACTTCCACGGTGAGATGGGCCATCTGGTCGATGGGGGCGAGCAGTTGCTTGTAATGGTCCGGCTGCCTGGGAAAATGGGTGACCACGGAGACGATGGCGGCCATCTGGTTGGATCCGATTCTCCAAATGTGCAGATCGGCGATCCGGTTGTCGGCATCGGCTTCGATGAGATCGTGAATGCGCTGCACCATCTCCGTGTCGATGTCGCGGTCGAGCAGAATCCGTGCCGTATCTTTCAAAAGCCCCCTGGCCCACTGGGCGATGATCATGGCGCCGACGATGCCCATGACCGCATCCATCCATACCCAGTGCCAGAATTTTCCCACAATCAGGGCGCCAATGGCCAGTACCGAGGTGAGGGCATCGGCCAACACATGAAGATAAGCGCTGCGCAGGTTGTGGTCGGGGGGGTCGTGATGCTGGTGATCGTGACCGTGTCCATGTCCCTCGTGAGAGGCATCCGAACCATGGCCATGATGCGGTTGTTGCAGCAGCAGGGCGCTGGCCAAATTGACGATCAACCCCAGGACCGCCACCATCAGGGCCTCGTCGAAGCGGATCGTTTGGGGATGAAACAGCCTTTCGGCCGACTCGACGGCCATCAGCAAGGCCACGACGGCCAGTACCACGGCGCTGCTGTAGCCTCCCAGCACCCCGATTTTACCCGTCCCGAATGTGAATCGCCGGTCGCGGGCATGTCTGCGGGCAAAATGATAGGCCAGGGCCGTGATCCCCAACGCCGCGGCGTGGGTGCCCATGTGCCAGCCGTCGGCGAGCAGGGCCATGGAGCCGAAAAGCAGGCCGGCCGTGATTTCGGCCGCCATGGTGACAACGGTCAGACCGATGACCCACAGCACCCGGCGTTCGCTGGCGCGGTTCTGTATTTCAAAATCATGGGCATGCATCCATCGGTCGAGATCGTGGTCTTGCATCGATCGGGTTCCTTAGCGCACTAGTTCATAATTACGCTGACATAATGGGCTACTTGCTTGCATTCGTACTCGTACTCGTTCTCGTACTCGAAAGATTCCCCTGCTTGTGTCAACGATGCCAGGATGGATCGAGTACGAGTACCGCTGCGCTGAAGTACGCGTACGAGTACGCTAAGTATCCATTCCATGGGCTGCCTGGGCCGACATATATGTCAGCTTATTCATGCCTGCTTGTACTTAGCGCAGTTCGTGTGCTCGAACGGTTCGGGTTTTCATTGGGGCGGCATGGTGTATAGATTTGCACCGATCGTCGATTGTCAAATCTTAGATGCCAGGGCCGCGACCACGTTCTGAATCGCGCGGGCGATGCGGTCACGGGCATCGGCCAAATCGTCGGCGGATTTGAATTCGGAGACGAGTTCGACCAGGATGTCGTCGGCCGGGGCAGGACGCACGCCGATCGTTTCATAGTCGATGGCCGGCTTGACATAGCCGGCGTCCGGGAAGAAATGGTGGCAGGGGGTGTCGGCATGGGCGGGACGATAGGGCCAGTCGATCTTTATCCGGAGCAGTTCGTTCAAGGCGGCGCGCGCCGCCGGGTTTTTGTCGAACAACTCCGGCACCAGGGAGCCACCGAGCATCGTTTCGATCCGGCCGAAAATGGCGCCTGCCAACACCGCTTCGGTGATGATCAAACCATAGGTGTACCAATCGTCGATCACCGTTTGAAGGATCCGTTTGCAGCGGGCCGGCAGTTCGTGGGGCGCGGGGCAAAAATAGCTCCTGCAGGCCAGACCGCCATAGTAGCTCAAGCCCCGATAATCGATCCCCGCATTGCCTTCCGCCAACGGGTGCAGCAGGCAGCCGACGCGTTGTCGATCCGTGCCGATCAGGCCGATGAACGGGCAGTGGTGAAATTGAGGAAAGGGCCGGTGTTGGGGCTCGACGGCCTGCATCCGGGCGGCAAACTCATCGATAGCCGCCACGGTCCTGGGTATTTTCTGGAACTGCACACTGCGATGGGCCAGCATGGCCGAGAGACTCGTCCGCGACACGTTCGCTACATTATAGAGCCCGCAGCAGGCGCCGCAGGAGACTGTTCCACTCACCTGGCACAGGTATATGCCGCCGGGGATCACTTTCGGCACGGCTTGCCTTCCAGAGCGGTTTTCACGGCCATTCCTATGGTTTCGATGGTATAGGGTTTTCGGATATAGGGACCGGCTCCCAGTTCCTGGGCTGCCTTGACTCTTTCCGATTCTGAAAAGCCGCTGGCGATAATCACCTTGATTCCGGGTTTGAAACGGAGGATTTCGCGGTAGGTGTCGAGCCCGTCCATGCCCGGGTCCATGATCATGTCCAGTACCATCAGGTCCACCGAATGATCCTTGAGGTACGCGACCGCTGTTTCGCCGCTGGAACAGCAGGTGACGTCGTAGCCCAGTTTTTCAAGAATGCGCCTGGCGATTTCACGCTGCACGTCGGCATCGTCCACCACCAGCAGTTTTTCGCCGTTGCCCCTATATCGGTCCGGGGAAAAATTCGGTGATTCGGCCCTCACATATTCCGTCGTGGCCGGGAAGTAGAGGGTAAAGGTGGTGCCCAGGTCTTTTGCGCTTTGAATATCGATGAACCCGTTATGGTCCTTGACAGTGCCCCATACCACGGACATTCCCAGCCCACTGCCGCTGCGTCCCATCCTTTTCCGGGTGTAGAACGGTTCGAAAACCCGCTCCATCTCTGTTTCGTTGAGCCCCACACCCGTGTCGGCAATGGAAAGTTGCACATACTGCCCCGGCGCCACATGTTCGTATCCCCGGATGGGCCTGTCAATGTAGGCATTGCTGGTGATGATATCGATTTTGCCGCCCTCGGGCATCGCTTCGGCGGCATTGAGCATCAGGTTCATTACGCTTTTGGAAAGATGGGGCACGGAGCCGTTGATGTTCGGCAGGTCGGGCGCCAGCGCAATGGAAACCTGGATGTTGGGATGACAAGACATCAGACTCTTGAATTCAAGGCTTCGCATCTGTTCGGCGACGATCTGGTTGAGGTTGACGACCTCGTTGACCGCAACGCCGCGTCTGGCCATGGTCAGCAGGTCCTGGACGATGGCGGCCGCCATTTCGCCTGATTTTTTGATGGTCGCGATGGGTTTGACCAGGGGGCTCTCACTGGGCAGCTCGAGCAAGAGCAGTTCCGGATAGCTGACGATCCCGGATAAGATATTGTTCAGATCATGGGCCACGCCGCCGGCCAGCAACCCGATGGCCTCCATTTTCTTGGCGCGCTGCAGTTCGGCCTCGAGACGCTTGGCATCTGAAATATCCATGACGGCAAAGATCTGCCCCTTGTCCGGATCGTCGGGATACAGGGAACAGAGTCGCACCAGGCAGTCGAACGTCACGCCGTTTTTACGTACCCATTTGGCCTCCACCTGACCGATGCCGTGTTTGGCGATACTTTCGTATATCACCTTGCCGACGCGTTCGAATTCTTGGCGATCGGGATAGAGGATTTCGGCGCTCGTGTTGAGAAATTCGCCCTTTTCATATGGATTCGACCCCGTCGGTCAACTCACGCAGGGGCGCGGTGATTCTTCGGGTAAGCAGCATCAGCGCTCCTGCCAGAACGATCGAACTGATGATGCCCAGATAGACGAGATAGGGTCGCATCCGGGTGGCGACGCCATAGACTTCGCGTTCCGGGTCCACGGCCAGAATGTACCACTGCCAGGGTTCGAAATAATTGAAAAGGGCCAGGCTGTTGACGCCCTGGGCATCGTACCGGAGGCGTCCCCCGTCCAATCGCAGTCTTCGAAACCACGCCTGCGCGCTGACATCCGCGCCGATCATGCGGTCGTCCGGGTGCATGGCAATGACGCCCCGGGTGTCCACGGCAAAGATATAGCCTTCGCGCCCCACGTCGATGTGGGATATGCGGCGGCCGGCGTCCAGTTGGGCTTTGGCATTGCTGGCCGGTACGTTTTCCAGACCGTACTTATAGAGAATGTCCTTCTGTTCGGAGGCGGCTTGCACGGCTTCTTCCAGCCGGGTCTGGAGCCAGGTTTCGGCCAACTGCGTCAGCGCTTGATGGGTGAAATAGTAAGTCGTGCCGGCGGCCGCGATAAGGGAAAAAAGGACCAGCGGTAAGGTGGTGACCAGGATTTTGGCATAGGTGTTCATTGTACATTCCCCTTACGATTTACACCTTACGGCGACGCGGTCGTCTATCGTCTGGCCGTCATCCTCGTTTTCTCGGTGAACTGGGGATAGAGCGCCATGGTCGACGACAGCTCGTGTCCATAGTCCACATACCTTTTCCGGGCGTAGCACTGCTTCGTGAACATGATCGGGTAAGCGGCCATATCGTTCAAAATCCTGATTTGGGCTTGCCCCCAAAGATTGATCTGTTTCTCGGGATCGATCTCCAACCGGGCGGCTTCGATCAATCGGTCGATCTGCCTGTAATGGGAAAAATTGGTATCGGGATGCGCACCGGTGACGACGATGGCGTCGGAGTGAAAAAAGCGGCTCAGGTAGGCGTCGGCGTTGGGACGCCAGGCCGTATAGAGGACCATCGGTTGCGGTGCCTGGCGGATCGACCGATGCATGGCGCCATGGGGGACGAATGCAATGCGGCAATCGATTCCGATGGTTGCGAGCTGTTCGACGACCAGGGCAAAACATCCGCGGTGGAGCCGTTTTTCCGAAGCGACCAGATCCATGGTAAATCCGTCCGGATAGCCTGCGTCGGCGAGCAGCGTCCTGGCTTTTTCCAGGTTCAATGGATAGAGCAGATTGAGCCGGGCCACATCGGACGGTGTCAAACCGCCGGGAAGAAACTGGAACGGGATATGTGAATAGGCGCTGCCCACCAGGCGGGGATGAGAAATGGAAAGGAAGGCCTCTTGGTCTATCCCATAGGCGATGGCCCTGCGGACCCGGACGTCATTGAGCGGTTCGAACTGGGTGTTCAAATAAAGAGAGATGACCTCGCCGACCCCGTGGGTATCGATCGCGACGTCGCCCATCCTCTCCATCTTTTCGATCCACTCCTTGTCTCCGGACCCCATGATGACATCCAGGTCGCCCCTGCGCAGATCCGCCTCGAGTTTTTCAATGCCCGATGAAAAATGGATCGCCACGCCCTGCAGTTCAGGCTGGCCGCGAAAATAGTGGCGGTGGGCCGACAACATGATTTTTTCATTGGGAACGCGCATCGTGAAGGCAAACGGACCGGTGCCGACCGGGTGAATACGGTGGGCCTCCATTCCCATGGCATCGACGGCCCGTTTACTGACAATGAAACCACCGGCATAATTGGTCAACTTGGGCAGGAAGAGAATGGATGAAAGCGGTTTTTCGAGGATGATGCGGATCGTATACGCGTCGACTTTTTCGATGGTCATGCCGTCGTACTCGCCGGCGTAGGCGCAATGGGCGGGGTCGGCCGATTTGCGGAGCGAAAAGACCACATCGTCAGCCGTGAGTTCGTAGGCGTCGGTTTTGGGGCCGGCATGAAACATGACGCCCCTGCGAAGATGAACCGTCCAGACTTGCCGGCCGCCTACCATCTTGAACAGGGGGATCTCGGCGGCCAGGTCGGGTTCGAGTTTGGGCGCTTCGCCCGGCGCATACCGCAGCAAGCCGTTGAACACCATGTCGGCCAAGGCACGATCCTGGGAACCGGCGGCAAGGTGGGGATCCAGCCGTCCGACATCGGTGACCGGCATGCCGAAACGCAGCACATTTCCCCTGGGGACTGGATCGAACACGGTGTTGACCGCCGGACCGGGTTGCGGCAGGGATTGCGCCGCTGCGGTCGGCCACACCACCAGGCGGCCCGCCGTGGCCAGAAGAACGGCGGCCAGAAGCACGCACATCCATGTTTGGCGTTTCATGGCACTGCTCCTCAGGCCTTGGATACCTCCGGATGAAATCTTGACGGCGCCGTCCGGCAACTGCTTTTTACGAATCCGTCAATTTTTATGTGATCTGCCTTTATGCTGATCCTTTTTTATGCTGATCTGGCGGCGCGTTCGGCCGCCTCGTATCCCAACCTGAAGGCTTTTAAGTTGGTATCGACAAAAGCCTTTTTGGTTTTGGTGCGGATGGCGGTTTCAAGCTGCTCGGCGGTAATGGGCAATCGGCCCGTCTGGAGCAGGGCGCCGAGCAGCACGATGTTCAGGGCCATCACACTGCCAGCCGCTTTGGCCAGGGCCACGGCGTCGAATGCGATCAACTGACGGGTCTTGGCGCGAATCAGGTCTTGAATGCGCGCCAGGTCCGGATACGTGCCTTTGCCGATGGCCACGGTGAACGGCGGTACGGGCGAAAGATTGGTGATCACCGCGGTTTCCCGGTTGCATTTGTTCAAGGCTCGCAGGGTTTCCGCGGGTTCGAAGCCCAACAGGATATCCGCTTCGCCGTCGGAAATGATGTTGCTCTGCGCCTCGCCGAACACGATGGCCGATTCGACCACGCCGCCGCGTTGGGCCATGCCGTGGATTTCGCTCATCCGGACGGGGATGGCGGCCAGCAGGGCCGCTTCGCCCAACACCTTGGAGGCCAGCAGGTTGCCCTGGCCGCCGACGGCTACAATGATCAATCGAAGTGTTTCCATCTGGTTACCTTATTCTTTAGTTTTAAGATTAAAGTGTAAAGTTTGAAGTGAAGGTCAAAGGCCATTTCATATTTTTTGCATAGGCCCCAGGGGCTCTCCTTAGAGAAGTGCATCTCATCACGCATATGCTTTGGATCCGTATGAACCAGACAGCATTCCTTCACTTTAGACTTAAAACTTAACACTTTAAACTTTCGTATCAGACATCGTTGCGTCGATGCCGCCGATCCATCTGTTTCATCAAAGATCGACCCTGTGGCATTTTCCAATCACGCCGACTTGACCGGCACGATGGCATTCTCCGGGCATATCTGGGCGCAGACCGCGCAGCCCACGCAGGCATCGGCGTCGATGCGCACCCGTTCCCCCTCCAGGTAAAAGGCCGGGCAGGCCAGCTCATTGATGCAGTCGCGGTGATTGGTGCAACGGTCCGACACCTGGAAAGCGCGCGGCTTCAGGCTGCCCAGGCTGCGGGCGTAGAGGGTGCAGATCTCCTGTGAGATGATCACCGAAACCCCCTTGAAGGCCAGGGCCTCGCGAATCGCCTCGATGCTCTTTTTGATCTTGAACGGCTTGACGATCGTGACATGGGAGACCCCCACGGCCCGGACCACCGCCTCGATGGAGATGCGGTGATACCCCGCCATGTTCAAGGCGTCCATGTCCACCCCGGGGTGGGGTTGATGGCCGGTCATGGCGGTGGTGCCGTTGTCCAGGATGACCAGGGTGAAGTTGTGGTTGTTGTGCACCGCATTGACCAGGCCGGTGAGGCCCGAGTGGAAAAAGGTCGAGTCGCCGATGAAGGCCACCACCTTCTGGTCGGTGGCTTTGGAAAAACCGCAGGCCGAGCTGACCGAAGAACCCATGCAGATGACAAAATCACCCATGCTCAACGGGGGCAGGAAGCCGAGGGTGTAGCATCCGATGTCGTTGGGGTAGATGGCGTCCAGGCCTTCGGCCGCTTTTTTCACCGCGTAAAAGGTGGCGCGGTGGGAGCAGCCGGCGCACAGGTTGGGCGGCCGGGCCGGGATCTCGGGGACATCGGACAGGTCGAGCTTTTCTTTGGGGATGTCGGCCACCCCGAAGTAGCCGGCCACGATGCGGCGCACCATGGCCGGATCGAATTCGTACAAGCGCGAAAAGAGCCCTTCGCCCTTGCCCTGGATTTTCAGGGTCAGGCCCGCCTCCTGGGCAAAGGCTTTGACCGCCTCTTCCATGAAGGGTTCACCCTCTTCGACCACCAGCACTTTTTCGCATCCGTTCAGGTATTGTTTGATCTTATCGGTCGGCAAGGGGTTGGACATGCCGACCCGCAGGATGTTGGCCCTTTCGGCGATGCCCAGTTCGTTCACGGCGTCTCTGACATAGTTGAAGCTGACACCGTTGCACACGATGCCCAGGCGACCGTTGCCGGTCACAGTGTTGTACGCGCTGTTTTCCGATATCTCCGCCGCCTTGGCCATGTTTTCCAGCAGTTTGACGTGCAGCCGGCGCGAGACGGCCGGCACGGTGACGTAATTGAACGGGTCCTTGTTGAAACGGCCTTTGGCAACCGGCTTTCTCAATGGGCCGAGATGCACAAAGGCGCTGGAGTGGTTGATGCGCGTGGTGGTGCGCAAAATCACCGGCTCGTGCAGTTGCTCGGAGAGCTCGAAGGCATAGGCCGTCATCTCCAGGGCCTCCTGCACCGAGGAGGGCTCCAGCATGGGCAGGCCGGACATCTTGGCGTAATAGCGGTTGTCCTGTTCGTTCTGGCTGGAAAACATGTTGGGGTCGTCGGCCGAGAGGATCACCATGCCGCCGCGTACGCCCACATAGGCCAGGGTCATGAGCGGGTCGGCCGCCACGTTCAGGCCCACGTGCTTCATCATGCACATGGTGCGCAAGCCCGCATTGGCGGCACCGGCCGCCACTTCGAGGGCGACCTTTTCATTGGTGCTGTATTCGAAGTAAAGGTCGCTCTGTTGGGAGACCTGGAACAGGTTCAACGAAATTTCGGACGAAGGGGTGCCCGGGTAGGTGGTGGCAAAGGCCACCCCGGCCTCCAGGGCGCCTCTCGCTATGGCTTCGTTGCCCAGCAGCAGGCGTTCGGCACCGGGTTCGTCGATAAGTAGTTTATGCATGTGACATCCTTAAGTGCCCATCCACAAATGACCAATTGGCCCGATATCATCTTTGCACGAAAAATTTAATCCTCGGAATATGAATCATATGTCTGTGGTCAAATTTTTCAGGCGCCTTGATCTCGACCCAATTTGCCTATTTGTGGCCGGGCACTGATTTGGGGGGGTCTCGATGAGGTTCATCGGGCCGATCAACACGACAGACGCACCAACCGCCGCCGGCGGCTGATGCGTTCGTGAAAACATGGCACGCTTTGCTGGTTTTGTCCAGTCTGTTCATGCGCTTCTGTTCATGCGCTTGATACCAGGGACAAAAGCTTCACATTGCATTTTGGGCTGCGATCACTTAGGGTTCAGGCACAACTTGTCGGACCGGGGAGGCGCCATGACACCATTCCATCATCTTTTCCAACCGATTCGTATGGGCCAAATGAACGTCAAAAACCGTTTGCTCATGTCTGCCATGAGCATCAATTTCGGTGTCGATGCCAGCGGCCATGTCACCGATCAGCTGATCGCTTACATGGCTGCCCGCGCGCGCGGCGGTGTGGGTATGATGCTGGTGGGCGGCGGGGGCATCCATCCCACCGGCGCCGAACTGCCCGACCTGCCGGCCCTGTGGGACGATGGGTGCATTCCTGCGCTGCGCCGCATGGTGGCAGCGGTGAAGCCTTTTGACTGCCGTCTGGGCGTGCAGTTGATGCACGGCGGCCGCCAGTCCTACCATGAACACAAGGTGGCCCCCTCGGCCATCCCGGCACCGGCGGTGGTCAAAGGGGTCCCAAAGGCCCTGGAAATGGAAGAGATCCGGATGCTTGCAGGCGCGTTCGGCGATGCGGCGCGCCGTTGCCAGGAGGCCGGATTCGACTTTATCGAAATCCATGCGGCCCACGGCTATTTGATCAATCAATTCATGTCCCCCAATGCCAACCGGCGCACGGACGCTTATGGCGGCAGTTTCGAAAACCGGATCCGGTTTCTGCTCGAGGTCATGGCCGACATTCGCCAGAAGTGCGGGCGGGATTTTCCTTTGGGCATCCGCATGAACGGCGAGGACTACATCGACGACGGCTGGACCCTGCCGGATGCGTTGCGCCTGGCGCCGCTGCTGCAAACCCATGGGGCGGACTACGTGCACGTGTCGGCGGGGGTGTATGGCAGCCGCCAGCTGACCATCCCGTCCATGTATGTGGACCAGGGGTGTTTCATCCATCTGGCGGCGGCAGTCAAGGAGACGGTTTCGATCCCGGTGATCGCCGTGGGTCGGATCAAATCCCCTCATCTGGCCGAAGGGATCATCGCAGACGGAAAGGCGGACATGGTGGCCCTGGGACGTTCGCTGCTGGCCGATCCGGATTGGCCCGCCAAGGTTCAGACCGGCGCGGTGGAGAAGATCCGGCCGTGCGTCGGGTGCTGCCTGGGGTGCATCCACACCGTGCTCCGGCTGGAACCGGGGGGGTGTGTGGTCAATCCCGACGTGGGCCGCGAGTATCTGCTGCAGCAGATGTCAAAGGCCGAACACCCACGGCGGGTGCTGGTGGTGGGGGCCGGACCGGCCGGATTGGCGGCGGCCCGCATGGCGGCCCTGCACGGCCATGCGGTCGTGCTGTGTGACCAGGCCGCCGAACCCGGCGGTGCTTTGCGGCTGGCCGCCAAGGTGCCCGGAAGAGGCGAGCTCGGTGATCCGATCGCGTTTCTCGTTGCGGAACTCGCGTCCTTAAACGTGGAGACGCGGCTGAATTGCCCGTTAAGCGATGCGCTTCTCGACGACATCGATCCGGAGATCGCCATTCTGGCGACCGGCAGCCTGCCCGACATGCCGATGGTGAAGGGCCTGCACAACACCGGCATGCAGGTGTGCACGGTGACCGAGGTGCTGGACGGCAGCGTCCAAACCGGGTCACGGGTCATCGTCTGGGGCGGCAACCAGGTCGGCCTGGTCCTGGCCGACTACCTGGCCAGCAGCGGCCGCACGGTGATCGTGCTGCACAGCAGATCCCATTTTGGCGAAGAGATGTCCAGCAACGACCGCTACTACCTGCGCGAGCGGCTAAACCAGGGCCGGGTGAAACTCTTCAAGCACGTCACCGTCGAGAAGATCTTATCCGACGGGGTGCAGTGCCGCATCGATCAAACGCGTGAATCATTTGTACCCTGGGACACCCTCGTGCTGGCCGATCGGTTTGCGGCGCTGCGGGACGCCGCCAACCTGCTCAGGAAGCGGGGCATCGAGACTCATTTCATCGGCGACGCCAAGCAACCGCGTCATTTGATGTATGCCATGAGCGAAGGCGAGGAGGTGGGGCGGTCCTTATCTTAGTATGCGCAGGCATAAACAAAGCTGACCTATATATCGACCCAGACAGCCCATGGAATGGATACTTAGCGTACTCGTACGCGTACTTCAGCGCAGCGGTACTCGTACTCGATCCATCCTGGGATCGTTTACACAGGCGGGGAAACTCCCGAGTACGAGAACGAGTACGAGTACGACTGCAAGCAAGTGGCCCATTATGTAAGCGTAATTATGAAATAGTGTACTAGGGCACAAGACGTCGCCGCCCCAGCACCATTTCTCCTACGGCCAGACACTCGAGGCCGAAAGGAAGGTAACCGCCGTAACCGAGCACCGGCATGGCAAAGAGGTGGCATCGGTCCACGTAGGGAATGGCATAGTGCCAGCGGGCCAGGCTGCCGATGTTCCACATCTCCCAGAAGAAGCCGCAGATCAGGGCCGCCAGGGCGGCGGCAATAAGGGCCCGCCAGTCGCCCCGCGCCAGGGGGCTGAGGATCGTTTGCCGGCCTGCCAGGGCTTGCAACGCGGTGAGGATCAGCAGCGGCGAAATCCAGAGCAGTGCAAACAGGGCGTCCGGGTAAACTCCCAACAGCGCCAGTCCCGCCGCGGCGGTGGCCAGGATCGCAGCGGCCAGCATGCGGGGGCGGCGGGGTGTGGGCACTCTAAAACCGTCGGCCAACGCCGTGCCGAACAGGGGAAAGGTGAGCAGCCATCGGTAGGTGCTCAGCACAGCCGGCAGGACCGTGGCAAAGGCCAGCGATGCGAAAAGGGTGTAGGCCGGCGCACCGAACTCCTCGATGCCGGTGTAATACCAGTTCTGCACAAAACGGTTGAGATATTCGAAAAACCACCAGAACAGGGCACTGGCCAGGATCAACACACCGATCCAATCGGCTCCACGCCAGGCCCCATCCGCCGAGCATCACGACCAGCCCCAACCATCCCCAGTTGGGGAAAGCGCGTTTCACCGATGTTACGGCATAGGGTCTCCGGCGGACGCGGTGGATCGATGCAACGATCAGCACCACAGCCGACAGCTCAATGGACGTGAACAAGAAAACGGCGGGCCAGGAAAAAGGCGCATGATCGACGTAGCGGGTCAGGGGTGGAAATTCGAGATAGGTTTGAAGCGCCTCACCCTGGAGACGCACCCCTGCCAGCGGCAGGCCGATCATCAGGCTGACGGCCAGGAGCCCCTGCAGGATAGTGAGGAAAGCTTTAAAGATGTTGGAGCGACCCACCATTCACGGTCTCGTCGACGTTCGAAAGGTCTTCACCCCCAGGATCATCCGGCCAGTGCCAGCACTTCGACGGTGTGATCGGAGAGATCGACGATCCAGAGCTTGTTGCGCAGCAGCTGGCTGGTGCGATGGCACAGGATGGACAGGACTTCGCCGCACTGCATCGCCGCCACGAGCACGACGGTTTGGGGAGGGCAACCCAAAAGATGTTCGGCGCCTTGAGCCTGCCGGGCGCTGTCCCGCGGCCCGTATATCCATTCGAGTCCGCCATCCTGGGGATAGATCACGGTGACCTGGCCCGTCAATCCGCCGATGGCTGCCGACACCAACGGTATGCCGGCCTGCCGGGCCGCATCCTCTGCGACAAAGCGGGACGGAATGTTGTCCAGGCAATCCACCACGACGTCGTGGCCGGCGATCACCTGAAATGCGTTTTCGGCCGAGAGGAAGGTCGGAACCACGCGGGTCTCCACCGCGCTGTTGATGGCCGCCACGCGGGTTTCGGCCGCCGAGGCCTTGGTGCTGCCCAGGTTGTCCTGGGTGCAGAACAACTGCCTGTTCAGGTTGTGCTCTTCGAAGCGATCGCCATCGACCAGGGTGAGTGCGCCGACGCCGGCCCGGGCCAGGATTTCGGCCACTGCGCCGCCCAGACCGCCCAAGCCCACAATCGCCACACGGGACCGCAGGAACCGGATCTGATCGGAGCAGTCGTATGTGGATTGGTTACGCAGGTAGCGCGAGGGGACCACGCCGTTCTCCAGGGCCGCGATCTCGACGTCACGGCAAGATGCGCCGGTCTGTCCGGAGATCGCTTGCGTTCGAGACGTGGAAACGACGCGCAGGTCGGCTCCATCCGGGCCGCTGATCCGTTCGGCGCTCTTATCTATCAAATCCGGCAAATCCAGCAGGTGAGCGGGTGTGTGGTCGATGGTCGGCCCCCTTTCTGATCTGGCGCCCGAATTGATTATTAGCGGTTCGCTGGCGTATCCGGCGCTTCTCTAACCTCCGCCCAATGGCGGGAAGATGGCCACGCGTTCACCGCCTTTCAGCGATGTCTCCAGCTCCTTTCGCACACCGTTGATGAACACCAGCCTGGCTTGGGGCCGGGGAATGTGCATCCCGTCAACGATCTGCGCCACGGTGGTACCGGCGGATATGGGGAAGCGGTTGGCGTCGGGCGGCATGTGCACGGCCAGTGAGGCAAACAGTCTCAGGTCGATCGTGTTTTTTTCGCGCTCCATCTGCGTCTTCCCCTATTCGCTTTTATTAGAGTGGGCGAGGCACCGTTCCTGTTCAGGGTCATCGACGGCGCGCAATTCATAGCAGAGACATTCGGCACCGGAACTCCGGTAAACCACCACGCTGGGAAGCTGGGCGCTTTTGAATCCCATGGCCTTGCACCCGTGGGGTGTCGACTCCTGCCAGGTGACATAATAATGGCGGCACTTGTGGCAGTCGATGGGTCTCTTTTTCGCCATGCTCGGTCCATATCCGCGCTGATGGTAAACATGATGGCTATGTAAAAAGTCGCTGTCGGACGGCGCCGCAAAAATGATTGACGCCTTATCATTGCCATACTATCGATTGCAGGGTAAAGACAAGCGCGGGCTCGATGCAACAGTGGATTCACCCTATTCAAGGAGAGATGCATGGCATTGACTTTGGGCAAAGCGTTGGTGACCGGCGGTGCGGGTTTTATCGGTTCCCACATTGCAGAGGCGCTGGTGGCGCAAGGCTGTGAGGTCACCGTTCTGGACAATCTGTCCAGCGGCCGCCTGGCCAATTTGGATGTCATCCGCGAACGGATTGCCTTCGTTGAAGGCGACATCGAAGATCCAGAGGTCCTCTCCTCCTCGGCTCGCGGGTGCGATACCGTTTTTCATCAGGCCGCGGTGGTCTCTGTGCCGCAAACCATCCATCAGCCGGTCACGTCGGCCGCCGTTAACGATTTGGGTACGATCAAGGTTCTCGAGGCAGCCCGGCAAAATGGGGTGCGCCGAGTGGTCTTGGCCAGCTCCAGCGCCGTTTACGGCGATGTCCCCCAATTGCCCAAAACAGAGGCCATGGCCCCGGCACCGCTGAGCCCCTATGCGATCCAAAAGCTGACCAACGAGTTTTATGCCGAACTCTATCACCGGATGTATGACCTGCAAACGGTTTGCCTGCGCTATTTCAATGTCTACGGGCCGCGCCAGGATCCCTCATCGCCCTATTCCGGGGTCATCTCCATCTTCATGCGCAAGGCTCTGGAAAACCAACAGCCGATCATTTACGGAGACGGGCGTCAGACCCGTGATTTCGTTTTTGTCAAGGATGTGGTTCAGGCCAATATCCTGGCAGCGACCCATGAGAGCGTTTCCGGCCGGGTCTATAATATCGGTACCAGCAACTCGGTCGAAATCAATGCACTCTGGCATTCGATAGCCGCATTGGCCGGCTGTGGCCTGTCGCCCGAACATGCGGACGCCCGCCCCGGAGATATCGTCCACTCATTGGCCAGCATTCAGCGGGCCAAAGAGCAGTTGGGGTTCCAACCGGTGCATGATTTTTCGGAAGGACTGCAAAAAACTTTCGAGTGGTACTGCCGGCACGCCTGGAAGGAATAGGATCCCATCCAGGCGCCGTTTTCGTGTCATCCTCCAACGATCTGCGCGCAGCTGTCTTCCCGGATCGATCGGCCGGGTCTTTGGAACCGGCGAATGGACGCTCGGATCACTGCCGATGCCTGTCGGTGGCCGGGCGGGCTCGGCGTTCCTCCGCCACGGGTATTGGCCTTGTCAGGATACCATTTTTTCGTGAAGACTTTTGACCATCGCTCCCCGCCAATGCCCTTTTCCAGACAAGGTGGGGTAGCCCATTGAGGAGATGTGGCGGGCGATGTTTTCCCAGCTGTTGCCTTCGGTGCGCATCTGGTTGACGATATCGCTTACGGCTTGTCGGTCATCATCAGAGAGTTTGTTCTGGGACTCTTCCGCCGAATCTGGATCTGCATCGACGGCCGCATCCTCTGCGGTTTCGGTTTGCAGGTCCGCCTCATCGATGTCTTCATAATCCACGCCGGTCTCTTCTTCGATCATGTCATAGGAAGCCTCAGGCGCGGGCCTTGCTTCGGCCTCCTTGACCTGGACCGGCGGTGCTGCAGGGGCGAACAGTTCGTCTGCATCGTCTGCGGTGGGGTTGGCGATACGATACAGGCTCTTGGCCATGACTTCCATGGCCCTGGCCTTGCGCTCTTCGGCCCTGGTTCGTTCCACGTAGGCCTCGGCCATGCGTTTTTGCGTGTCGGCAAGCAGTTCCAGCGCATCCTTAATAGCATGAATGCGTTCGAACGACTCTTTGTTGTCGAAATGGCCTTTGCGCCGATCCATGACGTTGCGCCGCGAACCGCCTTTGTACTGCTGATCGCCATAGGGCCGGTTGGAACGATCCGACTGTTTGAGTTTGCCGCTGCGCAGGTTGTGCAAAAAATCATCCATTGTTGTGTCTCCTTAAACTGACCCAGTGGTCACCGATGCGCCAGATACAATTCGGACTCCTCTCGTTCGTGCGTATGTCCTCATTAGCGATCAATCTTCAGGATGTTGACACGACGCGTTTGTTTAAAAACAAAGAAGGGTGCGATGCATCGGTGCGGTTTTTTTGTACGTCGTCTTTATCGGCCGTAACCAGGGATTACTTGAGTGCCGATCCTACTGCTTCGCGCAGGACGATGAACTTTGTGTTTTCGGTGGTGTTCGCTTATCTTTTTTAGATGCTTAACCATAATCCTGTTTGGGCTGGCCGTCAACTGCCTAATCATACGATTTGCGGCGATTTTATATCGCCCCATATACGCTGATCAGGGCTTTTTCGGGGCCGATCACTTGCCGGAGCTGAAACGCTGCGGTTCGAATTGCAGGGTCGCAAAATAGTCTTGTTCCGTTTCGGCGCGGCGGATCAGTTCGACTTCGCCGTCGCTGTGGAAAAGCAACTCTTTGGGCCGCAGCTTCCCGTTGTAGTTGAATCCCATGGCATGGCCGTGTGCGCCGGTATCCTGGATGACGAGCAGATCTTCCACATCGATACGCGGCAAGGTTCGCTGGATGGCGAACTTGTCGTTGTTCTCGCAAAGTGAACCGACCACATCCACGGTTTCGGTTCCGGCGGACTCGGATTTACCCGGGACCTCGATGTGGTGGTAGGCGCCGTACATGGCAGGGCGCATCAGGGCGGACATGGAGGCGTCCACCCCGACGTAGGTGCGATAGATCTCTTTGCGATTGATCGTCCGAACCACCAGTACGCCATGGGGACCGGTCATGTATCGGCCGCTTTCCATATAGAGTTTGGGACGATAGCCCTCGCTCGTTTCAAATGCCTCCAACAGCACCAC
Source organism: Desulfatitalea sp. UBA4791 (assembly GCA_002402905.1). Classification (GTDB taxonomy): domain Bacteria; phylum Desulfobacterota; class Desulfobacteria; order Desulfobacterales; family Desulfosarcinaceae; genus Desulfatitalea. Next base: position 33,016 of record DHGT01000015.1, on the reverse strand, counting down.
GATGTCGTTGGCCATGGACGTCAGATCGAAAGGACGGTCTTCGGGGCGGTAGGGGATGCCCAGCCCGCCGCCCATGTTGAGGAATTCGAAGTGGATGCCCAGCTCTTCGGTCACCCAGCGGGCCACATCCAGCAGCATCTCAACGGTTTGGACCATATAGGCGTAATTGAGTTCATTGGAGGCCAGCATGGTGTGCAGGCCGAAACGTTTGGCCCCCCTGTCTATGGCTTGCCGATAGGCATCGATCAATTGATGGTGGGCCACGCCGTATTTGGCCTCCACCGGATTGCCGATGATGCTGTTGCCGCTGCGCCGGGGACCCGGATTGTAACGGAAACAAATGGTTTCGGGCATCACCGGCACCTTGGCGACCAGAGAGATGTCGTCGAGATTCAGGAGACAGCCGCCCTGAACCTGGGCAGCTGCGAATTCCTCCTGGTTGGTGTTGTTGGAGGTGAACATGAGGTCCTCACCGTAGCTGCCCACCTGTCGTGCCAAGGTCAGTTCAGGGGCAGAACTGCAGTCGAAACCGAACCCCATGTCCCGCATGATCCGCAGAATGTGTGGATTGGGAAGCGCTTTCACGGCGTAATATTCTTTAAAGCCTTCCAGGCGGCCGAAGGCTTTTTTGAGCCGATCCCCGGTTTCCCGGATCCCCGTTTCGTCATAGATATGGAAAGGGGTGCCGAATCGGTCGGCGATCTCCGGAAGGAGAGGGAAAAGTCGGTCACGAAAAGAGGGGCTCATCGGCATGTAAAACGCTCCTTAGCTGAGAACATTCTGGATACGGGTGATCGCTTTTTCGACATTTTCGAAGCTGTTGAAGGCACTGATGCGGATGTAGTGCTGCCCGCATTTTCCGAATCCAGCGCCCGGGGTGCAGACCACCCCCGCTTCGCTGAGCAGCAGGTCGAAAAAGGCCCATGAGTCGCGCCGCCCGTTGATCCACACATAGGGGGAATTTTCGCCGCCCACGCAATCGAATCCCAATGCCTGGAAGGATTGTCGGATAAAGGCGGCATTTTTCATGTAGCCGTCGATCAATGCCCTGACCTGGGCTTGTCCTTCGTCCGAGTAGATCGCCTCGGCCGCGCGCTGCACCGGATAGGATACACCGTTGAACTTGGTCGAGTGGCGCCTGTTCCACAGGCCGTGGATAGCCATTTCCCTTCCGTCGGAAGTGAAAGCCCTGCACTCCTTTGGAACCACGACATACGCACAGCGGGTGCCGGTAAACCCGGCGGTTTTGGAGTAGCTGCGGAATTCGATGGCAACCTCGCGGGCACCTTCGATTTCATAGATGGAATGGGGCAGTTCATCGTCCTGGATAAAGGCCTCGTAGGCCGCATCGAAAAGGATCAGGGCTTTGTTGGCGCGGGCATAGTCGACCCACTGCTTCAACTGGTCCTTGCGGATAGTCGCACCGGTGGGATTGTTGGGGAAGCAAAGGTAGATCAGATCCACCCGCTCCTCGGGCAGCTGGGGAACGTAATCGTTGTTTTCGTCGCACGGCAGGTAGACTAGCCCGTCGTAACGATCGTCCTGGAATCGACCGGTGCGTCCGGCCATGACGTTGGTGTCCACATAGACCGGGTAGACCGGATCGGGTATGGCCACCCGAATGTCGGTGGCGAAGAGCTCCTGCATGTTGCCGGTGTCGCATTTGGCGCCGTCGCTGATGAAAATCTCGTCCGCCTCGATCCTGGCGCCACGGTTTTGAAAATCGTGGAGAGCGATTTTTTCACGCAAAAAAGCATATCCCTGCTCGGGCCCATACCCTCTGAACGTGCTGTCTGTGGCCATTTCATCCACGGCTTTATGCATGGCCGCGATACAGGCCTGGGGCAGGGCGCGGGTCACATCACCGATGCCCAGTCGAATGATCGATTGGTCGGGATGCTGCGCCTGGAAGGCGTCAACCCGCTTGGCGATGTTGGCAAAAAGGTAACTGGCCTGGAGTTTTAGAAAATTTTCATTGATTCGAATCATCTTGTTCCACCGTGGTTGATCGTGATCGTCAGTGCCCATCCACAAATGGCCAATTGGCCTATTTGTGAACGGACACCAGTTATGCGCATGGGGTCACGCTCTCCGCCCTGCGCTGGTTTCCGGTCAAAGTCTCCGGTCAAAGTCAGGGCGGTGCGAAACGCCTGGATATTCAAAATTTACGTCGAGGTCAATACCCATGCCATACGTTGAACGATTGCATCGAATGGCGCGTCGGTTCAAAATCCGGAATATCAAACGCCATCTTCAGGCCCGGTATCGCCGGAATTCCGATGGGGCAGTGACGGCCGTGAATTGTTTCGAACCGCCCTGATGATTTTCAAGGCAAAACCCAAGCCCAAGGCAGCGCTGATCAGAATCATCAGGTTGGAGGCAAAAAAGGTCATCACGAAAGCAAATGGATCGTTCAGTCTATAGGCAGACCTGAGAACCTGGATGCCGAACAACAGGAAAAAAAGGCTGATGAGCAGCAGGGCGGCCTGTTTGAATGTGTTGAACAAAATTCTCCTCGTCCCTGATTCCCCACGGGGAAAGCGATTGATGAAGGGGCACTATTTCATAAACGGCGGATCGGATCAAGGGGCGGAGGTGCACTGTTGACATTTGGGGGCAGCCTCCATAAAAAAACTGCACGTCACGGTGCCTCCAGAACAGGCAAATGGAGCATCTGCGGAGTTGATCCCATATCAATGGAGAGGGTGGCCCATGCCGGAGTTTTCTCAAATCGATGCGAACCGCGATCGTGAAACAGATGCCGGGTGTGCGCATTGGGATTGGAGCGACCTGTTGAATAGGATATGCGGCGATAGCCACCCGAACGATGCCATGGCGCTGTCATTTCTTTTGCGCATGGTACAAGGTGCATTCGCCCTGTTTATGCGGTTTGAGGTGAAAAGCGGTCGGTACATCATCGAGCAGGGCCTCGCGTTGCCGGACGGTTTTCCCACGAGTGGGCGGCTCGGAGGTTGCCTGTGCTATGAAGAATTCGTCAGGTCAAATAAGCCCCTGGCGGCTTATCCGGATTTGATGCAAACCGGCTATCTGGATTCGGATCCGGATGTGAAGCGATTCCAATTAAAGGCCTGTCTCGGGGCGCCGATCCGTCAGAACGGCCAGGTGATCGGGGCCCTGGCAGTATTTGATCAGCGCCCTCGTGATTTCGACGATATCCAACGCCAGGCCCTGATATCTACAGCCCATATTTTCGGCCTGGTGATGGATCGGCGGCGGTTGGCGCGTCAGATAGAGCGTAAAAGAGCGCATGAAAAACTGCTTGCCGCTGTTTCGGCTGCGGCCATTTCCACCAACGAAGTCTCCTTTCTCGATGATTGCCTCGGGGAGCTGGGCCGCGCGCTTGAAGTCGATGAGGCCCACATCTTCTGGTTCGATGCCGGCAGCTATACCTTTACACCCCACAGGTCATACTGGCGGAGCGATCGATTGATCCCGAATAGCGGCGAGGATGCATTCTTCGACTTCTATTCGATGCCGGTCATTCGCGAAGTGATAGACAGTCGCAAACCTTTTCTGTGCGAGAATGCAGCTCTTTTAACGGACGAAGCCAGCCAGGCCGTGATGTGGAAAAACGAGATGGCCGCTTTCCTGGTGTTGCCCATTTGTAACGAGCGGCAATGTTTCGGCATGCTTGCCATGCACATGCACCATGGCCCCTTCAAGTGTGACCAGGAGGATCTTGAGACCTTCATGGCCATTTCCGGAATCATTGCCCAGTGGAAGGAAAGGCTTGATATTTCACGTGAATTGGATGAAAGCCAGGCCCTCATCTATCAGCTGTTTCAGTTGTCCCCGACCGCCATTTACCAGGTGGATCTGGAAAACCAGCGGTTCGTCAAGGTCAATGACGAAGTGTGCCGGGCGACGGGATATACGGAACAAGAACTCTTAAACATGCGCGCGGACCAGATCCTGACGCCCGCCAGTCTTCATCTGCTGCAACAGCGCATGCAGGACCTGCAGGCGGGTCAGCCGATTTCGGAAAATGTCGAATTCGAGATCAAAACCAAGGACGGCGAGGCGCAGTGGGGCCAGTTCCACATCCGTCACCTCTATAGGGAGGGAAAAATCTGGGGAGCCAATGTGGTCGTTCATGTCATTACCGAGCAGAAAAAGGCCCAGGAGGAGCTGGCCAATTACCGTCTCCGGCTGGAGTCCCTGGTCGAGGAGCGCACCCGGGAACTGACCCTGGCCAACCAGAAACTGCGTGAAGAGGTGGCGCTGCGCAAACAGACCGAACTTGAGCTGCGCGGCAAGACCGCACGCCTGGAAGAGATGAATACGGCCATGCGGGTTCTGCTGGACAAACGCAATGAAGATCGCCTGCTATCCGAGGAAAATATCAGGGTCAACCTGGTTCAGTTGATCGAACCTTACATCGATCGACTGAAGAGCAGTGAACTGAGTGCGGCACAGCAGCAGCTGCTGGATGTGATCCGGACCAACTTGAATGATGTCATCGGCTCGCCCATGCCCGAATTATCTGCCAAATATTACATCTTTTCACCCGGCGAGTTGAAAGTGGCCAACCTGATTCGAAAGGGAAAGACGACGAAAGAGACCGCTCGCATGCTCAACATTTCCCCCCGTACGGTCGAGTCTTTCCGCAACAGCATTCGAAACAAGCTCGGACTCAAGAACAAGCGCGTGAATCTGAAGACCTACCTATCCGCCAAAGAGTGAGTCGAGCCGATTGTCGGCATCTGTGAGGTATCGGCGAGTTCCTGCGCTTTTGGCAAAAAGAATGCGGGCCCGAACCACCACCCCATGTGAATGATCAGGACCCGCATTGTTTTCGGCGCAGGCACATCCGAAATCTTAGGGACCGGCACTTTTTTCAGGCCTGCCGGCCCCTTGGCCGACTCATTTCAGCAATGACCGTATAAAACAGCCCCCACCCCCGCCGCCACCCGATGAAGATGAGGCCGTACCGTTATCCAGGCTTTGGTCGTCGCTGGACAGCGCGCGCGGTCCTACGGCGTCGATGATGATGCCGTTGGCCACGCCGTCGAGGTCATCTTCGCCACCGTCGGTGAGTTGCCTGACGATGCTGCCGTCTGTCTGGTGAACGACCCCTTCACTGCAATCCGGGTAGTCGCCGTCGCTGGTCATGGTCACCCATGGGGTGCTGTCATCGACTTCACCGCCAGTAGGTGCTGCTGGCCGTGGTAAACGACACGGCCGATGACCATTCCGAGCCCAACCCGTTCTGGTCGAAATATTTGACCTGGCAAGTGTAGGTTCTGCCCGGATCGAAGAGGAAATAGGGCAACCAGACGGTGGTCAGGTAGCGGTACGCTTGGATATCCATGACCACGCGTTGGTTCGAGGCGTTGACAATGCGCCACTGAGATTTTTTATGCTTATCTCCGCTGTCGGGATCGGAAAAGGCCGAGGCGCTGATTCTGGCCCGCAGGCTGACCCCCGTGGCGCCATTGGATGGCGAGACGATGCGGGGGCGATCCGGAGCCTGATTCTCCTCGGGATTCAGCGGGTCGCTGCCACTTTCGTACTCCTCGACGTTCGAGAGGCCGTCCTGGTCACTGTCGCCGTCTGCATCATTCACAAGCGGGTTCAGTCCATATTGAGTTTCCCAGGTGTCGGGCATGCCGTCGTTGTCATCGTCCGGGTCGGTGTTGTTGCCGACACCGTCGCCATCCGTGTCGATCCATTCGGACGGGTTGTCGGGAAACGCATCCTGCCCATCCACTACACCATCGCCGTCACGATCGGACACCGGCGCCGGATTGACCTGTACGATACAGGTATCGGTGCATGTCACCATCTGGTCGTCGGATACCGTCAGTTCGAAGATCAATGTCATCTGTTGACCGGCGTTGACTTGTGGCGCGGTAAAAGAGGCCCTGGCCCGGTTAGCGGAGGCGAGCTGCACCGCGGTGCCGCTGGTCTGGCGCCACTGGTAGGTCAGTGTTTGCCCCTCGGGATCCGTCGACCCCGATCCGTCCAGGGTGACACCGGCACCGGAAATCACGGTTTGATTCGTGCCGGCCTCGGCCACGGGAGGGTCGTTCGTTTCGACCACAGCCGGAATCGTGATGCGGCAGGTGTCGCTGTCGCTCAAACCACCGGGATCGGTTACGATAAGCTGAAAGGTCAACACGGTGTTGGTGGTGGTTCCCGCTGGTGCCGTAAATGTCGGTTGGGTGGTATTGCGGCCCGATAAGGAAACGCTGGGTCCGCCGGTTTGCGACCAGGTATAACTCAAGCTGTCGCCGTCCGGATCGGACGACATTCTGCCGTCCAGCATGACGATCGTGCCACCAAGGAGGGTCTGGTCGGAACCCGCCCGGGCGGTCGGTGCGTTGTTGACCGGTGTGGGCTCGGCCGGTTCTGTATAATAGGAGACTTCGTTGGAGTCTCCACTTTCAGCATCGGCGACATACGCCCGGACGACAAAGTGGTACTGGGAACCGTCGCTCAGATCGCTGATGGTGCAGGTGGTGCCGCTGCCGGACCAGGCCGGCTGTTCGTAATCATAGGCACTGCTTCCCTGGCGCTGGTAAAGACGATAACCGTCGGGCGCCGGATCGTTGGCATCCCAGGCCAGGGTGACCTGGGCGGCCCGCACCAGAGAAGGATAGCAGAATGCAAAAAAGAGCATGCCGATCAAGAGTGCGAAGCGCAGCAGTCGCCGGTCCTGAGCGCGGCGTCTGGCAAGGGAATCTGACTGTTGAAAAATTAGTGGATTAGAATGAAAACTCAGTTTTTTGGCAAGCAGCAACCCTGGCTTAGACATAAATCTCTCCTCGCACACCAGGAGAGATTGTTGACACGATTTTGGAATGGGCCTATGATATCACCACCCATTCCGGCCGACATACCTGTCTTGCGAGGACCGGGCATGCTCTCCTGGATGGCGTTGTTTGATCCCCGGACCATGTGGCCGCATGGTCCGGGGTTTCTTTTTGGGAAACCGAAACTATCAGGTCGTTGGTGGATGATACATTACCGATGGTTCAGGATCCGTCGCCCATCGTACAAGCAATATGCTTGCCAATTTAGAGTACGCTTTTTTTCAGGCTTTTTTCGCCGTTAATTACGTTCTGATATTCATGCAAAAACGAATCTTCAAATCGCGCGCCAAGACCATCCGGGCGGTTTTGCGGGTGTCGTCAAACTGACGGCCTTCCGGCAATTTGTGCCCGTCCAATATGAGCCCATCGGGCTCAAATGGCGGATTGCGCCCGTTTTTGGACAGATGAAAAAAATGGTACCCGGTAGTGCAAATGGCGTAACCGCACTCCCAATGGAGGACCGGTATGGGCACACGATGCATCGGGAAAAGATAGCCTCAGACAGGGGGTGGTTTGTCGGCCGGCCGAGCCGGCAGCGGAGACGAATAGGGGTTGATTTTTAGTACCGCTTAAATTACCAAGCCCCCATCAGTTGCATTGAACGTGGCCGCCAGGTACGACCTGTTATCTTAACGTCTTTTTGAAGGAGCGCACATGCCCAAACGCGAAGATATCCACAAGATCCTCATTATCGGTTCCGGTCCTATTATTATCGGCCAGGCCTGCGAATTCGACTATTCCGGCACGCAGGCCTGCAAGGCGTTGCGTTCCCTGGGCTATGAGATCGTCCTGGTCAATTCCAACCCGGCCACGATCATGACGGATCCAGGCATGGCCGACGTCACCTATATCGAACCGTTGAATGTGGATACCTTGGAAAGGATCATCTCCCAGGAAAAACCCGATGCCCTCCTGCCCAATTTAGGCGGCCAGTCAGCCCTCAATCTCTCCAGCGAACTGCAACGATTGGGTATTCTGGAAAAATATGGCGTGCGGATTATCGGCGTCAACATCGACGCCATCGAACGCGGCGAGGACCGCACGGCTTTCAAGGCGACCATGGAGCGTTTGGGCATCGACATGCCGCGCAGCCGGGCGGTCAATACTCTGGAAGATGCCGAAAAGGTGGCCGCCGAGCTGGGCTATCCGGTGGTCATCCGTCCGGCTTACACCATGGGTGGGACCGGCGGCGGCCTGGTCTACAACCTGGAAGAGTTGCAAACCATCGTCAACCGGGGGTTGGCGGCCAGCCTCATCAACCAGGTCCTGGTCGAGGAGTCGGTGCTCGGCTGGGAGGAGCTGGAACTGGAGGTGGTGCGCGACGCCAAGAATCAGATGATCACCGTCTGCTTCATCGAGAACGTGGATGCCATGGGCGTGCATACGGGAGACAGCTACTGCACGGCCCCCATGCTGACCATCTCTCCCGAGCTGCAGAAAAGGCTTCAGGACTATTCCTACGCCATCGTCGAGGCCATCGAGGTGATCGGCGGTACCAACGTCCAGTTCGCCCACGATCCCAAGACCGATCGGGTGGTCGTCATCGAGATCAATCCGCGCACCTCGCGTTCGTCGGCCCTGGCTTCCAAGGCCACCGGTTTTCCCATCGCCCGCGTCTCGTCGCTGCTGGCCGGCGGGCTGACCATGGACGAGATTCCTTATTGGCGTGATGGGACCCTGGAAAAGTACACCCCGTCCGGCGACTACGTGGTGGTCAAATTCGCCCGCTGGGCCTTTGAGAAATTCGCCGGCATCAAGGACCAGCTCGGCACTCAGATGCGGGCCGTGGGCGAGGTGATGAGCATCGGCAAGAATTACAAAGAGGCATTTCAGAAGGCGATCCGAAGCCTCGAGATCAACCGTTACGGATTGGGTTTTGCCAAGAACTTCCACGAGCTCCCTTTGGAAACCCTCCTCGGACGGCTGACCACAGCCACCAGCGAGCGTCAGTTCCTCATGTACGAAGCCTTGCGCAAGGGCGCCGACATCGATGCCCTCTATGAGTTGACCCACATCAAACCCTGGTTCATCCGGCAGATGAAGGAGCTGGTCGACCTGGAGGAGGAGCTCCTGGCATTCAAGGGCAACACCTTGCCCGACGACTTGCTGGCCCGGGCCAAGAGAGACGGTTTCGCCGACCGCTACCTGGCACGCCTGCTGGGGGTTCCCGAGGAAAAGATCCGGCAGCAGCGTTTGGCCATGGGGATGGCCCAGGTCTGGGACGCGGTACCGGTGAGCGGTGTGGAGAATGCCGCCTATTACTATTCGACTTATAATGGTACCGACCAGGTGCCGGTGAGCGACCGCTGCAAGATCATGGTGCTGGGCGGCGGACCCAACCGCATCGGCCAGGGCATCGAATTCGATTACTGCTGTGTCCATGCCGCCATGGCCATCCGAGAGGCCGGCCTGGAATCGATCATGGTCAATTGCAACCCGGAGACCGTCTCCACCGATTACGACACCTCGGACAAGCTCTACTTCGAACCGCTGACGGTTGAGGATGTGCTCAGTATTTATGAGAAGGAGAAGCCCGAGGGCGTCATCGTGCAGTTCGGCGGCCAGACGCCGTTGAATATCGCCCGGCAGCTCTCAGAAGCCGGCGTCAACATTCTGGGCACCTCGCCGGAAACCATCGATCTGGCCGAGGACAGGGCCCGTTTCGGCCGCATCATGCACGGCCTGGGCATTCCCATGCCGACCTCGGGCATGGCCGCCAGCTATGACGAGGCGCTGGAGATCGCCAACCGCATCGGCTATCCGCTGATGGTGCGGCCCTCCTATGTGCTCGGCGGACGCGGCATGGAGATCGTGCACGACGATCAGATGCTCAAGCGCTATTTGAGTGTGGCCGTGGAGGAGGTGACTCCGGAGCAGCCGGTGCTGATCGACAAGTTCCTGGACAACGCCATCGAGGCCGAGGCCGACGCCATTGCCGACGGCACGGATGCCTTCGTTCCAGCGGTGATGGAGCACATCGAGCTGGCCGGCATCCATTCGGGCGACTCGGCCTGCGTCATCCCGCCCATCAGCCTGGCCCCACGGCACCTGGACACGATTCGAGAGTACACCCGCCGCATCGCCATCGAGCTGAAGGTGGTCGGCCTGATGAATATCCAGTACGCCATTTACGAGGACACGGTGTACGTGCTCGAGGCCAATCCGCGCGCCTCACGCACCGTGCCCATCGTTTCCAAGGTGTGCGGTCTCTCCATGGCGCGGCTGGCCACCCAGGTGATTCTGGGCAAGCGCGTGGCCGATCTGAACTTGCGGGAACGCCAGATTCCCTATTTCGGTCTCAAGGAGGCGGTCTTCCCGTTCAACATGTTCCCGGAAGTCGATCCGGTACTGGGACCGGAAATGCGCTCAACCGGCGAGGTGCTGGGAATGGCCCATACGTTCGGCGGCGCCTTTTTCAAGGCCCAGGAGGCCACCCAGTCGCGTCTGCCCCTGGAAGGGACGGTGCTTTTCACGGTGGCCGATCGCGACAAATCGGCGGCCATCGAACCGGTGCGGCGGTTCCGCGAGCTGGGATTCACGATCATGGCCACCGAGGGCACCCATCGATTCCTGATGGAAAAAGGGATCGAGACGGTTCCCATTTCCAAGCTCGATCTCGGACGGCCCAACCTGGTGGATGCCATCAAGAGCGGCCAGATCCATCTGGTGGTCAATACGCCATCAGGCAAAAAAGGTTCGGCCGACAGCTCCAACATCCGTAAGACCGCCATCCGGTACAAGGTGCCCTACATCACGACGACGGCCGCGGCCATCGCCGCCGCCAAAGGTATCGCCGCGCGCCGCGAAGGGGTGCCGGAAGTGCGGTCGCTGCAGCGGTATCACGCAGAAATCGGGTAGGATAGACGTCAGGATAGAGCAAAACGACAGGGGAATTGCGGCATGGGCGGATTATTTGGGATTGCATCGGCAACGGATTGCGTATCTGACCTTTATTACGGCACGGATTACCACTCCCACCTGGGAACCCGGCGCGGCGGCATGGCCGTGCGCAACGCCAACGGTATTTTTCGATCCATTCATAACATTGAAAACAGCTATTTCCGGACCAAGTTCGAGCCTGAACTGAACCGGTTCCACGGCCGCAAGGGCATCGGCGTCATCAGCGACACCGATCCCCAGCCGCTGATCATCGGCAGCCACCTGGGATCTTTCGGCATCGTGACGGTGGGGCGCATCAACAACATGGACGAGTTGGTCCGCAGAGCATTTGCGCGCCGGAGCTATTTTTCGGACACCATCGGCGGCACCCCGAATCCCACCGAGATCGTCGCCATGTTGATCTGCCAGGAGGAGAGCTTCGAGGCCGGGATCCGAGCCGCCCAGGAAGCCATCCAGGGGTCATGCTCGCTGCTGCTGTTGACCGAAAAGGGGGTGTATGCCGCCCGTGACCGTCTGGGCCGCACGGCGCTTGTGATCGGCCGGCGCGATGATGCCGTGGCGGTGACCTGTGAAACCTGTGCGCTGCCCAACCTTGGTTTCGAGGTGGACCATTTCCTCGGACCCGGCGAGGTGGCCCTTTTGACGGCCGATGGCTGGGAACAGCGGGTGCCGCCGGGCGACCGCATGCAGATTTGTTCGTTCCTCTGGGTCTATTATGGATACCCGGCATCGGAGTACGAGGGGATCAATGTGGAGCATGTCCGCTACAATTGCGGCGCGGCCCTGGCGCGCAACGACAATGTCGAGGTGGACATGGTGGCCGGCATTCCCGATTCGGGTATCGGTCACGCCATCGGCTATGCCAACGAGCGCAAGATTCCCTACAGCCGGCCGTTCGTCAAGTACACCCCCACCTGGCCGCGCAGCTTCATGCCCCACAACCAAACGATGAGGGATCTGGTGGCCAAGATGAAGCTGATCCCGGTGAAAAGGCTCATCCAGGGCCGGCGCCTGCTGTTTTGCGAGGATTCCATCGTGCGCGGTACCCAGCTCAAAGATAACATCCAGATTCTTTTCGACTACGGCGCCCGCGAAGTGCACGTGCGGCCCGCCTGTCCGACGCTGATTTTTCCCTGTGAGTTTCTCAACTTTTCCACCTCCCGATCGAACCTCGATCTGGCCGGGCGCAAGATCATTCAGCAACTGGAGGGGGGCGACGAGAATAGAAATTTAGAAGCCTATGCCCGGTGCGGATCTCCCAAAAACATGGAAATGATCGAGCAGATCCGCGGTGGATTGCGACTGAGCTCGCTGAAATATCAACGTCTTGAAGACCTGGTGGCTGCCATCGGTCTGCCCAAGGAGCGCCTGTGCACCCATTGTTGGGACGGCAGCAGCTATTGTTGAGGTTACAGATTGTAGTACTTCAACCCGAGCCCGTACTGGGATGTCTCTTCCTTTTCAAGTGTCCTGGACCACTTGACTTCGGCCAGTGAAATGGTTCGAACCCCTTCCACGGTGTGGGCAGGCGAAGGGCCGTCCAGGTTTTCGTTTGCCTTGATCATCAGAATCGTACCCTCCTGGTAGGGCCGTTCCAATTCGATATAGGTCCCACCCGGAGAGCAGTTCAGCATGGTGCCATTAAAGAAGTTGGCCCCTTCTGAGATAGTAAAACAGCAACACGCCACCGGTATTTTCGTATGCGTACGTGGTAATGTTCTCTTTTCCATGATGGGGTCTCCTCTTCTCCGTTGTTTGCATATCAGTATCAACGGTAAGCCAAGATTAAGAGCTATCGTTGCCGCCATCCTTTGGGAACTTGAGCTATCGCATATATGTTGAATGTTTCATACCGCTTACCGCGTGCACCTTGCAATCGGCACTATGGCCCAATTGTCGCTCGGCAAATAGGCAGAAATACCCATCCGGTGCGGAAGGGAAGGGGGGCACGCCATGTTACTCGCCGCTGATGTATCCGCGTGCGATGGCATACTTGACGAGGTCCGCCGTGCTTTTCAGATTGAGCTTTTCACGGATATTGAAGCGGTGCCGCTGGACGGTTCGGAAGCTGATGAACAGCATGTCGCTGATCTGTCGATCGGTATGCCCCTCGGCGATCAATTTGAGGATTTCACGTTCCCGGTGCGTCAAGGGATCCGAAGGGTGTTTGTGGTTTCCCCTGCAGATACCGATGATGTCGTTGGAATAGAGGGCGGCGAGTTTGGCCGACAGGTAGGTACGGCCATGGCGCACCTGAGATATGGCGTGGAGCAGTTCTTCGCTGGAATCCTCTTTCAATACGTAACCGCTGGCGCCGGCCGCCAGCGCCATGGAGAGAAACTCCTGCCGCTTATGCATGCTCAGTATCAGGACGCTCACCTTCGGATAGAGGGACCGAATTTCACCCGCCGCTTCGATACCTCTCAAACCCGGCATGGAAATGTCGAGGATGACCATGTCGGGAGAATTTTTTTTTAACAAAGTCATAAGCTCAGTCCCATCTCCCGTTTCGGCGATCACCTTCAGGTCATCGACATTGTCGATTAAATTTCTGATGCCTTCGCGCATCAATACATGATCGTCGGCCAGAATGATTTGATATGAATTCATCGCGTTTTTCTCCGTTCTGCGGCGCTCTTGTGACGATTGAATATTTCCGCTGTTTTGTCAATCCATTAGATTTTTAGGTAAATCCTCGGGTAAATCTTCGGTCACTTCCCGGGGATTGGGTATATATACCCAATCTTTGCGGAATTTTTGGGCGCTTATAAGCATTGATGCCATTGGCATTTTATGAGTAAATGAAAAAATTTAGTACAATTTTGACTAACGTTGCGGGAGAATTAAAAACACTGTTCCGTCTTCATTGTACGGCCCGGTCCCGTAAGTCTGGTTTGCCATGCCATCTATGTTGCGTCACAAAATCTGGATTCCTGCCACGGCCTTTGCAGTATTGGCTGCGGTGGCCTTTCTGCTTTGGCGACAACAGAACATCCATGACCGCGAGTTGGTGTTGCGCTATATCGAAACCTCGATCGAACAGGTGCGCATTCGCGTCGAAGGTCTTATGCAGGCGCGCCTCGCCTCCCTCGAATTGATGGCCGCCAGGTGGGTGGAAAGAGATCCACCCGATTTCAGCCGGCATCGTTTTCAGGGATTCGCTGCAGCCCTGCACAAAAGCTATCCAGGGTATGCGACTATTTTCTGGATCGATCCGTCGGGAGCCATCCGATGGGTGTTCCCCGAAGATGTCGATTTGGCCGCCATAGATGTGGACTGGGTGACACGGCACATCTCTTCGGGAAACGGGACGACGGGTGAAAAGGGTGGCGTCGAAACCGATCTGGTGATGACACCTTGTGCTCCCCTGCAACACGACCCCGACGGCTTCTCTGCTGTGCGTGTTTTGAGGACGAAAGTCGAGTTCCAAGGTTATTTGGGCGGTTTTTTTTCAGTCGGCAAGATTATGATGCTCAGCCTGACCAAAGAGGTCTTGAATGATTTTCATGTGAGCGTATCCGAACAAGCCCGGATTATTTTCCAGCACGGCAGCCCCGGCGAAATTCAGAGGGAAATGCCGACTCAGGAACCCTCTGCAGTCCCACAGGCGGCTCGGGAGCTGCGTTTCGGTTCAAAAACATGGACCGTCCAGCTGACCCTGAACCAGGCCGCACTCTCGAATGCGTTGGATATGAATGTCGGCTTCCTGGCTTTCGGCCTGACACTGGCCGCCGCGCTTTCCCTGCTCCTGCATCTTCTGATCCAGCGTATCGACATGTACAAGATATCCCGCGACCAGGCCATCGTCGAGGTGAACGAGCGCAAAGACGCCCAGGCCGCTTTGCGGGAAAACGAACAAAAACTGCAAGCGCTGCTGGAGGAGCTCACATCCAAAAATGCGGAGTTGGAGTCTTTCGTGTACACGGTTTCCCACGACCTGAAGACGCCCATTGTGACCATCGACGGATTCATCGGCGCACTGCGTGAAGACTTCAGTGCATCGATATCCGAAGTGAGCGACCAGTACCTGACCCACATGAGCAATGCCGCACACAAGATGGAGCAGCTCATCAGTGAATTGCTCAACTATTCCCGTATCGGGCGATTGGAGTCGCCCAAAACGACATTTTCCATGTCGCTGGCCGTCAGCGATGCGATTGCCACGTTGCGAACCCAGATAGAAGCACGCGGCGTCATCGTCACCGTGCAGCAGGGACTACCCGATGTTCACGCGGATCGAAAGCGAGTCGAACAAGTGGCATATAACCTTCTGTCGAACGCCATCAAGTATATCGGCAGGGACAACCCTGAACCGCGCATCGACATCGGGTGCACGGAACAAAACGGGCGAAACGTGTTTTGGGTGCGCGACAACGGTATCGGCATCGACCAGAAATATTATGATAAGATATTTCAAATATTCGAGCGGTTGCCAGCCGCAAAGCAGGCCGGCGAAGGCACCGGCATCGGCCTGGCCATTGTCAAGCGCATTGTCGAACACCACGGTGGCATCATCCGGCTGACCTCCGAGTTGGGCAAGGGAACCACCTTTCATTTTACCTTTAACGAGAAGGGGAGCGAATGACCTGTCAACCGGCTAGTATTTTAATCGTCGAAGATGAAGAGGCCCACGCCCAACTCACCTATCGTGCCATTCGCAAGTCAGGAAATGCCAATCGGGTCGACATCGTCGGCGATGGCGAGCAGGCCCTGGATTATCTTCTCAATCGGGGCAAGTACACCGACAAAGATAAATATCCTGCTCCGGGCCTGGTGCTGCTGGATATCAAACTCCCAGGTATCGACGGGATCGAGGTGCTGACCCAGATCAAATCCCATCCCCTTCTCCGGCAGATCCCGGTGATCATGTTGACCACCTCGGAGCGGGAGGAGGATATGGCCCGTGCATACAGTCAATATGCCAACAGCTATCTCACCAAGCCGGTGGGATTCAAGGAGTTTGAGGAGAAGATCCGCCAGATCGATTTTTACTGGATGATCATCAATGAATCGCCCGCGCTCGATGCTTGATAGACATATCCTGCAGCGGACCTATGGGTATCTCTTTAAAGAAGGAGGTGGGATGCCATGAGAGCGCAACCGATCCTCTCTTCGGGTCATGCCGGACCCGGCGAGACCGAACGGCAACCCGATGAGCTGACGCCGGCAACGCTGGATTCAGATCCCATCAGGGTTTTGATCGTCGAGGATGAAGACGCTCATTTTGAGTTGATGAAACGCGCGATCTGCAAAGAGCTGCCGGACACCGCCGTCTGCCATGCATCCGATGCCGCCGAATGCATAGACGCGCTGGACAGCATTGATCCCGACATTATTCTCGTCGACTTTTTAATGCCGGGTATGACCGGTATCGAATTTCTGGACAACCTCAAACAGATGGGATGCGATATCCCGGTCATCATGATCACCGGGCAGGGTGATGAGCGTATCGCGGTACAGGCCATGAAGCTCGGGGCCCAGGACTACCTGGTCAAAAGCGCCGATTTCTTTCTCTTGTTGCCGGCCGTCATCGGTCAGGCGGCCCGGGAGAGGCGCCTGAAAGTCAATTTGCGCAAGGTTGCCAGGCTCAACGAGTTGCTGCTCGATAGCCTGCCCTATCCGGCCATGATGATCCGACGGGATCGCATGGTCATGGCGGCCAACCAGATCGCCCAACGAATGGGTGCCCGGGTGGGGACCCATTGCTGGCGACGCTTTAAATTGGGGGGTAAAGCAGGTGTCAATGAGGAACCCCAACGTGAATGCCACTTCTGCAGGGTAGACCATGCATTTACGCATGGCGAAGCGATCGAGACGCCGGAGATCGCCTATCATGGTCGATTTTGGGACAAGTGGTGGATTCCCATCGATCGCGAAGTCTGCCTCACCTATGCCATCGATATCACCGAACGTAAACAGGCGGAGTTGAAAAGGTACCACAAGAATAAACTGATCGAGGGCATCAATCGGATTTTTGAACAGGCGCTCAGCGGTGCGACCGAATCGGCCCTCGGTGAGGTCTGTATCGCCGCGGCCCAGGAAGCCACGGGAAGTCGAATCGGCTTCATCGGAGAGGTCGGTACGGACGAGCTCTTCCACGACATCGCGATCAGCCAGACCGGGCGGCAGGTCTGCCGAATGATCGACAAAGAGGGCCACGGCGCGCTTCCCCTGGATTTCCAGAAACGATGTATCTATGGACGCACGATCGAGGAAGGCAAGGCGTTCTTCATCAATGACGTTGCAGACCGGGAAAACCATGTGCCGCTTCCGGCCGGTCATCCATCGATCAGCTCATTTTTAGGCATGCCCTTTTTTCGCCAGGGTGGGTTGGTGGGCATGATCGCCCTGGCCAATCGCGAGGGCGGTTACAGTTCGGTGGAACAGGAGATGCTCGAGTCTTTGGCCCCGACCATTTGGGAGACGTTGCTGAGAAAGCGCGCCGAAAAGGAGCGCCAGGGGATCGAAGAAGAGCGCCACAGGAACGAGGAGCGTTTCCGCAAGGCCTTTGAAAATGCACCCACCGGCATTGCGTTGATCGATTCAGAGGAGCGTTTTATTCGGTGTAATCAGGCGTTTTGCAACCTGGTCGGCTATACGGAGAAGGACCTGCGGCGCATCGCGGTCTCCGATATCCTCCATCCGGAAGATCGAGACTCCAATCTGTTGAAAATCGATCGCCTCAGGGCGGGGAAGCGCCCCTTTTTCGAGATCGAAAATCGATATGTTCACAAAGATGGTCATCCGATCTGGGTTCACAAGTTTGTCTCCCTGCTGTCGGACCCCGCCGGCGGGCCGGCCCAGATGATGGCGCTGGTCAGTGACATTACGAAAAGCAAACAAGACCAGGAGATGCTCAACGACCTCAACAAAGCCCTCGTCGAACGCACGAAGCTTGCCGAGCAACGGGCCGTGTATATCCAACAACTGGCCATGGAGTTGTCCAAGGCGGAAGAAAGCGAACGCCAGCGCCTGGCCGGCGTCCTCCACGACGACTTTCAGCAGATGCTCGCCTATTTGAAGCTCAAACTCAGCATGTTGGCGAAAAGTGGCGACATCACCCAGAATCTGGTCTCCATGATCCGCCTGATCGGCGAGGGCATCGATCGCTGCCGAAATCTGGCCCGTGAGTTGAGGCCTTTGAGTTCACAATACGATTTTCTCACCGGCCTGGAATACCTCCGTCGGCAGATGAAAGAGATGTACGAGCTGGACGTGGCTTTGGATGTTCTCTCCGACCCCTGTATTCACTCCTCGGTGCTCTCTTCACTACTGATCCGCTCGATTCGGGAGTTGTTGTTCAACGTCATCAAGCACTCGGGTGAAAAAACGGCCTCCATCGAAGTGCGGGGAGAGGGTTCACAAGTGGTGATCGCCGTCAAAGATTACGGGCGGGGTTGCGATGAACAGGCGTTGAAAGAAAAAAGGGAGAAGAACATCTCCTTCGGTTTGTTCGACATCGAGGAAAGGGTGAAATTCTTAGGCGGTTGCATGCGGGTCGCGAGCGAGGCC
This sequence comes from Desulfatitalea sp. UBA4791, assembly GCA_002402905.1. Taxonomy (GTDB): domain Bacteria; phylum Desulfobacterota; class Desulfobacteria; order Desulfobacterales; family Desulfosarcinaceae; genus Desulfatitalea. Next base: position 14,768 of record DHGT01000015.1, on the reverse strand, counting down.
GACCGTGGATTCCGCGTGACGTTGACGGTTCCCAGAGATGTTCCCAGCGCATCCGATTCAAACACCCTGCCCGTTCACGGCCAAATCCTGAAGGTATCGAGCGCGGGACATCCTGTTCCGCTTTCGCCATCTAAAACATCAGGTGTCATCAGGGTCCTTCTCGCCGACGATCATGATTTGATGCGCGACGGCTTGGCGAAACTGCTGGCAGAACAGAATTTATTCCATGTCGTGGGCGCGGCCGCCGATGGTCGGCAAGCGGTTCGCCTGGCGGCAGAATTGAAACCCGACGTGGTGTTGATGGATTTCAGCATGCCGGTAATGAACGGCATCGATGCGAGCATGGAAATCAGCCGGCTATTTCCCGGCATGTGCATTGTCGGCCTTACCATGCATAAGGATCCGAACATCAAAAATGCCATGTTAAAAGCCGGCGCCCGGGATTGCCTGTCCAAGGAGGTCTCCCCGGAAGAGCTGATCAAAAGCATCCAGGCGGCCTGTTCGGGTAACATCCAAACACAACATCATCAAAGGGTTCGCTGAACCGAGAGGTCTTCACGCATGACCCTCCCTGGACATGGATGAGGGCCGCTCTCCATCGGTGGAATTCTCCACACGACCGTCGAGACAGAGCTTGATGTATTTTCTCTCTGCCTTTTTATAGTCGATTTCGTTGTAGAAATTCGTATTTTCCGGACGTCTGAAATCGGTGCGCCATCTTTCCACCAGTTGTTCGATACCGCTTGGCCTTCCCGTTTCCTGCATACATCCTCCTCGATGCCGCGTTACAGGTAGAAAAATTCAAGGCATTATTAATTTTCTACGCGAAAAACGGGAAGCGTGCCATTCGCACTTATGACCATTCGAAGTTAAAAATGATGGGTATTTCTGCCCATGCAGGATCTCTTTGATCGCCGTAGGTAAAAATACCCATATGGACAATGGCCAATTGAGCAGTTATGCCGATTGTTCCTTGCCTGCTTGTCACATATAAACACAATAAGGATTGAATAGGGTGCGCTTTCATCGGCTTGATGTTCGCCCCCACCATCCAGTCGGATAGAAGGGGGGAAAGGAGCGGCGACATGGCAGTCAGTGGTTTCGGGAGGAGCTTTCAGACCCGGCAGACCTGTTTAGGAGCGTTGCCCGGCGAAGCGGTGGCGCAAGGTGCCTTGACAGCGGCCAGGGATCGGGACTTGGGCATGGAACCAGGGCCTAAGCGCGTACTCATCGTAGATGACAATGCTTGTGTTTTGTCTCTCACCGCCGAATTGCTTGACCATTTGGGATATCAGACCGCAACGGCGGAGGACGGGATAGGGGCTTTGTGCCAGCTGAAAGCCGCCCATTACGATATCCTGCTCACCGATTTCGAAATGCCGGGCATGGATGGCTATGAATTGGCGGAGGCCGCCAAAAGGCACTGTTTTGGTATCAAGGTCATCCTCATGACTGGACATTGCACTGATGATCTGGCGGAGCGTATTGGTGCCTCCACCACCGTGGATGGTTTTCTGTACAAACCCTTTGATCTGAAAACCGTAAGGGAGATGCTCAATCAAGTCGCATACCAACAATTTTCGGAAATGATGGCATAGATAATCACGGAGGCGTGCCGACCGTATAACACCCCTTAGCAAAGGTGGCCCAGGGTGCATACCATCGTCTTGTTTTCATGTAGGGTCACAAGAGGAGGTCGTTTATGGATACATCCACCGCTACCCCCCGAATACTCGTCGTGACGCCCGAGGTGACCTTCCTGCCCACAGGCATGGCACCGGCTTCCGGCACGATTTCGGCCCGGGCGGGCGGGTTGGGTGATATCTGCGCGGCACACATCCACATGCTTCTCGAGTTGGGCGTGGATGTGCACCTGGCCATGCCCAACTATCGCAACCTATTCAAGGCGAACGCCAAGCGTGCGGCGGGGATCGATATCCACAAACGCCGGCAGGCGCTTCCCGAAAGCCGTCTCCATCTCGCCGAGGATCGATCGTTCTACTATCACCCCAGACTGTTTCTCTCCACGGATTGGGAGAATATACGCATCGCCCTGAACTTTCAGCGGGAAGTGATCAACCGTATCATTCCGGAAGTCCGACCGGACCTGATCCATTGCTACGACTGGATGACCGGGTTGATTCCGCCCATGGCCCGGAGCATGGGCATTCGCTGTCTGTTTACGATGTACCGCATGGATTCTCCGCAGCTGCTGATGTCCACCATCGAAGATCGCGGCATCGACGTCGCATCCTTCTGGCAGCACTGCTTTTTCGGCCGAATGCCCGTCAACTATCAGGAGACGAGAGAGACCAACCCCATAGACGTGCTGACCAGCGGCCTGTTCGCCAGCCATCTGGCCCACATCCTCAGCCCAACCTACCTGGATACATTGACCGATGAAAGGAACAACCACGTCGGTGGTTGGTTGAAGGTCGAACTTCAAAACAAACGAACAGCAGGATGCCTCCACGCCGTGTCTCCGACACCGGACGCCTCGTTCAACCCGGCCACCGACCGCACCCTGATGCGGCCTTATGGACCGGATACCCACTTTGCCGCCAAACTGCATAATAAGCTCTACATCCAGGAATTGCTGCATCTGCCCATGGATTCCGCAGCCCCGTTGTGCTTTTGGCCCACTCGCCTGGATGCCGCGCGACCGGGCAGTCGGCTCATGGCCGACATCCTTCCGGATGTGCTGGAACGTTTCCGTGAGCAACGGCTTCAGATCGTTTTTGTTGCGGACGGCGACTTTCAGGAACAGATGCGCGCATTGATTCGTCTACGGCACCTTGAGGATCGTGCCGTGGTTTGTGATTTCGATGCCCGGCTCTACCGGCTGGCCTATGCCGGCGCGGAATTCGTCCTCATGCCGCTCTATTTGGACCCTTGTGCGCTGCCTTGTAAAATCGGACAGCGCTACGGCACCTTGACGGTGGGTCACGATGCGGGCGCGATCCACGATTGCGTGGAGGATTTGAGACCCCAGGACAACTGCGGATCGGGTTTCTTGTTCAAGCATTTTGATGCGGCCGGATTTTTCTGGGCAATGGATCAGGCCATGGCCTTTTACCGGCAGCCCTGCGCGGTCCGAGCGGCCCAGGTAACACGCATCATGGCCCAGAGCCTGGTGCGTTTCGCTCCCGAAGGGACGGCACGCCAGATGGTCGATCTTTACAACCGTGCCTTGGAGCGGCCGTTGTTGGATCGGAATGACCGCGATGCGCTATCACAAATTGCAGCCTGAGCGGATTTGTGCCATATTGGGGTCCAGTCGATCTTGTCCGTCCCGTCAGGAGCCATGCCATCCACAGGTGATTCAACATCCAGATCAGGAGCGCTGCCGTGGAAATCAAAACCATCCCCATTGAAAACCCAGAACAACTCAATTTCATTTTAGGCCATTCGCATTTTATCAAAACGGTCGAAGATCTTTACGAAGCCATGGTCAATACGGTGCCGGGCGCTAAATTCGGCGTGGCCTTCTGCGAGGCATCCGACGTCTGCCTGGTCCGTTTCGCCGGCACGGACGACGGTTTGATCGCCCTCGCCCAGAAGAACGCATTGAATTTGGGAGCCGGGCACAGCTTCATCATTTTTATGCGCGACATGTTTCCCGTCAATGTGCTCAATGCGGTCAAGCGTGTGCCCGAGGTGTGCCGCGTGTTCTGCGCAACCGCCAATCCGGTGGAGGTGATCGTGGCGGAAACGGAAATGGGGCGCGGCATCCTGGGGGCTGTCGACGGGTTTCGAACCAAAGGGATAGAGGGCGACGAAGAGATTGCCAAACGTAAATCCTTCTTGAGGGCCATCGGATACAAAATGTAATCTTCGATACGGACGGTCACGCTGCCTGAGATTTTTAAGAACTCGGTTCATCCGAGTTTTTTTCATTAACCAGCAGAATCTTTAAAGGAGGAGGCCATGGCCAAACACATTGAGATCGATGAAGACGCGTGCGAAGGATGCCAAACTTGTTCCGAACTGTGTCCGGAAGTCTTCGAATTCGACGATGATACCCAGAAGGCCAAGGTGATCAACCCCAAGGCAACGGATGACTGCGTCGAAGAAGCCATCGATTCATGTCCCGTGGAGTGCATCTCCTGGGTGGATGATTGATCGGCGGCTGAAGCGCGTCTCAACCCCGACAAGCGGATGGGCCGTTCACGTCAAGGCCCGTCCGCTTTGATGTCATCACCGCTGCGGTTCTGGAGCGTGCCGTCCACTATGTAAGTCAGCATGATCCGCTGGACGGACAGCGGCAAAGGCGTCGCCGTGTTCGCGATCATGTGGATGCCCCCTTCGGACGACGCGTACGGCTGGAATTTTTTTTTGAATTCATCGAGATGATGCAGGCGGGCATCCGATAACGACGGCTGGGTTTCGCGTTCGCGCAGTCGGGTGGCCAGCACCGAATCGGAGGCCTTGCACTCTACCAGTATGGGCATGGCACTGTTGCGTCTGGCCAGTGCAATGGCCTCGGAACGCCTGTCGGCGTCGGCAAATGTGGCGTCCAGGAGGACTCCCCCATCCCGGTCCAGGCCATCCACAGCCTGGGCGAACATCTCCTCATAGGTCGCCGCGGTCGCGGTGTGGGTGTAAAGGCCTTTGCCGAATGGCGTCGAACCGCCCCCTTCACCCGCCTTCGAGAACAGCTTCTTGCGGATCACATCCGATCGCAGTACTTCGATGCCCAAGATTCTTCCCAGCTCGGCGGCAACGGTGCTTTTCCCGCTTGCCGGAAGTCCGAAAACGATCCAGATGGCCCGACGCCCGAACGCCACGGCGTAGCCATGGGCCATGGCCAGGTATCTCCCGGCGGCCGCTTGCGGATTGTCATGCGCCAATGCGTTTGGGGTCATTTGGGACGCTCGCACGCAACTCACCTTGCAGCGCACCATGGCACGGTAACACCTGTAAAAATCGAGCAGGGGCAAGGACGCCACATCGCTGGTTCGCTCGACATATTGACGGATGATGGCGCGGGCGGTTTCTATAAAACCCTGATCTTCCAGGTCCATGGCCAGGAAGGCCAGGTCGCTGATGATGTCCTGGTAGCGGAAGCGGTCATTGAACTCGATGCAGTCGATGATCTGGATGCCATCCGGTGTGAAGTAGATGTGATCGCTTCGCAGGTCGCCGTGGCAATCTTTGATCTTGCCGCCGTCGATCCGACGTTGGAACAGCGGTCGGCGCGATTTGAAAAAATGGTGTGTCGCCGTTTCGATGGCATCGAATGCGGTTCGGTCGAGGTATCGCCCGACAAACGGTCGAAGCACGTCGAAGTTTTCCTGCCAGGGCGGCACGGCGTCCGGACGCTCGTCGATCATGCCGTTCTTTGCGACCGTAGCGGTCTCTCGGTAGAAGGAAACCAGGCGTCGCGCGAGGTCGTCGATATCGTCGTCCGTCACGGCGGATCGCTTGAGCCTCTCGATCATGCCGTCGTCCTCGGCAAGCTGCCGCATCTTGACCGCATATTCGACCGGATGGCCCGGTCCGCGGAACTGATAGCCGGAGGGTTGCCGAGTGATGGGAACGACTTCGAGATAGACGTCCCGGGACAGCCTCCGGTTCAGCATGACTTCCCGTTCACAAAAATGACGCCGTTGTTCGAGGGTCGTAAAATCCAGGAATCCGAGATTGACCGGCTTTTTGATTTTGTAGACAAACGATCCGGTCAGAAACACCGTCGAAATATGCGTTTCGCACTGGTGGAGGTGGCTGACGGGATGGGGATAAAATTCCGGCTGCCGCATGGCCTGCAGAATCTTGGACTGATCGTATGCCATCAGGGTCACCCGTCTTTTTCGGCGGCCCGCAAATCGGCATCCCGGGTGACGTCGACCGGAAGACCATTTTGCTGTTTCAGTGCCCGGTACATCTTTTTGGCATCCACGCGATGAACCAGGCCGCGCTCGTGCAGCAGGGCGAATCCGAAGCTCACCAGGTCGCCGATGCGTCCGTAGATGTCCGGGTGAACTTCGACGAAGATGCGATCGTTCAGCGGTCCGATCTTGATGGGTTGGTAGATCAATTCCACCTGGGCGCCGACAGGGGTCTGCTCGAAAAGCTCGGTGATATCTTCAGGATAGAGGCGAATGCAGCCATGGGTGACCAACCGGCCGATCGACCAGGGCACATCGGTCCCGTGGATGCCATAACGGGTGCCGTTGAGTCCCATCCAGAACTCTCCCAGAGGATTGTCCGGACCGGGAGGGAACCAGTGGACCTGATATTTGTGACGCAGGGACGGCGGTACCGACCAGGAAGGATGTTGCTTTTTATCGCTGATCCGAAACGTTCCGATGGGTGTGGCGGCATCCTTTTCGCCGATGCCGATGGGGAACGTCGTCACCCGTCGGCGGTCCGGGGAAAAACGGTACAGACGCAACTCGGCCACATTGATCACGATCTCCGCAGGGCCTGCATCGGGCAGAACCCAGAACGAAGGAACCATGACCTGGGCGCCGACGCTCGGCAACCACGGATCCCAATGGGCATGGAGCAATTCGATCTCGTTAAAGCCCAGGTCATAGAGTCGGGCGACATCCAGCAGGGTTTCACCTTTTTGGATCGCATGCTCCCACGGATGGCCGATAAGCGCGTTGCCTGGCGCCAGGGTGTAGGTGCTCCGCTGCTGTCGGTCGGGGGTATCGCCATGGGCGATGTCGCAATGCCATAGACCGATCCATAAACAGGAGAGGAGAACCAGGGAACCCCGGCGCCAAGTTATCCAGGTAAGACCGTGTTTCACTTTTTCATTTTTTGCATGAAAATCGCTTCGGCCTTCTGGGCCATCTCCTCGGCCAGGGCCGCGGCCGCTTCGGCCCGATCGGCTGCTCGTTCAGCTCTCAGCGCAGCCGCCTCGGCCCGCTGGGCGTCGGTGCCGACCATGCTCTTGGCCGCCTGGGCCTCACTCAGCGCCTTGCTGGAATCGGCCATGGCCTGGTCGATTTTTTGTTCCAAATCGCCCATCGGTTGGGCGGGTGAGGTCGCGCATCCTTGAATCGATGCAAACATCAACGCGGCAACCAGCAGGGTGACGAATACCAACGATTTTGTCTTCATTGTTCCTCTCATGGTGTTTTCCTCCTTTGGGTTGGTGATGACCCGACCCTGGCACCGAATATAAATGGCACAGGGTCGAGACGGAAACCATCAGGGTAAAACGGCACGGTAACGGCACGTTCGCCAATAATAACGGCATATATACCAAAAGTGTGACAATTTGTGCAATTGGTAAAACTGCTCATTTTCAACTCGATATATGGGCACTCCTATGCAGATCCCGACGCCTCACCGTCTTTGATTTGCATTTCCCGCGACCCTACACGAGGCGTTGGACATGCCAGATGTGGTTGGCATACTCCATCACCGCTCGATCGCTGGAAAATCGCCCCATGCGGGCCGTGTTGAGAATCGACCTGCGGGCCCAGGCCTCCCTGTCGGCAAACAGACGGGCGGCCGTTTCCTGGGCCTCGACATAGGCGCGGTAGTCGGCCAGCAGCATATAGTAGTCGCCGCGTTCGTAGATAGCGCCGAGGATAGGGGCAAACAAAGTCGGATCGTGGGCGGAGCATACCCCCGACGCGATGGTGTCCAGGGCGGATCGCAATTCATCGTCGTCGCGGACGCAGGCATTCGGGTCGTTGCCGTTCCGGCGCCTCTCCATGACCTGTTCGGCGGTCAGACCGAAGATGAAGATGTTTTCACTGCCCACGGCCTCCATGATTTCGATGTTGGCCCCATCCAGGGTTCCGATGGTCAGTGCACCGTTCAGGGCCATCTTCATGTTGCTCGTGCCCGAGGCTTCCATGCCGGCCGTGGAGATCTGCTCGGAAAGATCCACGGCCGGAACGATCTTTTCCGCCTGGGAGACGCAATAGTTGGGCAGAAAGAGCACCCTCAACCGGCCTTGGACATCCGGATCGCTGTTGACCACGTTGGCCACGGAATTGATCAGTTTGATGATCAGCTTGGCCAGGTAGTAGGCCGGTGCCGCTTTTCCGGCGAAGATGACGGTGCGCGGTACCACGTCCGCCTGAGGGGCGGCCTTGATTCGGTTAAAAAGAGTGATGACGTGGAGCACATTGAGCAACTGGCGTTTGTATTCGTGGATGCGCTTGACCTGGACATCGAACAGGGTGTCGGGATCGACGCCCAGTTTGATTTTGCGCAGGATGTAGCCGGCCAGTCGCTTTTTGTTGGCCTGTTTGGTGGCCATCCAGCGTTGGCGGAATTCGGCGTCCTCGGCATAGGGAACGAGCTCTTCCAGCCGCTCCAGATCACAGATCCAATCCGGACCGATGACCGAGGTGATCAGGGAGGAGAGTTCGGGATTGCACTGGGCCAGCCAGCGTCGGGGTGTGACGCCGTTGGTGACATTGCGGAAACGGCGGGGATAGAGCGCATGAAAATCGCGGAACAATTCATTCTTCAGGATCTGGCTGTGCAGCTCGGCCACGCCATTGACGGTATGACTTCCGACAATGGCCAGATGGGCCATGCGCACATGCTGCACGGCGCCTTCACCGATCAGAGAGACCCGGGCGGCCAACCCTTCATCGGCCGAACGGCGCCCGCGCACCGTTTCCAGGAACCGGTGGTTGATCTCGAAAATGATCTGCATGTGGCGCGGCAACAGCCGGCCCATGAGATCCACCGGCCAGGTCTCCAGCGCCTCGGGCAGCACGGTGTGGTTGGTATAGGCGAAGGTCTGCTCGCAGATCCGCCACGCCTCGTCCCATCCCAATCCCTCCTCGTCCATGAGCAGCCGCATGAGTTCGGGAACCGCGATGCTGGGATGGGTGTCGTTGAGCTGAATGGCGACAAAATTGGGAAGATCGGCGAAGGAACGGTTCAGTTTGCGGTAGCGGCGCAGAATATCGTTCAGCGTGGCGGCCACAAAGAAGTACTGCTGTTTGAGCCGCAGCTCCTTGCCCCACTCCTTTTCGTCGCTCGGGTAAAGTACCTTGGAGATGTTTTCGCTCACCACCTTGGACTGCACCGCGCCGATGTAATCGCCCTGATTGAAGTTTTCCAGATTGAATTCGCGGCTCGATTGGGCGGCCCACAGCCGCATGTTGGTCACATGGTCGTCGCCGTAACCCGGCACCAGGATGTCGCAGGCCATGGCCATGACCACCTCGCCGTCCACCCAGCGATAACGCTGACGACCCGCCGTGTCTCGGTAGGTTTCGGTGCGGCCGTAGAAGCGCACCGGCAACAGATAATGACGCCGCTGAATTTCCCAAGGGGTGCCCTGACGCCGCCAGTTGTCCGACTGTTCGCGCTGGTAGCCGTTGTCGATGATCTGGTGAAAAATGCCGTAATCATATCGGATGCCATATCCATAGCCCGGCAGGTCGAGGCAGGCCAGCGAGTCCATGTAGCACGAGGCCAGACGGCCCAATCCGCCGTTGCCCAAACCCGCGTCCCACTCCTCTTCCTCCAGCTCGTCCAGATCGAATCCCATGTCGGCCATGGTCTGGCGGGCTTCATCCTCCATTCGTAAGCTGATCAAGTAGTTTTTCAAGAAACGGCCGGGCAGAAATTCGAGCGAGAGAAAATAGACCCGCTTGGCCAGGGTGTCGTAGAGCGCCCGTTGGGTTTCGATCCAGCGTTCGATCAAACGATCGCGCACGCTGTAGGCCAATCCCATGAACGCGGCATATTGACTGGGTTTGGACGGGTCGTTGCCCAATGTGAAGCAGATGTGGTGCATGACGCTTGTTCTGAGGGTGTCGAAGGAGCGCACCTCGGAGGGTGCAAGGGTTTGAACGACTGCGTTGGGAGCACTCATAACATTCCTTCCTGTCAGTTGGCGTGACATAAGCAGGGGTCCGTTTGCGGTCCGGTCAGGGGAAAATGGTGGCGATGCGATCGGCGGAAGCAGCTGAAAAACGACTTCTAGCGTATACAAAGATCCATTTGGGATCAACCCCATTTATGGGTTCCTGCAAGCGCGTGGGAGTCTATGGGTGTTTGCACAACATATGGTGCTATCAGGGCTTGACACGATACAACATTTTGCATAAGGCTGGGGTGCCATCGAGCTTATGCTGGTGACTACTTAGAAAGGAGATCGCCTTGCCTGTCAAACTGGTGCAGCACCCCCTGATTCGACACAAGTTGGGATTGATGCGGGTTAACGATGTGACGACCAAGGATTTTCGTGACCTGGCATCGGAAGTCGCCACCCTGCTGACTTACGAGGCCACCAAGGATCTGCCCACCGAGCCCACAACGATCCAGGGATGGGCCGGCTCGGTTCAGGTCGAGCGGATCAAAGGGAAAAAGATTACGGTCGTTCCTATTTTGAGGGCCGGGCTCGGGATGATGAACGGCGTGTTGAACATGATCCCTTCCGCCAGGGTGAGCGTCATCGGCCTCTACCGCAACGAGGAGACCCTGGAGCCGGTGAAGTACTATGTGAAGATGACCAGCAACATGGAGGAGCGTATCGCCTTGATTCTGGACCCCATGTTGGCCACGGGCGGAACGCTGATCGCCACCATCGACCAGATCAAGGCCGCCGGCTGCCGGACAATCAAGGGGATTTTCCTCGTGGCGGCCCCCGAGGGCCTGCGAAATTTGGAAAAGCACCATCCGGATGTGGAGATTTTCGTGGCTGCCATCGACGAACGCCTCAACGACATCGGCTACATTCTGCCCGGACTGGGCGATGCCGGCGACAAGATATTCGGCACCAAGTAGGGTCACACATAAACTTCTGGTGCGGCCGGATCAGGAGATGGCATGTCGCGAAACCCAAATACTTCCACTGCGTATGACTTCAGAATGCGAGACAGCCTGGTCGGCGCCCAGATGCTTTTCGTGGCGTTCGGTGCGCTGGTGCTGGTACTCCTGCTCACCGGGTTGGACCCCAACGTGGCCCTCTTTACGGCCGACGTCGGCACCTTGTTGTTCCAGTCTCTGACCAAGCGCATGGTGCCCATTTTCCTGGCCTCCTCCTTTGCGCCCATTTTCGAGGCGGCCTGGTTTGCCGTGCCGGCCTTTGTGCTGCCCGAATGGAATCTGCAAGCCGTGCTGTTCATCGTGCCCGTGGCCATTGCGCCGGCCATCGAGCACTTCGGCGATATTCTGGCCATCGGCCATGTCACCGGAAAGGACTACCTCAAGGAACCGGGAATCCACCGGACCATGATGGGAGACGGCCTGGCCACCTCCCTGGCCTCTTTTCTCGGCAGCCCCCCCAACACCACCTATTCTGAAGTCACCGGCGCGGTGACCTTGACCCGCATGTACAACCCGGCCATCATGACCTGGGCCGCAATGTTTGCCATCGTGCTGGCCTTCATCGGTAAAATCGGCGCCATTTTGCAAACGATTCCCGTGCCGGTCATGGGGGGTATCATGCTCCTGCTGTTCGGCGCCATTACCGTGGTCGGGCTCAACTCCCTGGTCAAGGCCGGCGACGACCTGACCGAACCGCGCAACCTGTCGATCATCGCCCTGATCCTGGTGTTCGGCATCGGCGGCATGACCTTCGATGTCGGAGAGTTCAGCCTCAAGGGGATCGGCCTGGCCGGCATCGTCGGGGTGGTGTTGAACCTGGTGTTGCCGAAGGGGGGCGGTGTCAAAAAATAGATGGCAGATTCAGTGGGTGAACGGGAATGGCGCGTACGTCATCGGCCGCCTCGACTTTCCGCCGAAATCGTTATATAAGCCTGCCATTGATGTGAAACGCAGGTGTAATATCCAACATGGCGACCTATCCAAAGGATTATGATCTGATCGTGGTCGGCGCGGGCCATGCCGGCTGCGAGGCGGCCCTGGCCGCGGCCCGCATGGGATGCAGCGTCCTGCTGTTGGCCATCGATCTGGACAAAATCGCGGCCATGCCTTGCAGCCCCAGCATCGGTGGCATGGCCAAGGGCCAGCTGGTCAAGGAGATCGATGCCCTGGGCGGCGAGATGGCCAAGATTACAGACCAATCGGCCATTCAGTACAAGCTCTTGAATACCAAAAAAGGCCCGGCCGTGCAGTCGTCCCGAACCCAGAACGACAAGCAGCGGTATCATGTGGCCATGAAAGCCGTCCTGGAGCGCCAACCCCGCCTGGATCTCAAGCAGGCCCTGGTCGAGCGGCTGGTCATGGAAAACGGGCGCGTGGTGGGCGTCGAGGACCACACCGGTTACGGCTTTCAGGCCGGCGCCGTGGTTCTGGCCACCGGCACCTTTCTCAGCGGCCTGGTGCATATCGGCTTTACCGCGGTCAAGGCCGGACGCGCGGGAGAGTTTGCGGCCTATGGCCTGGCGCAAAGTCTGGCCGCTATCGGCCTGCGCCTCGGCCGCATGAAGACCGGCACACCGCCGCGGCTGCACCGCGACAGCATCGACTTTTCCAGATTCGACGCCCAGGAATTGGAGGGGGAGCCCCAACCATTTTCCTTATTCAGCGAGGGCATCCATCTGCCCCAAGTGCCCAGCTATATCGGGCGCACCAACCCCCGCGTCCATAAAATCGTGCGCGACCACCTGCACTTGTCGGCTCTTTACGGCGGGGTGATCAAGGGCACACCGGCCCGATACTGCCCCTCTTTCGAGGACAAGGTGGTGCGTTTCAGCGACAAGGAGAGCCACCAGGTCATTCTCGAACCCGAAGGACTCGACACCCAGGAAATTTATGCCAGCGGCCTGGGCAACAGCCTGCCCCTCGACATCCAGTTGCGCGTCGTGCGATCGGTGGATGGATTGGAAGCGGCCGAGATCATGCGGCCCGCCTATGCCATCGAGTATGATTATGTCGACCCCATTCAGCTCAAGCCGACCCTGGAGACCAAGCCGGTGGCCGGGCTTTACCTGGCCGGCCAGATCAATGGCACCAGCGGGTACGAAGAGGCTGCGGCGCAAGGTTTATGGGCCGGCATCAATGCCGCCTGTCGCATCCAGGGCAGACCACCCTTTCTTCTGGACCGTTCCAAGGCCTATATGGGCGTGATGATTGACGATCTTGTCACCCGCGGCACCCGGGAACCTTACCGTATGTTCACGTCACGTGCCGAATACCGACTGATGCTGCGCGAGGACAATGCCGACCTGCGGTTGATGGCCATCGGGCACGAACTGGGCCTGATCGCCGATGCTGCGGCCCAGGCGGCCGTGGAACGAAAAAGAGAGATCGACGCGGAGATGGGGCGCTTGTGCACGACAGTGGTCAAGCCTTTGCCCGAAGTGAATCAGTATCTCGCCGCCAGAGGCTCCAACGCCATCACCAGCGGCATCCATCTCGATCAACTGCTCAAACGTGCCGAAGTGAATTACGATATCGTGCGGCAGCTGGCACCGCCGCCGAAGCCCCTTGACGAGCGGGTGGCCCGCCAGGTTGAAATCGAAATCAAATATGAGGGGTATATCCGGCGGCAGCTGAGCGAGATCGAACGTTTCAAGCACCTCGAACAGATCCGGCTGCCCGACGATTTCGATTATGATCGGGTCCACGGGTTGTCCAACGAACTCAAAGAGAAGCTCTCCACGATCCGTCCCATATCACTGGGCCAGGCCTCCCGCATATCTGGCATCACGCCGGCCGCCATTTCGGTGCTGATGGTGGCCCTGCGTGCCGGCGAAAAGAGTTGACCGATGAGCGACGGGTTGAAACTGGAAGCGCTGGGTTGCCGATCGTTGAATCATCTGGATTTGACTATTTTATCCGGTCAAGCCGCAGGCATTACAGGGCCATCGGGTACCGGCAAATCGCTGCTGCTCAGGGCCATGGCCGATCTGGACCCCCATGAGGGGCGGATGTGGCTCGATGATGTCGCGGCCGATCAGATCCCGGCGCCCCAGTGGCGATTCAAGGTCGCTTTGCTGCCGGCCGAGGCGGCCTGGTGGTACGATACGGTGGGCGAACATTTCGAACACTGGCCCCCATATGGTTTGGAACAGCTGGGATTCGACAGTGGCGTCATGACCTGGCAGGTGTCCCATCTGTCCAGCGGCGAGCGCCAGCGCCTGGCTTTGCTGCGGGTTCTGGTGAACCAGCCCCGCGTGCTGCTCCTCGACGAGCCGACCGCCAATCTGGACGACACCAACACCGAACGGGCGGAAACGTTGATCGACGAATTCCGGCGGCAGCACCGACCGGTGATCGTCTGGGTGAGTCATGACCTGGAGCAGTTGCGCCGCTGGTGCGACCCCATCTATACCCTGGGCAACGGCCGGTTGGCAATTTTGGACGCCGGCCGGATCCCGGCGTGATTTGTCCACGGGAGATACCATGACCATCATCGCGCTTTCTCCGCTGGATTTGAGCCTGGCTGCCGGGCTGGTGGTGCTTTTGGCCGTCCTCTCCCGGATCATGCGTCTGCAACTCGAGGGCCAGCTCGCCGTGGCCGCCATACGCATGACCATCCAATTGATGCTGGTCGGGTTCGTCCTTAAAGCGCTCTTTACCCACGTGCATCTGGGCTGGATCGCGCTGGTGGCTTGCGTGATGCTGCTGGCTGCCGGTCGCGAGGTGCTCGGGCGCCAGAAAAGACGCTTTGCCGGCTTCTGGGGTTTCGGCCTGGGCACGCTCTCCATGTTTATTTCATCGTTTGCGGTCACCATCCTGGCCTTGGGGGTTCTTATCCGGCCCCAGCCCTGGTACGAACCCCAATACGCCATTCCGCTGCTCGGCATGTTGTTGGGCAACACCATGAACGGCATCGCCCTGGGAATGGATCGTCTGACCTCCTCCGCCTGGGACCAGCGGACCCTGATCGAAGGGCGCCTGATGCTGGGACAGAGCTGGCGCCGGGC
>DHGT01000072.1:236-4973 GCA_002402905.1 Desulfatitalea sp. UBA4791 | reverse complement strand
ATGAGCAAAAGCACCCAGCTGTGCTATACCCGCTCGGTGCGGCAACTGGTCGACTTTTACAACCTGCCGCCAAAAAAGATCACCGAGCGCCAGGTGCAGGATTATTTTCTGCACCGGCGCAACAAGGACAGGTGGTCTGCAGCCACTTTGCGGATCGCCCAAAGTGGGATCAAGTTCTTTTTCACCCATGTGCTCAAACGAAACTGGCACACCTTCAGCTATCTCAACGCCAAGCGCGAACGCCGCCTGCCGTGCATCTTGAGCCGCGAGGAGGTGTACCGGATTTTAAGCAAGGTCAAAACCTTTCACAACTATGCCTTTTTATCGACGGTCTATGCCTGTGGGCTCAGGTTGTCCGAGGCGCTGGCCATCCAGGTGTCCGATATCGACACAAATCCCGCATGATGGTCCACGTGCATCGCGGCAAGGGGGCCAAGGACCGCTTTGTGCCCCTGCCGGCAGACACCCTTGGCTTGCTGCGCCGGTACTGGGCCACGCACAAAAATCCCGTGCTGATTTTCCCGGCGCTGCGCCGGGGACAAAACAAGGGGGCTGTGTCAAAGACCCCCATGGCCATCGACAGCGTCCAGGGCGCTTTTCGTCAGGCACGCTTCGATGCCGGGATCAAAAAGCGCCGGGTCTCGATCCACACCTTGCGTCACTGCTACGCCACCCATCTGCTCGAAGCTGGGACCAATCCCAGGGTGATCCAACGCTATATGGGGCACACCAATTTAGAGACCACCATGGCCTACTTTCATCTGACCCGCAAGGGCGCCGAAGATGCCTATGCCATCATCAACGAGTTGATGAAAGGATTCGATAATGGCAACGCTTAAGCAGATCATGCGCCATTACGGTCCAGAGTATATCAAGCGCTTTGGCGATGCCATGCCCGATCAGCATCGAAAGACCATCGAGGCCATCGTCCATTGTCGCACCGAGCATTATGGCGCTTCGCTGTTTCGGTGCGGTGAATGCGGCCACCGCCACACGGTGATGCGATCGTGCGGCAATCGGCATTGTCCCAACTGTCAGGGCGACAAGACCCGCCAGTGGCTTTCCAAGCGTCTTTCCGAACAACTACCGGTGAACCACTTTTTAATCACCTTTACGGTGCCCGAGGCGATTCGGGGTTTTATCCGAAGCCATCAGCGCCAATGCTATGGCGCCATGTTCGATGCTTCATCCCAAACGATGAAAAAGCTGGCCCGCGACGATAGGTTCATCGGTGCGGATCTTGCGGGCTTTTTCGGCGTGCTCCACACCTGGGGCCGCACACTGCCCTATCATCCCCACATCCACTATGTGGTTCCGGCCGGGGCTATGACCAAAGCCGATGGCAAATGGCATCCGAGTCGCGCGGATTTCTTTTTGCCCGTGCGGGCGATGTCAAAGATTTTCAAGGCCAAATTTTACGATGCCATGAAAAAATGCGGGCTTGCTTCCAGCATCTGCGCCGATGTCTGGAAGCAAGCCTGGGTGGTGGACTGTCGGATGGTCGGCGCTGGGGCGCGGGCCATCAAATATCTGGCGCCCTATGTGTTCAGGGTGGCCATTTCCAACAGCCGCATCGTCAAAATCGAAGACCGTCGCGTGTTTTTCAAGTACAAAAAGCAGCAAAGCAACCGCTGGCGCACCATGTCGCTGGAGGTCATGGCTTTCATACACCGCTTTTTGCAACATGTGCTGCCCTCCGGGTTCATGAAAATTCGCTACTATGGCTTCATGAGCCCTGGTTCGGCGCTGTCGATGCAAAGCGTTGCCGATTGCATCGAGCGTTGTGCCGCCGCTGTGGTGCATGCGATCCGTACGATCTGCATCGAACCGTTTGTGCCCAGGTGCGATAAATGCGGCGGTACTTTCGTTTATTATGCTTCTATCCTGCCGGTGCATTTGCCGTTTCGCGGGTCCGGATAGAATAAGCGCGGCTGATATTTACTTTTCCAAGATTCCGATTGTGCTTTTGAATCGGACTTGGTGAAGTGCGCTCATTCACCGAAATTTGGGGCAATTGTGCACCATCCATTTTGGTGTATAATCAGATTCCCGCAGTTTCGTTGCACTCACGGAAGCCACCTCGTGCATTTTATTTCGCCGAGGTGGCCCCCACCTCAAGTCATTTTTCGAACCAATACCCCTTTACGACTTCCGTGCCGGTCTCACTGAATCGGGCTTCTTGAACATTGGATTGATATCGACCTTGAGGAACAGGTCGAATCAATCCATGAGGTTATGCCGTGAATTCCAGAATGACCGCGTTTCCTTCCAGACGACACTTAAGGTAGCCCATCTCTTGCAGAATTGCGGCAATGAAAGACCCATGCCGAGGGCTCAGCGGAGTTGTATTCAAAGTTCTCGAGTTATTTTCAACCCAATGACCAAACCCACCAGGTGTTGGATTCGTCATAGAAAAACCTCCCTTCACCTGACTGCCTCTAAAACGGTCAATAGCTGCTATTAGAAAGTCATTGCAGATTCTTGTATCGCCCGAAGTGAACCGTATGGTAACGCCGCTGTCGAAATTGCCCTCGTATGTGAACTGGGTTTTCCTGGCGGGGCCTCCGCAAGTAAAGATTGTTGGCATGCCTCCTCCCGATGACGCACCTTGATTTGGTCGGGCCTCACAGATCACCGAACCGTCTTAGAGATTCCTCTATGAGTCTCTGCTTGTCAGCTGGACATGGGTATTTTACTCTCTCCGGGTCCAACCTGTTGGATGCTTTCCTTCTTGTTTGCCCGTGTTGCCGTTTGACATCAGCAATCCAGCATGTCTTAACAGCAACGCAATACCGTTCTCGGATGTCCTCCTGAATTTCCTTGTAAGTCGCCAATTGCGTTTCTTCCTGTTGCGAAGGCATAACGGCCAGCTTGAGGGGCGCGTGTGGAGCGCCAGCGTAACACGCGTCCCTCTCAAANNCTTATGGGGTGAAAGTCCCCTATGTGTGAACCCGGTTACGATCCTTTGTTTTTCCCGGATCTTAACCCAAACATTAGCCGACGACAAGGGCGATGCCGCGAGGCCTCGTCCGAAGGAAGTCCGAGTGCAAAGTCATGAGCCGACGAACAGAAACGTCATACAAGGCCCAGTCTCCGGGCAANNACAGTTCACGCTCTTATCCGGGGAGATCTGCCCGGCCTAGTTGGCGCAGGCGGCGGCATCCATTGTTCATCCGGTGAAACTACCGGAAGGGGCAACCGGTTTACCAAGTCCCGGCAGCATGGGAAAGCATCCCGCCCAGTGCTGCGCCAAGAAACAAAGAGGGCTATGCAGGATGAACGCTGTGGAAACGCCTCTTGAGCCACGCCTTGCCGGGAAACCGTCAAGGTGATCGGGCAGAAGTCAGCCGAGGCCATAGTAGCCCAACGCCCGGGGTAATGCCCGGGACATGGCGAAGGGCCGAACATCAAGACGGCAAGGAGCACCCATGAGCTCGCATGACACGCTGAAACCGACCGGTGAAGTGCCCATGCGGCGCACCGTGGACCCGCCCGAGCCAAATGAATACCTGCTCAAATGGATTTTGTCCCGGCCCAACCTGCACAAGGCCTGGAAGCGCGTCTTAAACAACGCCGGCGTCCCTGGCGTCGACGGGGTGACCGTAGACAAGTTTCCCGCCGAGGCACGGCAAGACTGGTCTGAAATCCGATCTCGACTCCAGGCAGGTAGCTACCACCCCTGGCCGGTCAAACGCGTTGAAATTCCCAAGCCTTCGGGCGGCCTGCGCCCTTTGGGTATTCCAACGGTGGTGGATCGGCTGATTCAGCAAGCCATTGCCCAGGTATTGACGGTTTTCTTTGAACCCGGTTTCTCGGATCACAGCTATGGGTTCAGACCCCACCGGTCGGCCCATGACGCGGTGAAACAGGTGCAAGCCTACGTCAAAGAAGGTTACCGATGGGCCGTGGACATGGACCTTGAAAAGTTCTTCGACACGGTCGACCACGATGTGCTCATGCACCGGGTGGCCCGCAAGGTTTGTGACAAGCGCGTCCTGAAGTTGATCGGAAAATACCTGCGTGCAGGAGTGATCGTCAACGGTCAGTTCCAGCAAACCCGCAAGGGGGTGCCGCAAGGCGGTCCGCTATCGCCGCTTCTGGCCAACATCGTGCTCGACGACCTGGACAAGGAACTTGAGCGACGCGGTCACCGTTTCGTTCGCTATGCCGACGACTTCATCGTCTTGGTGAAAAGTCAAAGGGCAGGCGAGCGGGTGATGACTTCCGTCAAGCGCTTTATCGAACGCAAGCTCAAGCTCAAGGTCAACGAGGCCAAAAGCAAGGTTGCCAAAATCGACCGAACCAGCTTCTTGGGCTTTACCATCGTCGGTGGCAAAATCCGCTGGTCGGATGCGGCGTTCGCTAAGTTCAAACGACGCATCAAGCAGTTGACCGGTCGCAGTTGGTTTGTCTCCATGCAGTACCGGATGGATCAACTTGCCTTATATCTGCGCGGCTGGATGAACTACTACGGTCTGTCTCAGTACTACCGGGTCATCCCAGAAATAGATCGCTGGCTTCGTAGAAGAGTCCGTATGTGCTATTGGAAACAGTGGCGCTACGCGCGAACGAAGGTAAGCAACCTGCTCAAGCTCGGCACCTCCAAGGCGCATGCCATCCTGACGGCGATCAGTCGTCGGGGGCCATGGCATCTGTCGCGGACCTTGGCGACCCAAACCGGCATGACGAATCAATGGCTCAGGGAGCAAGGCCTTCTATCTGTCAAAGAGCTGTGGG
>DHGT01000072.1:0-210 GCA_002402905.1 Desulfatitalea sp. UBA4791 | reverse complement strand
AAACCCCCGGCTACCCGATTATGCTACGCTTTCATTGTCTTCAAAACTATCATATACTTTTGGCAAAAGTCTTTTCATATTCTCAGTGTATGTGCCTATCTTTTTGGGATCGATTGTAATGCGTAAACCATTTACAGATTCGCTGTAAGAGATATCGATATCATCCATGAAATTTTTAAAACCAATTATTACTACAGCGTAATATTTATG